>CADCDW010000090.1 GCA_902800325.1 uncultured Lachnospiraceae bacterium
GCAAACTTAATAATAAGATTTATTTATGAGATATGGAAGAGGCCTCGTGCCTCTTCTTTTATTTTTTCTCTTATTGCCAACTAAAATTATACTTTAAGTCACATAATTCACAAAAAGTTTTTTCCAACTCTTTGTGTGAAAAGTATAACATTTTACATCCCGAATGAAAAATCCAACAGTTCATTTTCCTCTGGTTCATTATCATCTGCTTTATTCTTCAATCCAGTTTCTACATTCGTCACAGGTAAAGGCGAGGCAGTTACTGCATCTGCTCCCATTTTTACAGGTGTTACATTCATCATTGCACCATTCTGTAATCCCGCTGCCAATGCTGTCTGCTGTTGCAGCAGATACATTCCTGCAAGTTCCGGAATATTGGCAAGAATCTTTGCTGTTACCTGTTCCACTATCCTGTCCACAAAAGCATCTTCCTTTTCCCTTGTCTCAAGATACGGATCCTTCTTTGTACTAATATGCCTTTTATAAAAATCATTGATGGCACAGATGATAAATTCATTCTGGGACTTAAACTCCCTGTCCACTTCAGCAGAATGCAGCAGGCTCCACGCCTGCACTGCATCTTCGCTGTTCATGTTGAAACGGACATTCTTATTCCATGTCTTATCTGCCATTTACATCGCCCTCTTTCCCTGCTCATGTCGAAGTATCATATAGCAGTAGTACTCATAGCCCTTGGCATTGGCTCTGATGTCATGATTAAAGAAAACTCTGTCTTTATTGTAACTTCCATAAGCTTCAATAATTCTTGTACCTCCACCGATAAAATGCAGCTTCATCATCTGTTCATTATACTCATAATCATAAAGCTTCTGAAAAACAATATCTGCATACTCCATTGCCGCTTCCTTCATCAGGCTTGCATACGGTTCAACAATATCCGTTTCTCCTGTTCGAAGAAAATTGTCAATGACCTCACGCATCAGCTCATTTCCCGTATTATCCCTTACTTTGTTACGAATATTTATTTCACACTGGAATACTCCCAGTTTTTCCGTCCATGACCTACTCTCCATTGCCCTGCCGTTATTGAGATACATCAGGTTCATGGTTCCGTTTCCGATATCCACAACAAGGTTCATTCCCTTAAAATCCTTAAGATTTTCTGCAACTGCAGAATAGCACTGTGGCATGACCGTACAGCCTGTGATTTCAAGTTCATACATTCTCTGCTTATATCCGACTTTTACATTCCTGTTTTTCAGCATATATGCCTCAAATTCTTCTCTTTGTGCCTGTACCCATTTTAGTGGAAGTCCCACAGCAAGATGCACACGCACATTATTTCTTGTGTCCGTATATCCCCTTGCTTCCAGTTCCTTCACTACTGCCGCCATGGTAAGTACATAATTATCATCATCGGTCACCTTGTCGGCTACAAATCCCTTGTGACCTTCCCCAATAATATAATATTTCCCATCCATCTCGATATAATCCTTTGCAAGAACGGGTGGTTTCTCGCTTGCACTGATTGCTGTAGGAAAAACCCTTCTTGCCGTCTTATAGTTTCCATAGCCTGCATCTACTCCGATAATCAGGCTCCCATTCATCTTGTATTCTCTAATCTTCTCTGTCATATTCTGTTCCTCACTTTCTTATCTTGTTTTGTACACAATGTCTGAAAGAATTGTCTCCTCCGCCACTGTCTTAATCATCTCCCGCACCTGCCACATTTCAATAGTAGATGCAGAATTTTGCAGCTTATGTTTTTCAAAGTACCTTTTCTCAATACTATCAATCATTTCATGAGCTTCCTCATTTACTTCCATTGCAATCTCATTTAACTTCCCTTCTACCATAAGACTTCGGTATCGCACATGATGATTTTCCATCATGTACTTTTTCCACATATCTCCATACTTTCCACAGAATCGGCTCACATCCTCAATCTCGATATTCGGATAATATAATCCGTCCATCTCTTTGTAAGTTCCACCCATCTGCTCATATAAAGAGAGTTCTTCATTGCTCATAATATCACCTTTTCCTTTCGTTAACTGAAATCTGCTTCTCATACCATTCCTTCACAAGTTTCTCAATTAGCTCCACCTTCTGCTTGGGTGTAAAATCATCTGGAAAATAATCCGCCAGTGTATCTGCCCGAATCTTAATCTGCTCCCTCTGGTTCGGCTTTTCCTCTTCCAAAACCGAATAAATGGCATCCATATCAAACATCCCACTCTGGCTCATACGCTTCATTCTGTTTGCCTGTGACAATGATGGTGTGCACTGTTCCAAATCCATAACAGCATGAAGTTCATACTGTTCCTCTTCCTTGAGATAAGAAAGCTCCACGGCAATCGTAAATGCAATTTTCCCCTCATCAACCATATCCAGTATCTTGGGGATAAGATTTGTAAGCCTGATATACCTGGCTATCTGATTTCTGCTTTCACCAACCTGTCTTGCCAGAATTTCATCCGAACGGAGAACGGCTTTTCCATCCTCATTAACCTGCTTATTAAGCTTCGTCCCAACTTGGGACAAAGTGTCCGGAAGCTTCTTTCCCTGCTGCTTCATGGCATCCAGCTTCATCTTATAAGCAAATGCTTTTTCGCTTGGTTTTATATGCTCCCGCTGTAGGTTACTATCTACCATTGCGATTATCGCATCCTCATCATTCATAGGAACAACCATCACTGGCACACTGTCTATCCCTGCCCATTCACTTGCCGCCTTTCTTCTATGCCCGGCAATGATTTCATAACCGGATCCCTTCGGATTTGGTCTTACAAGAAGTGGGACAAGAATGCCTTTCTCCTCTATGCTTCTCATAAGTTCGAATAGTTCCATATCATGTTCCACCTTAAAGGGATGTCCCTCAAAGTCGTGCAATTCGCTGATTCTCACCTTTCTCGTGCTTGCATCATGGTCGTAAATCCCACATGAGCACATATCACTTGTCTTCTTCATCTTAGCTTCCTCCTTTCCTTTTCGGAGGTGTCTGATGAATAAGCTGGCCGTCTAAACAGTCAAAAAGACCGCCTGTCATACACCGGAAGATGTAGTAAACAAGCGGTCTTTCGACTAATTTTCTTATTCTGTTGTTGATGTTTATATTTCTGTAATTATCGAATTTGTGAACTGCATTTTCTTGTGTCCACTCATACGAGTTCGAACCCGACAGAGACTTTTACTTCGTGAAAAATCTCTTTTTTCTTGCCGATTCCGGGAGTCCGATTAAACTTAAAAATCCTCGCAAAGTGCGCAAATTCAAGGATTTCTACGAATTCACCCTTTGTAGACATGTGACGACTTCCACATGCACACTATGACAAAACTGATCCACGACCGCAACCTTCCTAACCTCAAAACCTTTATCTCCAAGATATTTTATATCCCTTGCCAGTGTGGCAGGGTCGCAGCTCACATATACAAGTCTTTCGGGCGACATATCGGAAATGGTATCAAGCAATGAAATATCGCAACCTTTTCTCGGAGGATCGACAACTATCACATCCGGCTTAATGCCATTTTCACGATATAATTCCGGTACGACTTCTTCTGCTTTACCACAGTAAAATTCAGTATTATCAAACTTATTAAATCTTGCATTTTCCTTTGCATCTTCTATAGCCTTTGGTATTATCTCAACGCCGTATACCTTCTTTGCCTTTTGGGCAAGAAAAAGCGATATGGTTCCTATGCCACAGTACATATCCCAGACTGTTTCATCTCCTGTAAGGCCTGCATAAGAAAGTGCTTTATCATATAATTTTTTAGTTTGTATAGGGTTAACCTGAAAGAAAGATTGAGGCGAGATATTAAAACATATATCTCCGATATAATCCTTTATATAATCTCTGCCGTATATAGTTACAGTTTTATCCCCAAGTATCTTATTGGTCTTTTCTTTGTTAATGTTTAAACTGACACTTGAAAGTTTAATCAAAACCTGTGTTTCGGATTCTGCGGTTTTATCTTCCCAGTTTTTATCTATATCTTTTTGATTTAATTTTTCCTCTAAATTAGCGTCTGACGCACTTTGTCTTGACTTTTCCTCTAAAATATCATCTGCTGCATTTTGTCTTGATTTTTCTTCTAAGCAATTAGCTTCTGTAGCATTTTGGCCTGTTTTTACTTCGCTTTCATTATACTCATCAACTGCTGCCATCAGGCATCCGACCAGCTCATCACAAAGCTTTTTACTTAATCCGTCTCCATTTATAACCATACATACAGAAAGCTCACCCGTCACGTAGCCGATTCTTGTAACTATATGTCTAAAAAGTCCCCTGTGAAGTTCCTCATTGTAAACAAAGCTCTTATCCTGATTGAACTTTGCCGAAATCCATGTTCTTAAATTCTTGATTATAAATGTATTTATTTTATGTCCTGTCACGCACTCATCTATGTCAATTATGGAATGTGTCCTACCGGCATAAAAACCTATATTTACTTTTCCGTTCTTACCTATACCTATCGGAAACTGCATTTTGTTTCTGTAATGATACGGTTTCTCCATTCCATATATCAGTTCCATAAATTTTTCTGCATCTTCCAGACCGCCGATACGTTCAAGACAGTTTTTTACTTTGTTAAACTTATATTCAAGCTGCTTTTCATAAGACATATGCATGAGCGTACAACCGCCGCAGCTTCTTGACTTTGGACACAACGCTTCTACCCTGTAAGGTGACGGATTGATTATCTCCATAAGTCTTCCGTAGACATAATTTTTCTTGACCTTGATAATCTTTATCCTTGCCTCATCACCCACAACCGTGTCTTTGACGAAGCAGGTTACCCCTTTCTCCCAGCCTGACAAAACACCATTAATCCCGGATTTACCTGAATCCTTATCCGCATGACTATCATATTTTGAGGCAGTCTCTATAATGTGCCCGATTCCCTCACCGTCTGTACCTATATCCTCTATTGTAACTATGTATTCCTCGTTCTTGTTCATATATACTACTCCGACAAAAATAATATTTAAATTACATTTTAGCATACACAAAGAAATAGTCAATGCAGATAAAAGCAAAGAAACCCCAAAAGGTTACACGTAAATCATAAGTGGCAGCAAGCTTTGCGCATAACTTTTCGGGGTTTCTAATTTCAAAAAACAGTACCTTTACAGAGTATCGATAAATTTACTAAAGAATTTTCTTCCCTCTTCGGTGCATTTATATACACCTGCACACTCAAGGACCTTTGCAAATACTTTTCCGATTTCATCCTGTATTATGCCATGTACATTTATCTCATCAAGCTTATCGTATTTTTTCATCCATTCCTTAGCCCAATCAACATGTGAGGCGATGCTTTCGTCAGAAGCTATATCTTCACCGTTTAGTATGAGCTCCTCCAAACGAGCCATCTCACCTTTAAGTCTTGCAGGAAGAACCGCAAGTCCCATAACTTCTATAAGACCGATGTTTTCCTTTTTTATGTGATGATACTGCGGATGTGGATGATACTCTCCCATAGGATGTTCATCGGTAGTTATGTTATTACGGAGCACAAGGTCAAGTTCGAAAAGTTCACCCCTCATCCTTGCAATCGGAGTTATAGTATTGTGTGGCGTACCATCGGTTTCGGCATATATAAATGCCTCTTCATCTGTATATGCTCTCCATTTTCCTAAAATATGATCCGCAAGCTCAACTATTCTGTCTGCATCCTTTGCCTGAAGTCTTATAGTCGACAGTGGCCATTTAATTATGCCGGCATGTATATCCTCATAACCTGAGACAACAAACTCACTCTCATAAGGTGCTCTTACCATAGGAAATTCGTAATTACCTCCCTGAAAATGGTCATGGCTTAAGATAGAACCTCCGACTATCGGAAGGTCAGCATTAGAACCTGCGGTATAATGAGGAAACTGTCCTACAAACTCAAGAAGCTTTTTAAATGTGTCTCTGTCAATCTTCATCGGTATATGCTTATCATTAAATATTATACAATGTTCATTATAATATACATAAGGTGAGTACTGCAGATTATATCTTTCATTTCCCAAAGTTATAGGAATTATCCTGTGGTTTTGTCTGGCAGGATGTGAGAAATGTCCCGCATAGCCTTCATTTTCCCTGCATAAAAGACAGCTTGGATACCCTGATTTTTTAGCCTGTCCGGCCTTTGCTATGTCCCTTGGGTCTTTTTCAGGCTTGGAAAGATTGATAGTTATATCCAAATCTCCAAATTCTGTCGGTGACTGCCATTTTTCATCTTTTTTGATTCTGTCAACACGTATATAATTTGTCGCTCTTGAAAAGTCATAATAATAATCCGTTGCTTCCTTTGGCGAGTTAGACAGATGTCTTGCAAATTCTCTTCTTATAACCGAAGGCGCAGGTGTAAGAAGGCCCATAATCTTAGTATCATACAAATCCTTATAAGTTATGGTATCCTCAGGCATAATCTTCTTTTCAAATAGTACGGAAAGCATATCTTCAAGTATTTCAGATAACGGTCTGCCATTATCCCCATTGTCCTTTACATCATCTTTTGCTTCTACATACTCCTGCTCTTCAAATAATTCAAGCAACTTGTTTCTTGTATATACCTCATCCTCTATATCAACAAGTCCTTCTTTTTTTGCATACGCCAAAAGTTCATCTATAAGTCTGCTGATTTTCTCTGTCATATCCGATTCCCCCTATGCAACTTTTATTCCGCCATATTTTCTTATCATAAGTACATTACATGAGCCGTCTCCGAAAATCTCATCCATAACCTTCTTATATTCACCGACAGCTTCATTTTTGACAAATGCCTGTATAGTACCGGCAAATCCTCCGCCATGTACTCTTGCCACACCATCATCACCAAGTACCATTTCACTTACGCAAAGGCCAATGGATACATTTTGATGTTCTACATCATGGTTTGTATATACATTTTGTAGATACTTATATGAAGAATCTCCCGACGCCTTGAAAAGCTTTAAAAACTCCTCAAAATTATTTTCCTTTAGTGCCTTGGCTTCAAGAACAGCGCGCTCATTTTCACCCACAAAATGAAGTGCTCTAAGAGCAGCTCTGTCTCCGTATGCTTTCCTGATTTTATTGATATCTGCCATGATACTATCCTTTTCTACCTCACGAAGAACTTCTTTTCCAAAGCATGAAGCCGCATTTTTCATCTCTGCGGGAACTGCGGCATAGTCCGGAGTAAGATCTGCATGCGAACCTTTGGTATCTGTGATACATAAACTGTAACCTACGCTGCTTAAATCAAACTCAACCCTATCGATAACCGGTTCTTCCGGATTCTTAAAATCAATCTGACAAAGTGAACCAACCGAACATGCCATCTGATCCATAAGTCCGCAAGGCTTGCCAAAATAAACATTTTCAGCGAACTGTCCAATCTTTGCTATCTCTACAGGATCAATTTTCATATCGTTATAAAGTCCGGAAAGTATAGTTCCGATGATTGTCTCAAATGCGGCAGACGAAGAAAGTCCCGAACCGCTCAATACATCACTTGTTATATAGGCATCAAAACCACCTATATTATAGCCGGCATTTTTTACACCATATATTACGCCCTTTATAAGAGCAACGGTTGTTCCTTCTTCACTATCCTTCTTTTCTATATCGCCAAGGGAGATAGAAAGCATGTCATATCCCTTGGATAAAACCCTTACTTCGCCTGAATCGGCATTTCCGACTATTGCTATCGCATCATCATTTATAGATGCCGCAAGCACATTTCCATGCTGATGGTCGGTATGATTACCGCCTATCTCGCTTCTGCCCGGTGCACTGTAAATCTCAACCTCTGCATCTACATTGCCATCCGAAAATATACGAGCGTACTCCGAAAGTGCCTCGACATATCTTTCTCTTTGATATGAAAGCTTAGTTTCATCAACATATATATCCTTGATTTTATCATCTAATTTTCCCTCTTTTATCTCAAGGGAAAGTGCTGAAATCTTATTCATATTTAAGGTCCTTTCTAAGTCTGACTATGTTTAATCATACTTTCAAATTTTATCTGTAACCTACCCATCTTTTTATACGGGATATACTTAAACCGGTCACTATATCAGGTTTTAATAATTACTCAACTGTATTATATCCATCAGGATTCATACTCTGCCACTTCCATGATGAAGCACACATCTCATCTATGCCATACTCTGCTTTCCAGCCAAGTTCCTTAAGGGCAAGACTTGCATCTGAGTAACATACAGGTACATCACCGGCACGTCTTGGCTTTATAACATATGGTATCTCATGTCCGCATGCTTTTCCAAATGCCTTAACTACATCAAGTACGCTTTGACCGTTTCCTGTTCCTAAGTTATACACCTTAACTCCCGGATTTTCCTTTATCTTATTAATCGCAGCCACATGACCTCTTGCAAGGTCAACTACATGTATATAATCTCTTATGCACGTTCCGTCCGGAGTATCATAATCATCACCAAATACTCCAAGTACCTCTCTTTTGCCTATAGCCACCTGAGCTACATAAGGAACAAGGTTATTAGGTATACCCTTTGGATCCTCACCTATAAGACCGCTCTCATGAGCTCCGATCGGATTGAAGTAACGAAGAAGTATAATATTCCAGTCATTGTCTGCCGTATGGAAATCTGTAAGTATCTGCTCTATCATATGTTTTGTCCATCCATAAGGATTTGTGCATATTCCTTTTGGGCACTCCTCAGTTATAGGTATAAATGCCGGATCTCCGTAAACAGTTGCCGACGAAGAAAAAATCAGATTCTTAACACCATGTTTTCTAAGAGCATCACAAAGAGTAAGTGTTCCACCTATATTATTTTGATAATATTCAAGCGGCTTTTCAACAGACTCCCCTACAGCCTTAAGCCCTGCAAAATGTATGACACAGTCAATCTTGTTTTCATCCAAAACTTTATTCATCGCGTCGCCGTCACAGATATCCGCCTCGTAAAATTTTACCTTTTTGCCTGTGATTTTTTCAACTCTCTCAACAGCCTTTGGACTTGAATTATAGAGATTATCAACTATAACAACCTCATATCCTTCATTTAACAATTCTACGCAGGTGTGACTTCCTATGTAACCTGCTCCTCCTGTAACCAAAATAGTCATTTTTATATACCTCTCTTTCCTAAAATTCTATTTTAAATTTATATTTTATCATAATTTAAAGTCTTTTACCAATTAAGATTATCATCAGTTTCTGTCAAGTAATCGTTGGCACGATTCTTATCTCATAAAAAATCTTTATATAAAGTTACCCGTCTGGGTACTTTTATTCATTAGCTGCTTAATC
>CADCDW010000091.1 GCA_902800325.1 uncultured Lachnospiraceae bacterium
AGTCTTTAAACCCTCTGTAACCTCAATATTTTTTCCACTAATTATGTAATTCATGTGCCCCACTCCTCGTCTATAATATATTTCCATACAACATGCGGAAATAAGTAAATCTAATGGTGATCATTACCTCCGGTTGTTATATGAATGTATCAAAAAACACTTCTATGATACATTAAAGTAATTATATCATAGAAGTGTTATTTTTTAAAGCTAAATTTTAATAAACTCTTATTGCCTTACATGGTGTACTCATATACATACTTGAAACGATTATACCCGTCTTTTCTGTACTTGCATGAACTATCTGTCCACCACCTATGTAAAGTGCAGCATGTCCGATATTGGCACCGCCATTCTTATAGAAAATTATATCTCCAGGTGCTACCTCTGATAAGCTGACCTCTGTTCCGCAGTTAGCCTGTGCCCTGGAAGAATGAGGAAGGTAAACTCCAAAATTAGCATAAACACTCATGGTAAATCCCGAACAATCTGTTCCGTTTGTAAGGCTTGTACCTCCATAAACATATGGATTACCCACAAATTGAAGTGCATAATTAACTACATCCTGTGCAGCAGGATTGACCGCCGGTGCCGGTGCAGGTGCTTCTGTTGGTGTCTCTGTCGGAGCCTCTGTAGGAACTTCCGTAGCAGGTGCAGCAGTTGTCTGGTCATTACCTGCCACCTGGGTTGCCGCCTCAGTTGTTTGAGTCTTAGCTGTTTCGGTTGAAGATTCGCTTGATGCTGCGACCACAGCCTGACTTGTTCTATAAGATACACTTATGTACTCATTTCTAACATATCCTGTAAGAGATGCATCAACTTCAACTTTTGTCCATGCATCACCCTGACTTACTATACCATACTGCTCTCCACCTGTTAAAAGTGTAAGGCACTCGCTATCTTCACTGTCGCTTTGTCTTAATCGAAGTGTCGTTGCATTTACCACTGCAACCTTTTGAAGATTTCCTTCGGCATATGCCTTTGCATCATTGCCAAATGCAAGCAAATCATTTTTGATAAATCCATCACAATTGCCCGACTTTATATGAGACCATTCTGAACCTTTCTCAACTACAGTAACAAGACCACCATTAGTTATGGTACCTATTTTTTCAGAATAAAGATCTCCACTCTTTCTTATATTTACCTGACCGCTCGCAGTTACAACAGCCTTATTGGAAAAATCTATGTAAGAATCGCTTGACACCTTATCATCTGTCTTAGCATCTGCCTTAGCATCTGCCTTAGCGACTTCCTTATCCTCATCTTTGGATTTTTCTTCTTCCTCTACCGGTGTCTCCGTAACTCCTGCACCGAGTATCTCATCAAGTGCCGAATTGGAATTAAATGCTATATATCTGTCAAGTGCAGATGAAATACTTACATTAGAATCATTATATACAACTTCCGGTACAGCTTCCTGTTCACTTACTACAGTTTCTATAGGTTCATTATCAACAGCCACATCGTTTTCGGCCGCTTTGACATCAGATAAGCCATTAAAACAAACACATAGTCCCATTGCTGCAGCTACAGCAACATACTTCTTAACTGTCTTCTTCATCAGATTTCCTCCATTTTTATTATTTATATATATGAAATTATTACAAAATTGTTACAAGAATGTTTATAGTATATCAAGTTGACATAATGCTGTCAACCATTTTTTATAAAAAATGTCTGATTTATTAATTAATCGGCACTTTTTAAAAAAAATCACACCTTAAACTATTTTTTTACAAAATACATATATCGTTTTAATCGAGTAGCGGAAAGAGCATCCTCCACCCGATTAGATAATGATATCCAAATCTCGCAACTTTCGTTGCTCGATGATGGATATTCGCCGAATGACAATATTTTCGTGCAAGCACGAATATTGTCACTCGGCTCATTATTTACAAAAAAAAGGAGCACTCACATGCTCCTTAATACACGTACCAAACTCAGTCTATAAACGAATATCAATATTGCCACCAATGTTAGGATTGATAGAACGTTCCATCATCTGCGTAATCATATCGCCATTGGTCTCAACCGAATCCAACGACTTCTTAAGCATAGCAATATCTATTGCATTCATATTTTTTGTATCTGTTATTTGAAATCCTATACCCGAATTACCAAGCGAACTAATATTCATATCCAGCACTCCTTATATATCAAAACGAAAACGTAAACTAACCCTAAACCTATATTTTTTTTATTATACTATTTATTATGTTTTTTCGCAAGTAATTTTTATAAATTTCATTATATATTTTATTATTATTTTTTCCTAATAATATTGTAATTTTTTTTAACATACCTCTTTACTGCCCTTGTAAATATATGTCACATACTGCATCAGATATGGCATCTGCCAGTTTTTCCTGATATCCTTCATCTACAAGCTTACCTGTTTCCTCGGGGCAGCTCAAAAAACCACACTCTATTATAACCGCCGGGCACACACTTTTCCTCAATATGTAATAATCATTATTGGGTTTAATCTTTCTATTATTGTCCATATCAACCTTTTGCTTTATGCTGTTTTGAATTCCTTCCGCCAGCATTTTGCTTTCTTCTGAACCACTGTAATAAAACACCTGTGCTCCCTTTACCTTAGTATCCTTATAACTGTTTTGATGTATGCTTATCAAAATATCTGCACCACTACTGTTGACCAGTTCCATACGATTTATCATGTCTGATTTCTTTTTATTGGATGTTCCTTCCTGAGCGAGACATATATCACTATCTCTTGTAAGTATAACTTTTATTCCCTTATTTTCAAGTTCTTGTTTTAATTTAAGAGCTATGGCCAGATTTACATCCTTTTCCATAATTCCGTCTGCACTGACTTTTCCCGGATCATTGCCTCCATGCCCTGCATCTATAACAACGACTATCTGTTTTTCATTTGTTTTTGCTCCACTAAAATAAACATAACAATTTACAATCATAAGTGAAAAAAATACCAGCATTCCAAGAAACATCCTGTATGAATGCTTTTTGAAATGCCGGTTAATTAAATCTTTATTATCTGTATTCAATCGGGAACACCTCAATTATTATATATTAACATATTATGCTTAATTTAAGAAATTTATTACGGTAATGCCCTGATAACCGTTCTATCAAACATAATACAACTCTTATATCCTTAAAGGCTTATCCTAATTATTAATTATCAGTCTAAATCATGTTCCATCTGCATCTTTTTTCTTTCTTCTCTCATGGCATCTATTATGGTAGTTCTTGCCTCTATCGCCTGGGCTTTTGTTGCAGGAGGAGTATCCTTAAGCACATAATCTATGCCCATCTGCTCATATTTTGTCTTACCCATATCATGATAAGGAAGAACATCTAAGGCTTTAATATGCCTGAAATGCGCAAGGAATGTACCAAGCCTCTTCAAATATTCCGGAACTAAAGTTATCCCCGGTACAACCACATGTCTTATCCATATTTCCTTTTCCTGCTCATCCAGGAATTTCAGAAAATCGAATATATTGTCACAAGGCTGTTTTGTTAATTCAAGGTGTTCTTTTGGATCAATGTGCTTTATATCAAGCATAATCAAATCCGTCACCTTCATAAGTCTTTCATACTTAGCCAATAGTTCCGGATTATTTCTTCTGAACATTATTCCGGAGGTATCAAGGCAGGTATGAATACCCTTTTCCTTTGCTTTTTCAAACAATTCTATAAGGAAATCTATCTGAACCAGTGGTTCACCACCCGTAACAGTAAGACCGCCTTTTTTATAGAATTCTTTGTATCCTTCATAATCTTTAAGTATCTCATCCGGAGTCATCTTAGTTGCACCGACAGCTTCCCAGGTGTCCGGATTATGACAATACTTGCATCTCATAGGACATCCTTTTACAAATACAACATACCTAGTTCCGGGACCGTCTACAGTTCCAAACGTTTCTATTGAATGAATTAAACCTTCCATATAAGTTACCTCTTTTATAATTAATCTATTGCATCACTTGAATATTATACCACAGTCAGAAACTATAATTCCATACAAAATAAATTTTTATGAGTGAAGATGAAATCTCCCCCTACATTCTGCGCCGCATGTGTATCCCGCAGTGACAATTTTCATTATTCAGGCACGCATCAAAAAAGACCGGCAAAACCTGCCGGCCTTTTTTGATAAACCTAAATCACTGATTAAAGTGACTCATGGAATGTACGTGAGATAACATCAGCCTGCTGCTCAGGAGTAAGCTTGATGAAGTTAACAGCATATCCTGAAACACGGATAGTAAGCTGTGGGTAGTTCTCAGGATGCTTCTGTGCATCAATTAATGTATCTCTGTTATATACATTAACATTTAAGTGATATCCACCTTTTTCTACATATCCATCTAACATTCCAACTAAGTTATCAATCTGCTGTGTACTAGCCATTATATTATATCCTCCTTTTCGAAATTTAATATATTAGTTATTCTCTTCAAATGCATCGTCTATGCCTTCATGTAAGGTCGGAACACTACATGCAAGATTGCCTTTTGCGCAGTCCAGACATCCAAGGGTTTCAACCTCTTTACCTTCCTGATTAGGGTCATAGGACACATTGATGTGTCCATGTCCCTTTTCAACCATGCCATCTAACATTGCGACGATGTCTTCTACATTGTTTAAACCGTTATCCATCAAATCAATCCTTTTTACTGTTAATCTTAAAGCTTAAGGTCAACATCAAGGTCACCTGCGAATACCTGATCTTCCTTACCAAGAGCTCCAGGGATGATTGAGAATGTATTTGAAATACCATCCTGTGAATCCATATATGGAAGCTTAGCTACTGAAGAAAGTGAAGCTATCGCACCATGAGTATCTCTTCTGTGCATTGGGTTAGCACCAGGAGCAAATGGTTCACCATGCTTTCTACCGCAAGGAGTATCACCTGTATTCTTACCATAAGTTACGTTTGAAGTAATTGTAAGAATTGACATTGTTGGGAAGCCGTTTCTATATACATGATGCTTTCTTAACTTATGCATAAATGTTGAAACAAGGCTTGCTGCAATCTTATCAACTCTGTCATCATTGTTACCATACTTAGGGAAGTCACCTTCTGTCTCATAACTTGTAACGATTCCCTGCTCATTTCTTATACACTTAACCTTAGCATACTTGATAGCTGAAAGTGAGTCTGCTACAACTGAAAGTCCTGCAAGTCCGGTTGCGAAGTATCTCTTTACATCTCTATCATGAAGAGCCATCTGGATTCTCTCATAAGCATACTTATCATGCATATAGTGAATGATATTAAGTGCGCTTACATAAACCTTAGCAAGCCATTCCATCATATCATCAAATTTCTCCATAACCTCATCATAATCAAGGTACTCTGAAGTGATTGGTCTGTACTTAGGAGCAACCTGTACACCTGTACACTCATCAACACCACCGTTGATAGCGTAAAGTAAACACTTAGCAAGGTTAGCTCTTGCTCCGAAGAACTGCATATCCTTACCGATTCTCATTGAAGATACGCAACATGCGATACCATAATCATCACCGTGAACAGGTCTCATTAAGTCATCATTCTCATACTGGATTGATGAAGACTTGATTGACATCTTAGCACAGTACTGCTTCCAGTTTATAGGAAGTCTTGTTGACCAGAGAACTGTCAGGTTTGGCTCAGGTGCAGTACCTAAGTTATCAAGAGTGTTAAGGTAACGGAAGCTCATCTTTGTAACAAGTGTACGTCCGTCTACACCCATACCGCCAAGTGACTCGGTAACCCATACAGGATCGCCTGCAAAGATTGAGTTATACTCAGGAGTTCTTGCGAACTTAACGCATCTTAACTTCATTACGAAGTGGTCAACGAATTCCTGAATCTGCTCCTCAGTAAATGTACCGTTCTTAAGATCTCTTTCTGCATAGATATCAAGGAAAGTAGAAGTACGTCCAAGTGACATAGCTGCACCGTTCTGCTCCTTAACTGCTCCAAGATAACCAAAGTATAAGAATTGGATAGCTTCCTGAACATTCTTAGCAGGCTTTGAAATATCAATGCCATAGAATGAAGCCATCTTCTTTAATTCCTGTAATGCACGAATCTGCTCTGCAATTTCTTCCTTGCCTCTTATAACGTCATCAGTGTAAACAGTACCAAATGATTCCTTTTGAATCTTCTTGTCTTCAATAAGGAAATCTATACCATAAAGAGCAACTCTTCTGTAGTCACCGATGATACGTCCACGTCCATAAGCATCAGGAAGACCGGTAATGATGTGGTTTGTACGGCATCTTCTAATCTCATCATCATATACATCAAATACACCGGCGTTATGAGTCTTTCTGTGAGTAGTGAAGAACTCAACTATCTCAGGATCAACCTTGTAGCCGTTATCTTCACAAGCCTTCATAGCCATACGGATACCACCGTATACGTTCATACCTCTCTTGAAAGGTTTGTCAGTCTGGAAACCAACGATTTTTTCCTTACTCTTATCCAGGTAACCTGCCTGATGTGAAGTAAGAGTAGATACAACCTTAGTATCCATATCTAAAACTCCGCCTGCTTCTCTTTCTTTCTTGGAAAGATCAAGAACCATCTGCCATAAATCCTTAGTATCCTGTGTAGGTCCTGCCAGGAAAGAATCATCACCCTCATATGGAGTATAGTTTCTCTGAATGAAATCTCTAACCTCAACTTCTTTCTGCCACTTTCCGCCTACAAATCCATCCCAGCTGTCTGTCTCAAGCGCATCCATTTTTAATAACATTTCTTTGTTTTCCTCCTTTTATTATGCTTTCGTTCTTACCTGAAACCATCCTGTCGTGTATACATTGTATACAAGGATAACTTCTGTAGATGCTTATATTATAAGGTTAAATTGTATACACGTCAACTTCAAAAAAGTATTTTATTGTACTTTTTTCAGTACACTGATTGTATACTGTATACAATTTAGATTCTGTTTTTTTATTTGCTCATTTTATACTAATATTTTGAATTTTAAATTATTTTTATGGGCAACATTCTAATAGACATTTCAGACACACTTGTGTTATACTAATCAATGTTTGAATAACCACATTATTTATATTAGAAAGCCAAACGATTAAGGAGGTAAAAAAAATGGCAAAACAGGTAACAAAAGACATGTTAATCTATGAAATACTTGAAATAGATCCCGGCAATGCTGCAATTCTTATGGCATCAGGTATGCATTGTGTCGGATGTCCTTCTTCAGCTATGGAATCTCTTGAGGATGCATGTATGGTTCATGGTATGGATGTGGATGATGTCATCTATTCTATCAATGAATATCTTAAGAAGAAAGAAGCAACAGCTCAAACAGCTCAGTAAGTTTTATTTCTGCTTTTGCAATTATATTGCCTGCAGAATAGAATATAAATTTCAAATATATATAATAGGGAGGTTATGTTATGAATTTAAAAAATGACGGAAACAACAATTATAACCAGCAGGGTAATTACAATCTTAACGGAAACTACTCAAACGGTTATAATACGAACAACAGCTATAATGCTAACGGCTTCAATACAACAAACAATTATAACTCGGTTAACAATTTTGCGCAGGGCAATAATAATGGTGGTTATAATAATTACAACAGCAATTACAGTGCCAACCAGAATCTTTTCAATGGTATGACCAACTCCTACATGGCAGGAAATAACGGAACATATCAGCAGGTGCAAAACTCATATGCCAATGCTGAAAGAATTTCAGACCAGAAATTCAATCTTATCCTTGGCGGCTGTCTTTTATGGGGATTTTTGGTAAACTGTATTCTTTGTACAGTATTTAGTGATTCAATAATTGCATTGGCATTAAATAATTATGTTTTATTCCTTATCTCATATTTTGTACTTGTTATCATAGGCAGTGTTATGGTCAATAAATCAGACAATCCTACAGTAAGCTTTATCGGCTATAATCTTATAGTTATTCCTATAGGTATGATAATTTCAATGTCACTTTCAATTTATGTTGCTGAAGGTTATGCAAGCATAATCCCTATGGCATTTGGAATTACAGGTGCAGTAACCCTTACAATGATGCTTCTTAGCTCATTCTTCCCTGATTTCTTTGCAAGCAATACTATGGGTAAGATACTTGGTATAACTCTTCTTGTTACTATTATAATTGAGTTAATTCTTTTAATAACAGGTGCAGGTAGTCTTGGTATCATAGATTATATAGTAGTTTTAATCTTCTGTGGATATATAGGATATGATTGGGCCAAAGCCAATATGGGACCTAAAACTGTTGATAAAGCTGTAGACGCGGCTGCCATGCTTTACGTAGATATAGCCAATCTTTTCTTAAGAATTATGAGAATTCTTGCAAGATCACAGAGATAATTATTTATTTTGAAAATGTAATAATCCAAATAAATTTGCGGGATCAAAATATCCCGCAAATCACTTTAATAAATATGATATAAGCATTTTAATTCACAAGGAGAACCTTTATAATGAACAACATTGATATAAAATCAGTAAATTCCATAAGAGTTCTTGCTGCCGATGCAATACAAAAAGCGAATTCCGGACATCCGGGACTTCCTTTAGGTGCAGCGCCTGCAGCCTATGAGCTTTGGTCTAAACACATGAGACACAATCCTGCAAATCCTGACTGGGTCAACAGAGACCGTTTTATCCTTTCAGGAGGACATGGTTCTGCCCTTTTATATTCACTTCTTCATTTCTTTGGATACGGTATTACCATAGATGATATGAAGAATTTCAGACAGCTTGGTTCTAAAACACCGGGACACCCTGAGTACGGACACACA
>CADCDW010000092.1:0-1054 GCA_902800325.1 uncultured Lachnospiraceae bacterium
AGAAGCATTACCTTCGGATACAGGTTGCTGATAATTTTGCTGATATGCCTGTTGATATACCTGCTGACCATCGTAACTTTGCTGCTGTGCATACTGCTGTTGATAGTACTGCTGCTGCATCTCGTACTGTTGTTGATAGTACTGCTGTTGCATTCCATGTTGCTGTTCATTGTTTTGTTGCTGAACATTGTATTGCTGTTGATTGTACTGCTGATAATATCGAGGATCATAACCTTGCTGATAGTATTGTTGTTGAATAATTTGCTGATTGGCCGACTGTTGATTTTGATCATTGTTGTCCATATGTATCCCCCCTTTTGAAAGATTATTGCAATCCCCTTATACCGGAGGCTTCCATATCTTATTCCTACAAACCGGAGTTTAGTTCGAAAACAAAAACATTTAACTGTGTTGGTTATATTATATGTCAATACAAGAAATTACTTAACTTTGTTCTTTTTCATTGCCAATATTCCTATCAATGAGATAACCATCCATATAAATATTTTATCCAAAGTCCTTTGACATTTTCAATATACACTTATCTTAAGTCCCACAGATACTAAAAACAACTGACATCAATGTGACATTTGTATCATTTTTGCAATATGTATGTCGCATTTACGACAGACACCTGTAAAATGTACTTTTCATATCAGAAATAATACATTATAATTTTTATGGTGTCTCTATCAGAAAATTAATGCGACAATCGATATGCACTAAATAATCTCGCAAACAATGCGAGAAAGAGAACGAGGTTATGAAATATGGATTTAAATAAAGCTAAAAAAGTTATGTCAATCAGACATTTTAGATATGAAAAACAACTTATACTGTGTTTGCTGTTTTTTCTTTACAGCTACAATTTTTCTATGCTCCAAAGCTACTATTCCACACTTGCAATTGCTTTTTTTAAGAGTGAAAAGCTGATTTTCAACTCAGGGGTTTCTCTTCTTTTTTATGCACTTGGACTTTTATTATGCGCTGTTTTTTTAAGCTTTATCAAGGTTAAGCCTTCTCACTTAAGGCTTTCCATGGGTGTCATCGCCCT
>CADCDW010000092.1:1144-9882 GCA_902800325.1 uncultured Lachnospiraceae bacterium
TTTCTAATTTCAATCTTTTTCCTGATGGTTATTTCCGGTATTCAGGGAGTGTATATCTATAAACTTATGTATGAATCCATTGCACCTGCATCCCATACGGGAAAGGTATACGCACTGGGAGTTTCAGGCTCGATTATTCTACAGTACATTTTTCAGATGCGGGTAAAAACCACGAATATTATATTATTCAGCCTTTTGATTGTGGCATTTTTGACGGCTTTTCTATTTTTCTCCGGGATTACAACAAGGTGCGAAAAAAAAGAGCAGTTCCTATCGGATGTTAATACAGATACCGAACCAAAAAAAGAATATAAAAGCTTCAAATTCATCTTTATTTCTATCCTTATTGTTTTAATTCTTTTGGAATTTACAGGAAACTTCCTTTCATATCCACTGCTTGCACTTATGTCGGAGGGAAAGCCGATTGCATATTCCACACCAAGACTTTTTATAATTCTTGCTTATATTATTATGGGAATAATTGCTGATATAGAGGAAATGAAATATATTCCTGCCGTTACCTTCGTAGGTGTGCTTATCGGAATCTTAAATCCCGTTTTACTGAATGATCCTTCTTATATCTATCTTAATGCCTGCATCTATTATGTTGTTGCAGGAACCATTAACGGCTTCCTTGTTCTTATGATGTGGAAGCTTGCTAAGGGCAAAAAAATTGCGCCGCTTATTGCTTCAACCGGTCGAATTATAGATGGCATCTTTTCATTTATTTTTATATCCTCTATATGGTCAGAACTTTCACTTTCACTGATTATAAGCCTTGAGCTTACTGCAATCATCATAATTATGATACTGTTCGCATTTTCAGGATATTTTAATTTTACCTCTTCCGAGGAGCCGGTTATTGAGCATATCACACCGGAAGAATTTTCAAGATATTTTGAACTCTCAGATAAAGAAAAGGAAGTCTTTACTGCGGCTATCTCTCATAACGGAACCATGTCGGAGCTTGCAAAAAGACTTTATATCTCACGAAGCATCCTTTATCGCAACATTAACAATATCTGTGCCAAAACCGGACAGGATAATTTCCAGTCGGTAATTCATCTTTATTATCAGATGCCGGTTAAAAAGAAAATTGCTACATATGATTTGTCGTCTTCATCCGATTCATCGCTATCGGCTGATTCAATAAAAAACAGGGTTTCCAAAGAAGATGTCAGGAATAATTCCAAAGAAAAAGCCATGCATAATACTAAAGAAAATGTCAACAATTATTCCAAAGAAAATGTCATGCATAACGCTAAAGAAAATTTCAACAATAATTCCAAAGAAAATGTTATGAATAATGTCGGAGATAATATGGATAATGTCGGCGGTAAAAGCGACACTTCATCAAAACAAACAGATGATATCGATACTTCAAATGATTTTGAAAATAAGATTTTGAGATTTTCGGAAGCCTATGCCCTGACCGCAAAGGAAACAGATATACTACGTCTTTTTATAGAAAACCCCGGAAAAACCCAGAAGGAGCTTGCTGAGATGCAAGGCACCTCAACACTTCGTACCGTCCAGCGTCACCTTGCTTCCATACGTACAAAAACCAAAATCAAATCTCTGGTTGAATTAAGTATACTGTTTGAAAAATCATGAAAAAGAGCTATCGTCCTGAGGAAATACATCCACTACAATAAAGTGCATCACTTCTTAATTACATATACATTATGCAAAGCTTGGAATTGTTTTATACAAGGTGGTTGAGGAAGGCGATGCGGTGGCATCGTTGACCGAAAGCAACGCGATATAAAAGCAATTCCGGCGAGCAGAATGTGTATTGTTAATCAGGAAGTGATGCACTATCTCTTTTGGTTTTATTTAGCTTAACGGTGCACTGCATTTTCTGCAATGTTCTTCTTTCTCTTTGCGCAGTGCATCTTTTATAAATTCTTAGCTTAACGGTGCACTGCATACTGAACAGTGTCCATCAGGAGTCGGAGTCATGGTGCTGCCACAATATGGACATGTCGCTGTGGCTACACTCATCTGTGGTACCGCCTG
Source organism: uncultured Lachnospiraceae bacterium (assembly GCA_902800325.1). GTDB lineage: Bacteria > Bacillota > Clostridia > Lachnospirales > Lachnospiraceae > Coprococcus_C. The sequence continues at coordinate 3,164 of CADCDW010000092.1, forward strand.
CATCTGCTGCTGTTGATACTGTTGCTGCGGCTGAACCGGCTGTTGATACTGCTGCTGCGGCTGAACCGGCTGTTGATACTGCTGCTGCGACTGAACCGGTTGTTGTTGCATCTGCTGTCCCTGCTGCATTGTGTTCATCTGTGGCTGAAAGCCTTGCTGACCGTTGAGAAAAGCCTGTATTTGCTCAGGTGTTCCTGTAGCTGCAAGAGTCCTTATTTGCTCATTTAGGGCTACATTTTCTGCTGCACGTAAAAGGTTTGCATCATGCGGACTTAATCCCAACTGATTATATTGTGCTGTCTGTGATTGTGCTCCACCCTGCATTTTCATGCTTTCTATGGCCTGTTTCATGTCATTTCCGATATTGATACAGTTATAATACTTATCAAGATTTCTTTCTGTTCCGACTGCACTGCTTACCGACCATCCGGTATTGACAACCGAATTAGACATATTGTGCTCACCGGTGTTGACAGAACCACTGCTTATCGAAAAATCCATATCATCAAAATAAGGATTTCCGTTTACGTATATAGTTGCTTTAAATGTATATGAATATTCATATTTTGGCGGATTGTAGCTTACCTGATTTCCGTCCACCGTACGCTTTAACTCTCGCCTGTTTTCATCAATTTTAAGATCGATGCCGGATGCCTGAGAAAAATCAAGAATATCCGGATTTTCCTCTGCAAAGTTACTCGAACGTGAAACCGTAAACTTACGATTATTATCATCTATAAACAGTTTATAGTACTCACCTATAGTTCTTGTTGGATGAAAATTCATGGCAACCTGTTGATTCGCTTCACGATATCTAAGCTGTTCCTTGATACTTTCTACCGAACTGTGGCGTCGTTCCGAAAACCATGGTGAAAGCTTCTTGGCACAATCCTTGCAAAGATTACCATCGTCTAACTTTCTGTTGCCCAAAAGACTAATCTTCTCTCCACATACATCACAAAATTTTTTGTCAAATAACCCCATTTTTTTCCTCCCATCTTACATTTATGTGTAACAGGGACACTCATTACTTATTATTTTTTTCTCACATAGACTGTATATAAAAATGTGCTAAGCATGGCATTAAGTAACACATGCCATGCGTGTACATTTTTATTACAGTTGTGAGCTTATAAAACGTCCCTGTATCACAGTAATTTACTCTACTGTAACTGATTTAGCCAGGTTACGCGGCTTATCAACATCAAGTCCCTTTGCCTCCGAAGTATAGTAAGCAATAAGCTGAAGTATAACAGCGGTTGCAAATGCAGTAAACTCACTGTCAAGCTTTGGTATATGTATATGTTTGTCGCATATTTCATTATCATGAACTTCATCATCCATACTTATCAAAACTACATATGCTCCTCTCGCCTTTACCTCTCTTATATTGGATATAACCTTTGCATACACGTCTTCTTGTGTTGCCAAAGCTATAACAGGTACATTTTCGGTAATGAGTGCTATGGTTCCGTGCTTAAGCTCGCCTGCAGCATACGCTTCTGCATGAACATATGATATTTCCTTGAGTTTGAGTGCTGCTTCAAGACTCATTACATAATCAAGACCTCTTCCTATGTAAAATGCATCAGGTGCAAGTTTGATATGGTTAGCAATTCTCTTGATATTGTTGGCATTTTTTAACGTCTCTTCTATCACATTTGGTGTATTCATAAGTTTGGTTATGAATTCTTTTGCTTCCTTTTGAGAAAGGATATTTTTAACTATTCCAAGCTTACAGGTTATTAGGTACATAGCCGAAACCTGAACGGTATATGCCTTGGTACTTGCTACAGCGATTTCAGGACCTGCGTGCGTATAAAGCACATAATCACTTTCACGGGCTATGGTTGAGCCTTTTACATTTACAATTGATAAAACCTTTGAACCCTTTGATTTTGCAAGTTTAAGCGCCTCGAGAGTATCTATGGTTTCTCCTGACTGAGACAGTACTATAGTAAGTGTATGCTCGTCAATTATCGGATCTTTATATCTGAATTCTGATGCTATTTCAACATTTACCGGTATCCTTAGTTTTCTTTCGATAAGCTGTCTGCCCACCATACCGGCATGCATAGCTGTTCCACAGGCTACTACGGTTATATTGGTACAGTTTTCAAACACTGCATCATCTATTCCGTCCTCAGCAAAATCAGGAAGACCGTCAGATATACGAGGAACAACAGTATTTCTTATAGCATCCGGCTGTTCATATATTTCCTTAAGCATAAAGAATGGATAACCACCCTTCTGGGCACTGGTTATATCCCAATTTACTGTGAGCATATTTGGCTTAACATCTCTGCCTTTTAAATCTTTAACATCAATTCCATCCTTCGTCAATGTAAGCATATGATATTCCGGAACTACAAAGTATTCCTTTGAAAATGCAATCAGTGCCGTAAGATCTGATGCTATTACGGAACCTTTTTCACAGGAAGTGGCCACCATAGGACTTACATTTCTGATTGCAAAAATCTTTCCGGGAATATCCTGAAACATGATACAAAGAGCAAATGCGCCTGAAAGAATTTTAACAACCTGCTTAATTGCCTTATATGGGTCATCTTCATAAAACTTGTCGATAAGCGCAGCAACGACTTCTGAGTCCGTCTCAGAAACTATAGTATCCTGTAATCCGTACTCAACAATAAGTTCACGGTAATTTTCAATGATACCGTTGTGTATAAGAACCACCTTGCCACATCTGTGGGGATGCGCATTAGTATCGGTTACTCCGCCATGTGTCGCCCAGCGCGTATGTCCTATACCGCATGTAGCAGTAAGTTCTTCGCTGTTACAAAGTTTTTTTAACTCCTCAACCTTACCGGTTCTTTTTCTTAATGTTATCTCTCCATCTGACAAAAGTGCAAGTCCTGCACTGTCATAGCCTCTGTATTCAAGCTGTTCCAAACCATTTATAATTATATCCTTTGCAGGTATATTACCTGTAAATCCAATTATTCCGCACATAAAATATCTCCTTATAATCCAATTTTTTATAGCAAAAATCTGATAAGCCAAAAGTATAGACTTATCCCCTTTTACTATATTTTATTTTAAATAAATTAATATATAATCAAAAGATTCTTTTTCTTTTGATATTTTTGAATCATTCATGCATAAATTTTAACTTATTATCTACATGTCTGATTTTTACCGGTTACAGAACCTCTGTTTTGAAGTTGCCCTCATATTTAATCCTGCATATCGCACCCGGTAATAGTGCGGGAAAGCATCCGCCGAAATTTCGATAACCTTCCTCCTCGTCAACCTGCATATACTCTGTCCATTTTCGTTTTATCGCATAAACCGTACATTAAACAATCAATAAAACCCACCGGCAATCCCATCATACAGGTACTGGCGCTAAGGTTCTTAACCTTTCGAAATCCATATCCTCCAATATATAGACACTTAATTATAACATAACCACAAGATAAACGCAAACATGTTGCTTTCTATGAAATATACCATCCATGAATTCTGAAGAATTAGATAAAAAACAACCCTAAAACTTCCAAAATAAAACTGATATATGTTATAATACACATGGAAAATGTCGCTACTCTGATACAAGTGAAACCTTGACGAACAATCTCATCGAGATATTAAGTAAGGTTGACATTATCAAATTAATATATTAAGGGAGAGATTTTTATGAATTCAAAAAGGAAAATAGAAAAAAATAATATGATATTTACCACAGGTGTTTTATTTGCCTTTTTTCTAATAGCGCTAATAATATTTGGAAAACATATCTTTTCTTATGCATTTTCAGGAAAAACCAAAGATGCAAATCAAATAATAGCCTCCGGAGAAGAATTAAAAAAGGGCGATGTAGTAACATTAAAGATTTATTATTTAACGTCTGCATATGCAGAATCGAAAAGAAACTTTAAAACAAAGCAAAGTGCTTATCATTACATTGCATGGCTTGAGGATGGTAGTCTTATATCCATTTCTGCGCATGATTATGACACTATTCAAAAATTTAATAATTTTTCAAATGAGATTTATAACTATTCTTTGGGAAAAACCAATACAGCACCTGCTCCAATTACAATCACAGGGGAACTACATAAAATTGATTCCAAAATAAAACAATTTTATAATGAACAAGTTGATGCAGCAAAATACACATTTAATCCAAATACCATGAATATGGAAAAAGATGAATCTAAATTTTCCAAGGTATATGATTTAGAAATCGACACCAATTATTCAAGAACGGCTATGACATTTTTATCTATTGTTATAATAGCATTAACTATTTTATCCGGAGTTGCATTTATATACACACTGCTTTTCTATGACAAAGCCTCAAACAATCCAACCGAACAGCATGTCTCGGGAGCTTATAATAACACAACCTCCAATAATATTGAAAATGATCCAATATTCAATAAATCGTTCTACAACACATACAACAGCAAAAAATCCGAGAACACTATAATTGAGAAGGATAACAATTCTGAATCTTACTTCAAGTCTGATAATTCAGATGATAGTATTGACAACGATTATGAAACAGATAATGAGCCAAAATCTACAGTAAGCAAATTCAAACTTAAAGATATCGACTAGACAAATCATATTTAATTAATTATATATTTTATAATTATTTTCAATAAATTTGATAATCTGAAACGTATACTATATATAAATTATTTTGACAATAATATATCAGGGAGGTATACAGTTATGAAAAAAAAATATATTAGTTTGATGATTTGTCTTGTTTTAAGCTCTTTACTCTTTGGTTGCGGAAAAAATTCCAATACTGACAAAAAAATAAGTGCCACAAGCACAGAGGAAGATAATGACATTGACAAAGGCACTACCACTGATGTTCCTCTTGATTTTTCCGAAACCGATATAATTCTTATACGTGACTATATTAACTATGCGGAAGGTTACGAAAGATATGGCTACTTTATAGACGGAGCCGGAAATATATATAATTATAATTTTGCCGATGGATATTATCCTGATAATTCAATGAATCGGGAACCGGTTTACTCTATGACAGAGGAACTTCAGCTTATCAGGCAATATGCATTTCCCACCGGTTCATGTGATATAAGCACAGTCCAAAATATTTACAAAGAAGGTATGCTTATCGATCCCGATGCCAAAATGAATACGGGAATGACCGCATGTGATGCCGGTGAATCAAGTCTTTATTTCCATAATCCGGAGACTGATGAACTTATTCTTGTATCCAGCGACGGCGATACAGAGCTTATACCTACGGATAAACATGCCGAGACAATAGCCAAACTTGAAGAAATGACCGGCGCATCAAAAAATTCAAATGACCCGATTATGCTTTTTACAACTGACTATTACAATTTTGCCAGTTCAAATTGCGGATATATGGATAATCTTGAAGACAATTACGTCTTATTAAACCAACGAGAGGTTGCGGCATTTAAAGAGCTTACAGGTATAGATATAAACAGCTTTTTCCCCGATATCCCAACAGATAGTGATGAAAGTACTTCATACGGACGCTATATCTACTTTGTCAGCATCGAAAACGTCAGTTCAACCGGACATAACATTGTATATGATGCAATGCTAAAGCAGGGAGATAATTATGTATTTTTACCGGGTAAGGATTACAAAGCGCCCGCGTCTGACGAAATGGTCGGTGAAGCCATGGACGGATTTATAAATGTAGCTGCAGTTTATTTTACCGGTAACGATCCTGAATACTACAATTTTTTGAATTGGGGCGGTTCACCTTTAAAGCGTGTCGCTACAAATAATATTTCCATTGGAACAGACAATGCTTCTGATTATGAAGATATTTTTGAGGATATATCCGGAGATTATTATTTTGCAAGCGGTGCAGGAGCGTGGTCAACAGACCTCACTCTTTATGAGGACGGAACCTTTGATGCACAATATCACGACTCCAATATGGGCGAATCCGGAGACGGCTATGATGGAACGACCTACTTTGGCATATGCTCCGGTAAATTTACCATAACCGGCAAAGTTGACGACAATATATACGAAATGGAAATGGAAATTACAGATCACTCTCCAATGGATGAAGAATATATCGAAACCTACGAAGACAGCAACTACAAAAATCGAATGGTTTCTACAGATGTATACGGTATAGATGGCGGCACCACCTTCTGGCTCATACTTGAAGGAGTCCCAACAGATATGCTCCCGGAAGAATATATAAGCTCCGTATCCTCGTCGCACGGCTGGGGTATGGACACGCCTGCTTCTCTTCCATTCAACGGAATCTATAACGTAGACGAAGCATACGGTTTCGGACAATAATATGGCAAACTCCGGTTTATCGGGGTAAGGGTCGATTATAGAGTATGGTATGTACGAGGCAGACTATAAGCAAAGGTACACGCATAGCACGTTCGCACTCTTTGAAACATGTAGGAGTACTAAGCTCATAAATTGTATTCTTCTAAAACAAACAAATTCTAAAACAAGGATAGCATGTGATACTTTTGCATAAATGCAAGTATCACATACTATCCTTATTTTTTCTTGCTTCGCAAGAAGAATAGACATTTATTCGCTAAGTGCTCACATGCTTCAAACGGCTATGCTTAGCACCTTGCTTATAGTCTGCCTCGTACATACCGCTCTATAATCGACACGCTTCGCGTGATGAATATACTCAATGTTTTGCCATCACTTATTAAAATGTAATGTTCTATGAATATATAAAGGAT
>CADCDW010000093.1 GCA_902800325.1 uncultured Lachnospiraceae bacterium
CGACGCAGATGTCAATTTAGGCAAGTTATATAGTCGATTTATTTGGAGACGGCTGCACTAGCTGTTTCAAAGAGTGCGAACGTGCTATGCGTGTACCTTGCTTATAGCCGGTCTCGTACATACCTTGCTCTATAATCGACCCTTTGCTTAAGCCTACCTCGTACATACCTTGCTCTATAATCGACCCTTTGCTTATAGCCGGCCTCGTACATACCTTGCTCTGTAATCAATCCTTGCTCATACAAACCGGAGTTTACAGCTTAACCTCAACCTTTTCAAGCTTCCATATTTCCTGTGCATACTCCTCGATGGTTCTGTCAGATGAGAACTTACCGGCGCAGGCTGTATTTAAGATAGCCATCTTAGCCCAGTTAGTCTTATCTTTGTATGCCTTGTTAACCCTCTGCTGAGCTTCCTTGTAAGAATCAAAATCCTTTAATGTAAAGTAAACGTCTTTCTGGATAAGAGAATCATATAAAGGTCTGAATAATTCTTTGTCATTCTTTGAATAAGTTCCGTCGATAAGCTGATCAAGAACCTTCTTTACATCAGGATTAGAGTTATAGATATCAAGTGGATGATATCCGCCTTCACGCTCATATCTCATAACCTCTTCGGCTGATAAACCAAAGATAAATGCATTCTCCTCACCTACTTCTTCAACGATTTCAACGTTAGCACCATCCATAGTACCAAGCGTAGGTGCACCATTTAACATAAACTTCATATTACCTGTACCTGAAGCCTCTCTTGAAGCTGTTGAAATCTGCTCTGAAACATCCGCTGCCGCAAATATAATCTCACCGTTTGAAACTCTGTAATTTTCAATAAATACAACCTTTATTTTGCCGTTTATTGACATGTCATTGTTGATAACATCAGCTACCGAGTTAATAAGCTTTATAGTAAGCTTAGCAGTCTTATATCCGGCTGCTGCCTTTGCACCAAAGATAAATGTTGTTGGCTCAAAGTCCATCTTCGGATTAGCCTTCAACTGATTGTAAAGGTACATAATGTGAAGGATATTGAGCTGCTGTCTCTTGTACTCATGAAGTCTCTTAACCTGAACATCAAAGATTGAATTAGGATCAACCTCTATGCCGTTGTGCTCCTTGATATACTCAGCAAGACGAACCTTGTTCTTATACTTGATATCCATGAATTCCTTCTGAGACTTCTTTTCAGTTGCACATTTCTTAAGCTTTGAAATCTGGCTTAAGTCTGTAATCCAGCCATCACCAATCTTCTTAGTAACCCAATCGGCAAGAAGTGGATTACCATGAAGAAGGAATCTTCTCTGAGTGATACCATTGGTCTTGTTGTTAAACTGCTCAGGTCTCATCTCATAGAAATCTTTAAGCTCTCTCTTCTTAAGAATCTCAGTATGAAGTTTGGCAACACCATTTACCGAATAGCTGCCGGCGATAGCAAGATGAGCCATCTTAACCTGACCATCATAAAGGATAGCCATACTCTTAATCTTTTCTTCATTTCCAGGATACTTTGAAGCGATAAGAGCCATATATCTTCTGTTAATCTCATCTACTATCTGATAGATTCTCGGAAGAAGTCTCTGGAATAAGTCTATAGGCCACTTCTCAAGAGCCTCTGCCATAATTGTATGGTTAGTATAAGCACATGTTCTGCAAGTGATATCCCATGCTTCATCCCACTCAAGACCTTCTTCATCTACAAGTATTCTCATAAGCTCTGCAACGGCTACTGTAGGATGAGTATCATTCATCTGGAAAGTAACCTTTTCAGGAAGCTTTCTTATATCATCATTGTTCTCCTTAAACTTAAGGATTGCTCTTTGAACTGAAGCTGAGATAAAGAAATACTGCTGTTTTAATCTAAGCTCCTTACCTGAATAATGGTTGTCGTTAGGATAAAGCACCTCAACAAGTGTTCTTGCAAGGTTAGCCTCTTCAACTGCCTTCTGATATTCACCTTTATCAAATGAATCAAGGTTGAATTCCTGAGCTGCTTCTGCATCCCAGATTCTAAGTGTATTTACAACATTGTTACCATATCCGATTACAGGCATATCATATGGAATAGCACGAATCAACTGATATCCGTCCTGGATATAAACATTCTTACCATCCCGGTTTTCAACACGTACATATCCGCCAAACTTAATATCTACCGCATACTCTGAACGTTTAATCTCAAACGGGTTTCCTTCCTTAAGCCAGTCATCCGGCTTCTCTATCTGATATCCGTCCTCAATTGCCTGTTTGAACATACCATAACGATATCTTATACCACAGCCATACGCAGGATAGTTAAGTGTTGCAAGTGAATCAAGGAAACAAGCTGCGAGACGTCCCAGACCACCATTACCGAGTGCTGCATCCGGTTCCTCATCCTCTATACAGTTGAGGTCAAATCCGAGTTCATCCAAAGCTTCCTTTACCTGATTATAAAAAGTAAGGTTTATAAGATTGTTACCAAGAGCCCTACCCATTAAAAACTCCATAGACATATAATAAACTGTCTTAACATTCTTCTTCTCATATTCCTTCTGGGTAGCTATCCATCTGTCTATAATGTCTCCTTTAATTGCATATGATACTGCCTGGAAGATCATCTGAGGTGTCGCCTCATCTATAGTCTTTCTATAGAGTATTCTGACATTATTAATTACCTCTTTCTTAAATTCTTCCTTGTCAAATTCTGCTATCTTCTTACTTGCTGCCATACTTTCCTCCTTTAAATACCATTATCTAACCCTTAGGCTTTATTACATTTAAGCCAAATGCCATCTCATATTTGAGATTTCATCCAACTTATTATTTCATAACTTCGACACCGAAGTTAGCTTTCTCTCCATTTATGTTCCAATCTTTAACATATCCGTCAGTCTTTCCAAAAGTAAACTCATTGGCAAGAACAATTTTCTTTATAGCATCTTCATTATTGTTAATAATATCTGCTATCTTATCATTACCTTCAACATAAAGTCTTATCTTATCGGTAACGTCAAAGCCCGCATCCTTACGCATAGTCTGAACCTTGGAAATAATCTCTCTTACAAATCCTTCCTCTATAAGCTCCGGTGTAAGAGTAGTATCAAGTACGACTGTTACATAATTGTCACCATCAGTTACATAGCCGTCCATCTGGGCGATGTCAATAAGTAAATCTTCTTCGGCAAGTGAAACCTCGACTCCATTTACATCAAATTTTATCACTCCGTTAGCCTTAAGCTCATCCATTGCGGCATTTCCGTCTATGTTTGAAAGGTACTCTCTGATTCCTCCAAGCTGTTTACCGTACTTCGGACCTACAGTCTTAAGCTGCGGCTTAAAGGTATAGCTTGAAAATTCAGATACATCCTCTTTAAACTCGGCATTCTTAACATTGAGCTCTTCCTTAATGATGTCTACGAAGAAACTATCAAGCTCCTTCTTAGCCTTTATATACATATTGCCTATCGGCTGACGACTCTTTATGTTGGCAGTATTTCTTGCAGCCCTTCCAAATACAACAACCTTAAGGACTTCATCCATACTGGCTTCAAGCTCTTCATCTATGAAGTCCTCATTTACAGCAGGGAAGTCACATAGATGAATTGACATAGGTGCTTCTTTATCAAAGTTCACTACAAGGTTCTGATATATATCTTCTGTGATAAATGGCACCATAGGTGCTGCAGCCTTACAAAGTGTAACAAGTGCAGTGTAAAGAGTCATATAAGCATTTATTTTATCCTGAGGCATATCCTTTGCCCAATAACGCTCACGACATCTTCTTACATACCAGTTACTCAGGTCATCAACAAATTCCGAAAGTGCCTTTGTTGCTTCCGGTATCTTATATGCACCTAAGCTGTCATCAACTACCTTAACCATAGAATTAAGCTTTGATAAAAGCCACTTATCCATTACGGAAAGCTTATCATACTCCAGGCTGTATTTTGTAGGATCAAACTGGTCTATCTCTGCATAAAGTACGTAGAATGCATAGGTGTTCCAAAGGGTTCCCATGAACTTTCTCTGACCTTCAACAATTGCATCCTCATGGAATCTGTTAGGAAGCCATGGAGCCGAATTGCTGTAGAAGTACCATCTGATGGCATCTGCACCGTACTTATTAAGTGCTTCCATAGGGTCAACGGCATTTCCCTTTGACTTGGACATCTTATTTCCGTCCTTATCAAGTACGTGTCCCAAAACAATTACATTCTTGTAAGGTGCCTTGTCAAATAATAGTGTCGATATCGCCATAAGAGAATAGAACCATCCTCTGGTCTGGTCAACTGCCTCGCTGATAAAGTCAGCCGGAAAGTTATCATCAAATATTTCTTTATTTTCAAACGGATAGTGCCACTGTGCAAACGGCATCGCGCCCGAGTCAAACCAGCAGTCGATAACCTCAGGAACTCTCTTCATCTCCTTGCCGCAATCAGGACAAGTGATGGTTACATCGTCTATATACGGACGGTGAAGTTCTATATCGGGAGGGCAGTTCTTGCTCATGGATCTAAGCTCTTCCCTTGAGCCTATGGCATGTCTCTTGCCACACTCACACTCCCAGATGTTAAGCGGAGTTCCCCAATAACGGTTACGCGAAAGACCCCAATCCTGAACATTTTCAAGCCATGCGCCAAAACGTCCTTTTCCTATACCTTCAGGTATCCAGTTTACAGTATTGTTATTTTTAACCAGCTTATCCCTAACCTTAGTCATCTCGATAAACCATGTGTCTCTTGCATAATAGATAAGCGGAGTATCGCATCTCCAGCAGAACGGATAATCATGCTCAAACTTAGGAGCATCAAAGAGTAAACCATCCTTTTCAAGATCCATAAGTATAGGCTTGTCGGCATCCTTAACGAACATTCCCGCATAAGGAGTATTTTCAGTCATTTCACCCTTGCCGTTTACAAGCTGTACAAACGGAAGCTTATACTTTCTTCCTACCTGAGCATCATCCTCACCAAATGCAGGTGCTATATGAACTATACCCGTACCGTCTGACATTGTAACGTAAGAATCGCAAGTCACATAATGACCTTTTTCCTTACCCTCAACTGCCTTTTTGGTACATTCAAACAACGGTTCATATTCCTTTCTCTCAAGGTCAGTTCCCTTATAAGTCTCAAGTATTTCATATGCAGGCTTCCCTTCTTCACCAAGCTTACCGAGTACGGTATCAAGAAGTGCCTCTGCCATATAATATGTGTAACCGTCAGCAGCCTTAACCTTGCAGTAGCTCTCATCCGGATTCACGCAAAGTGCAACGTTAGAAGGAAGAGTCCAAGGAGTAGTTGTCCATGCAAGGAAATATGCATCCTCGCCCACACATTTAAATCTTACAACTGCCGAACGCTCTTTAACTGCCTTATACCCTTGAGCAACCTCATGTGATGAAAGAGGTGTACCGCATCGTGGGCAGTATGGAACAATCTTAAAGCCCTTATACAAAAGACCGTCATCCCAAATCTTCTTAAGTGCCCACCACTCTGACTCTATATAATTATCATGATAGGTTACATAAGGGTCATCCATATCGGCCCAAAAGCCGACCTTACCGGAGAATTCCTCCCACATACCCTTATACTTCCATACGGACTCCTTACATTTTCTGATAAATGGATCCAAACCGTATGCTTCTATCTGTTCCTTACCATCTATACCAAGCTCTTTTTCTATCTCAAGCTCAACAGGAAGACCATGGGTATCCCAACCGGCCTTTCTTATTATCTTATGTCCCTTCATAGTCTGGTATCTCGGAATCATATCCTTGATAACACGGGTAAGCACGTGTCCTATATGAGGCTTACCGTTTGCAGTTGGAGGTCCGTCATAAAATGTATATGTCGGAAGATCCTTCTTCTCGTCAATACTCTTTTCAAATACCTTATTCTCTTTCCAGAAATCAAGTACCTTTTGTTCATGTTCAACAAAGTTTAGTTTATTGGAAACTTTCTCGTACATCTTCATTGTCCTTTCATAAATATTGTGCGAAAACGCACTCCACCGAGTTTTAAGTATACATTATAAAGCCTTGGATTGTCAACAAAATCGGCTAATTCTGTCCATCTTTGGTGTTTATTATTGCTTGTTAAAGGTTTTTAAAGTATAATATATAAAGATTGCACAAAAAAAACGGATATTTAAAGGAAATATTTTCACTTTTCCTATAAAAATATCTGATTTACAATATTTTTCTAAATATAAGGAGATTTTTTATGATTGATTTTAAGGTTGGAATACTCGGCGCCGGAAAAATAGCCGGTGTAATTGCAGATACACTTAACAAATTAGATGCATTTTGTCCTTATGCTATCGCATCAAGAGATTTAAATCGTGCAAATGAATTCGGAGATACATACAATATCGAAAAACGATACGGCTCATATGAAGAACTGGTAAATGATCCCGATGTAGAGCTTATCTATATAGCAACTCCTCATTCTCACCATGCGGAGCAGGCTAAAATGTGTTTGAATGCCGGCAAGCCGGTTCTCGTTGAAAAAGCATTTACAACAGATGCCGAAAGCGCTATAGAGGTTATGAAGCTTTCCGAAGAAAAAAATATTTTCTGCGGTGAAGCTATGTGGATTCGTTTTCTGCCAATGTATGTAAGACTTTTAGATATAATTGAAAAGGGGACTATCGGCAGGATCAATACCATAACCTGTAGTCTCGGTTATGACTTGAGGGAGAAAGAAAGAGTTGTCAAACCTGAACTGGGTGGTGGCGCCCTGCTTGATCTGGGAGTTTATCCTATCAATCTGTTTACAATGATTTTCAATGCACCGCCTGCATCCATAGGTACAAGCTGTGTAAAACTGGATACCGGTGTAGATGCCCAGGAGGTTCTTCAGTTCAACTACAAAAAAGGCGGTTCTGCCCATGCATTTGTAACTATGATGTTTAACGCAGATAATAATGCCGTCATCTATGGTGATAAAGGCTTTATCGAAGTAAAAAATATTAACTGTCCCGAAGAAATAATCGTGCATGACCATAAGAAACCTATAGCAAGTATCAAGATTCCGGAAAAACAGATTTCCGGCTATGAATATGAATTCATCGCTGCAAGAGATGCAATTATAACCGGTAAATTTGAAACTCCTCTTATGCCGCATAGAGATACCATAAACATAATGACTCTTATGGACAGTCTGAAAAAGAACTGGAAGTTGTCGTAACAGTCACTTACGCTGTGGAATAAATACTAAAAGGAACAGGTGCAGCAGGTAACTTGCCATCAATTTGCTAAATCAAAGCACTCAAATTCTTTATAGGTGCTAAAAATCGAAAACTCGCTATCGCTCAAACAGTTCGATTTTTTTAACGCACCATATAAAGAATTCTCGTTTTTGATTTTACGCAAATCGGGCAAAATGTTACCTGCTACACCTGTTCCTTTCAACTTTATTCCACAGCTTACTTTATGCGAGAAATAATTGTGACCGGGCTCACACCTCTGACACACTTATAGTTCATCCACACTGACCTGTCCGGGTGCGGATGCTTTGTCAATTATCGCAAAAGTTAAATAGCTTCCATATTTATAGCCTTCTATACGGGTTCTTCTACCTAATTCACCCATAGATATTCCGACAATCTGTATATCCGGATATGTTTGATAAGTTAAAGATACTGCTTCAAGGAGATTATCCACATCCTGCTCTTTATGTGGCATAACTGCAAGCTTTATTATATCTGTCTGTCTTTCCTGCATATCTTTATATCGCTCAACCATCTCATCAATTGATGGTGTTTTTTCAAAATCATGTGAGGATAGAATTATTTTTATATTATGCTCTTTTGCAGCCGTAATTACTCTGTTCGCTGAGTCTTTTTCTGAAAAGTGCTCCACGTCTATATAATCCGATAATTCATTTTGCGCAACGTATAAATTGATTTCATTTACAGTCGGTGATGTAAAACTCAGCTTTTCACCACCTTCTTCATGGCTTCTTATCGTAAACAAAAACCTGATGCCGGCATTATTGAGTATAATATGTATCCTTGACAGCAGATTCTCCAACATACCATAGTTATTCAAACCACTGTAATAATCCGCCCTGAATTCTGCTATATCAATCCTTGCCGACTTGTTTTTTTCAACAATCTTTTTGGCCTGACTTATGATTTCGTCATCATCTTTTGCAACAATCGGAATACAAATCAAAGCTCTGTCTAATTCATCTCTCATCATAACAAAATCTCCACGTTCAAATACATCAATCTAAAATGTAATCTCTGATAGTCATACAAAAATCCTTATTTTTTGCCAATAAGCTTTTTCATATTTTATTGCAACTCATTTAGCTCAAGATTTTTTCTTTTCCTTATGCTCATACGCATCCGACAAGTACCGGTCTTTATCTCAAATATGATTGCGGGGTCTTTTGGACGGTTAGGATAAAGCTTCATCCTTTTCTCCAAGCAACTTCTTCAATTGTTCTATCTCCGCCTGCATACTTGAAATTGCTTCGTCTTTTTCGGCAATTGCTTCGTCTTTTTCGGCTATGGTCCTCTTGCTTTCTTCAATAGTCCTCTTGTTTTCTTCAATAACTTTCTTACTTTCCTCTACTCCGGCGTTATATCCGTCTTCAAAGCCTTCGGCTAAAAGTGTCTTTTTATGCAATTCTTCATCATATTCAAATATACTCATACTCACTACCTCCGCCTTATTGGCCAATAAGAAGTCCTTCA
>CADCDW010000094.1 GCA_902800325.1 uncultured Lachnospiraceae bacterium
AGCGATTTCCTTTTTAGCGGAAACACGATTTCCAATAAAGCAGATTTGCGATTTCCATACGCCGGACAAGTGATGTATTTCACCCCGGATTATTCAGTTATATACATGATTTTCATATATACCTGAGATTACAAGTTTCAGCCGGCGCATATTTTCATCTCTTAAAGTGATTTCATCACCTACATGTATGTTAAGACGATTGGCTATTCCATTGCTTATTATAGCTTCGTTTTCTTTCGGTGCATCTATATGAGTGCCGTTTTCGTTATGAAAATTTATATAGTTGTCTATATCAGCATAGTCAAATGGTACGAGAAGGTTTACACCTTTTACTGTATCTTCGGTAACAAGATCCCAGGAGGCTTCGTGAAGTATAAGGTAATCCCGGGTGTGTTCATTAAGCTTTTCTTCTAAAGAAGATGGAATAAGGTTTCCGTTGCCGTTTAGGAAAACGAGTCCTGCATCGGCTATTTCTATTTCTTCGTATTGCATTTTAGCGAAATCGGCTATGGAATCGTATAGTCCAAGTCCTGTCAAGAGTAAGGCCGTGCAACCGCTGATGCCAAGTACCATCATAAAAAATCTTCTTTTATATCTGAATATATTTCTGATAGAAACTTTGTATAAGAATCTGAGTTTTTTCCAGATGAAAGGAATATGCTCAAGAAATATTCTTTTTCCTGCCAATGGCGCTTTTGGACGCATAAGACTCGCAGCCGTTTCGGAAAGCTCGACATGACAGGAAAACCAGGTAGTACCTATAGAACATAGGATGGCTACCAAAAGAGAGATTAAAGCGAGCCTTGTATCAAAAACATATTTTAACGGTATAGGAATATACATAAGACTATACGCTTTCCATATTACCTTTGGAAACAGAATAATCCCAACAATATATCCAAAAACACAGCCCAGCATAGCGGCACTTCCGGAGTAAAACATAAATTTACTCATTATTTTGCCGTTAGAGTACCCGAGAGCCTTAAAGATGCCTATCTGCGTTCTTTGTTCTTCAACCATACGGTTCATGGTTGTCATACATACCAAAGCAGCAACCAGTATAAAGAATATCGGGAAAACATTGGCAATCTGCTCGACAATTTTTGAATCGCTTTCAAAACAGGAGTAACCAACGTTGGTATTTCTTTCAAGTATATAGGTTTCCAGTGATATGTCACTTGCAAAATCAGAAGTTCGATAGGTTTTTATCAGCTTGTCAAAATCAATTTTTTCAACTATACCTGCTATGCGGATAAGATCTTTGGAATTGGCAAGTTCTGATATATTGTTCAGATCAACAGTATTGATGAGGTTTTCGATTTCGGCGTACTCCGGAAGTGCTTTTAATTCAGGTATTTCATCGGCATCTATAGTTTCAAAAATCAGGTTGATAAGTCGGAAACGTGCTGCGAGATATACAGCATAGTCCCAGGTTTCTTTCTGTTTTTTCATGAATTCTTTATATTGCTCTGAGTATATAGGATAATCATGGTCAAACTTTATAAATATTTCGGTATATAAATCGCTTTTGAAGGCTGATGGAAGTACATAAATAAAGCCGGATACGGTTCCGTTTCCCAGTGAGGTTGTACCGCGTTCGATATTTATATAATAAGATGAGTTTACATATCCGACAACTGTTAGTTCCTTAAAAGAAAGTTCATTTAAAGTGGAGTCGAAATTGCTGTCGGAAACGATAAGTTTTTCACCGATTTTTGGAATGTCTCTTATATGAGTATCCACAACACATTCGTTTCCATTTTCCGGCATACGTCCTTTTTCTAACACGATGCCGTTTATGTTTTGGGTGATACTGTGGGTTTTTAGAATCATTTCCTCTTTAGAATTATAATTATAAATGATGTCGTAGCTGTAAGAGCCTTCTGCATATCGTACATCAGGTAATTGCTTAAAAATATTTACTTCCTGACTGCTCCAGCCGATAGTTGATATAAGCCTGTAATCATATAGCTGCTTTTCGGATAAGAAGCTGTTTACTGTTTTAGTCATGGTAGGTGTAGCATTTTTTAAACCTGCAAAAAAACCAACCCCGAGAGCGATAATTGCAAAGATTGCAAAAAATCTCCCGAAGCTTTGACGTATTTCTCTTAAGGTTGTGCGCTTCATCATTGATTTCATATAGTTTCTACCATTTTTTATAATAGTTTATAGTCTGATGTATGCTGAGTGCTTACCATTCTATATCAGCTATATCTTTTATTTCGTTGTTTATTTTTATATCTGCAACGTCGCCGCTTTTTATGGTTATAATACGATTGGCCATAGCAGTAAGTGCCTGGTTGTGAGTTATAACGATAACTGTTTTTCCTAGTTTTCTGCAAGTGTCCTGAAGTATGGAAAGAACCTGCTTGCCGGTAACATAATCAAGTGCGCCTGTGGGTTCATCACATAAAAGAAGCTTTGGGTTTTTGGCGAGTGCCCTTGCTATGGCTACTCGTTGTTGTTCGCCGCCTGAAAGCTGCGCAGGAAAATTATTAATTCTATCCAAAAGACCAACCTGAGTAAGCACATCTTTTGCATCTAACGGTTCTTTGCATATTTCATTGGCAAGTTCGACATTTTCAAGTGCAGTAAGATTTTGAACCAGATTATAAAATTGAAAAACAAAGCCTACGTCGTACCTTCTGTATGCAGTAAGCTTCTTTTTATCGTAAGAAGAAATTTCGTTGCCGTCTAAGAATACCTGGCCGGATGAAAGAGTATCCATACCTCCGAGTATATTGAGTATGGTGGTTTTTCCGGCTCCCGACGCACCTACGATTACACAGAATTCTCCCTGCTCGATTTCAAAGCTTACGTCGTTTAAAGCATGTATCAAAACTTCTCCGCTCTTGTATGTTTTTTTGACATTTTTAAATTCTACATAGCTCATTTTTTAATCCTCTGCAGATTTTTTTTAATTGTTGATATCTAAGATTGTTTTTTTCAGGTCGGTAAATTGGTTAAATTATATCAAAGTGACATATAATCTGCAAGAAAAATACAAGTATAAAGTATGTGGTTGTAAAAATTAGTTTAAGAATGGTATAATATGTCATGTAGCGCCAAAAGGTATTTTTGATAACTGTTAAAGACCTCATAACATTGAAATAATTTTTTAATATGTCATGTAGCGCCAAAAGGTATTTTTGATAACAGCATCATAGCATGTATATAAGAAACATTCTTCATATTTAAGGAGGATAAAATGAGTCAGTCAGATTATAATTCAGGTAAGTACAGAAAAACTAAAATTTATTCGGCACTTTTCTTGTTCGTTACGGGTATTCTTATAAATTTTGGTGGAGGCATGTTGGCTACACGTTTGGGTCTTCCGTTTTATCTTGATACAATCGGAACAGTGCTGTCTGCCGGTCTCGGCGGATATATACCGGGAGTTTTGGTTGGACTTATATCCAATATTTTAAAATCAGTTTTTGACAGCTCATCTATTTACTATGGATTTCTAAATGTTATGATAGCTGTTTGTACTGCCTTTTTTGTTCAAAGAGGATATCCGCATAAGATATCAACAACGATTATTTTTACATTTGTTTTATCGATTATCGGAGGAGTGCTTGGCTCTGTTTTTACATGGGTTGTATATGGATTTGCCGGCGAAGGAATCTCTATACCCTTTGTAAAATATCTGTATAACAATGGAACTTTTTCAAGACTCCAGGCACAGCTTGTTGCTGATTATTTTATCGATCTGGTTGATAAAATAATAACGGTACTTATAGTTCTGGTGGTTATTTTATTGGTGCCTGAAAAAATAAAAGAAAAACTTATGTTTGATGGTTGGCAGCATTCACCTCAATCCGGGAAGGATAAGAAGGCGTTAAATGACAATAAATGCCGTTCCATGTCACTTCGTACCAAAGTGTTGGTTGTTTTGGTAGTAGCTTCTTTCCTGCTGGCAACAGCTTATACGGTGATAAGTTTTATTCTCTACAAGGATTCTACTATTGATGATCATATTAAACTTGGTAAGGGTGTTGCTTATCTGGCTGCAACTTCCATAGATCCTGATATGGTGGATGACTATATAGAAAAAGGAGAAGCGGCAGAGGGCTATAAGGAGACCGAGCAGAGACTTTACGATATAAGAAACAGCTCCTATGATATAGAGTATGTTTATGTATATAAGATTATGGAAGACGGATGTCATGTAGTATTTGATCTTGATACGGAGGAGCTGGAAGGATCAAAACCGGGTGAAATTATAGAATTTGACGAGGCGTTTATTGATTATCTGCCGGATCTTTTATCCGGTAAAAGAATAGATCCGATCATTTCGGATGATAAATATGGCTGGCTTTTGACGGTATATGAACCTGTTTATGATGACAATGGAGTATGCCGCTGTTATGCCGCAATCGACATTTCGATGGATCAGTTAAGACATGACCAGTATAGCTTTTTTGCAAAACTTATATCTATATTTCTCGGATTTTTTATCACCATACTTACCATAGGTTTGTGGCTTGCTGAGTACAATGTTATAAAACCTCTAAATGCCATGGCTGTCAGTGCCAGTTCATTTGCATATAACAGCGATGAAGCAAGAGCCAAAAGTGTAGAAAAAATTAAGGAACTTGATATAAGAACCGGTGATGAAATTGAAAACTTATATCTGGCAATGGTCAAGACTACTGAAGACAGCATGAAGTATGTAGATGATATAAAGGAGCATACCGAAACCATATCCAATATGCAAAACGGACTTATCATGGTTTTGGCTGATCTGGTTGAAAGCAGAGATAAGTGTACAGGCGATCACGTCAGGAAGACTGCGGCATATGCAAGTCTTATAATGGAGCAGATGAAGAAAGAAGGTATATATGCCGATCAACTGACTGATGAATTTATATATGATGTGGAAAATTCGGCTCCGCTTCATGATATAGGAAAGATTAAGGTCTCAGATGTCATTTTAAATAAACCGGGCAGACTTACGGATGAAGAATTTGAAGAGATGAAAAAACATACTACCGCAGGTGAAGAGATAATCGAAAAAGCTATGGATATAGTGCCTGATACCGGATATCTTAAAGAAGCCAAAAATCTTTCCACCTATCATCATGAAAAATGGAACGGCTCCGGATATCCAAAAGGGCTTGTCGGTGAGGAAATACCTCTTTCTGCACGTATAATGGCTGTAGCCGACGTATTTGACGCACTTGTATCCAACAGAAGCTACAAGAAAGGATTTCCGTTTGAAAAAGCTATGGACATAATAAAAGAGGGTATGGGTACGCATTTTGACCCGCTTGTTGTACAGGCGTTTGTTGATGCTGAGGATGAGGTAAGGAAGATAGCCGAGGAGCATAGCAGGATATATGATATGGCTGAAGGCAGTGGTGAAGATAAGTAAAACGAGTCGATATTCTGTATCTGAATTTAATATGAGATATATTTTGGGAGAGAATAAATGCGTGTGATATGTGAAAAGGCTGCATCGGTTGAGGAGGAGCAGGCAGTAATCAAGGCTCTTAAAATGACCGATGAGATAGAGACAGCAATCAGTCTTTTGGAAAGCTCCGGTGGCAGGATTGCAGTTAATAGGGAGAATCAGATATATTTGCTGGAGAATAATAAAATTTATTATATTGAATCTATTGATAAAAAAACATTTATATACACTAAAGATAATTGTTATGAGACAAAATTCAGACTTTATGAGTTAGAGACTATGCTAAATGCCAATTTTTTAAGGTGTGCCAAAGCAATGATAGTAAATATAAGAAAAATCCGCTCTGTAAAATCCGATATAAACGGCAGGATGAATGCAAGGCTTTTAAATGATGAAAATATAGTTATAGCGAGAAGCTATGTTAAAGAATTAAAGGAAAGATTGGGGATATAGTTATGGATAAAAATAAAGCAAAGGTAATATTTGAACAGACTATGATTATATCAACCGGTATATTTTTTATGATTGGTATAGGCGGAGTAATAACTCATTTATCAGGAGGAGAATTTTCACTTGATTGGTATCATCCGCTGTCTATTATTTTGATAGGATTTTTATGCGCTTTACCAACACTTTTTTTGAAAGAAATAGACGGAAATAAGAGTGGTTTCGGAAGAATAGTCCTGCATTTTTTATGCTTACTGGGAGTGGTGTCATTTGCAGGCCGGATATTCAGATGGTACACTGAATTATCAGGATATATGTCATTGGTTGTTACTTTCATAATAGTGTATGTGTTTGTATGGCTATCGTCTCTATGGATGGGTAAGGTGGATGAAAACAAAATAAACAAGGCACTTGAAGACTTTCATGATGAAGAATGATGGTGCAACTTGGTTTTGGTTTTATGCAACTTAGGGCGATAGCCCTTTTTTTATTGCGATTTATGGTGTATGATGAGTTTGCTTCAGAAAAAAAGATATGATTGTAATCTTAAATATATTATAGATTATGGAAAGAGAGGATGCGTATGCAAGCTATAAAGGTTTCAAATCTCGTTAAGAAATATAAAGAGCATCTTGCTGTTGATGATATTTCTTTTGAGGTAAATGAGGGTGAGTTATTTGCATTTTTAGGAGAAAATGGTGCAGGTAAATCAACTACGATAAATATCCTTTGTACAATACTTGAAAAAACTTCGGGTGAAGTAAGGGTGTTTGACAAAGAACTGGGAAAAGAAGACGATTCAATCAGAGACTTGATAGGAATTGTTTTTCAGAATTCAGTTCTTGACGGAAAGCTTACAGTTAAGGAAAACTTATATACAAGAGGGTCATATTACGGACTTTCCAAGTCGGAAATAGATGAGAGGTTATCTCAATTTATGGATGTTTTTGAATTAAAGGAAATCTGGAACAGAAGGTATGAAAAGCTTTCCGGTGGTCAAAGAAGAAGGGTTGATATAATTCGCGCCCTTATCAACGAACCAAAGATTCTTTTCTTGGATGAACCGACCACAGGTCTTGATCCAAAATCAAGAAAAATCGTGTGGGATTATATAGATTATCTGAAAAAAGAAAAGAAGCTTACGATATTTCTTACAACTCATTATATGGAAGAAACAAGGGATGCCGATAATGTCGTTATACTTGATAAAGGCAAGATAATTGCAACCGGTACTCCGGCGGAGTTAAAGACAAAATATGCATCATCAAGGCTTGTATGGTATACAGAAAAAAATACAGGCAATGACAAGCTGTTAACTGATTTTGATTTTTCGTATGACGTTGACCATTACAATGTATTTTTTAAAGATAATTTAACTGAATTTATTTATAAAAATAAGGAATATATAACTGATTATGAAATATTGAAAGGAAGTATGGACGACGTATTTCTTAATCTTACAGGAAGGGAGATGGCAAAATGAGAAAGTTTATGGGATTAACAAAGAGAAATCTTTTAATATATTTTAAAGATAGACAGTCGGTTATATTTTCTATGCTGACATCAATCATAGTTTTGGTTTTGTACCTTCTTTTTCTTAAGCAGTCATTTGTAGACGCCGCAGAAAGTGCGATGAAAGGTCTCGAAGGATTGATTGATAAAAAGGATATAGACACGCTTGCAAATTGTGTGCTTTTGGTTGGTATAATTGGTTCGGCACTTATTACAGTACCTTATAACTGCCTTTCAACCATTGTCAATGATAAGGAAAATAAAATAGACTATGATATATCTGCTACGCCTTTAAAAAGATGGCAGATAGTACTTTCGTATTTTAGTGCCTCAACCATATCGGCTTTTATAATGAGCTCTGTCGTACTCACTTTGGGGCTTATTATATTACAAAGTCAGGGCAATCTGTATATAAGTTCTGTCAATATGTTTTATTCGTATGCACTTGCATTTTTAGGCTCTATTTCAGCAACCGCCTTTTTTATGATAGTTATGTTTTTCTTTAAAACCTCATCTGCAAGCGGTGCATTTTTCGGAATGCTTTCGGCAGCATCAGGTTTTGTTATAGGCGCTTATATACCACTTTCTCAGTTTTCAAATGGAATACAGACTTTTTGCAATTTGTTTCCGGGAACAGGAGTGACGATACTATATAGAAACACAATTTTAAACGGACTTCTTGATAAAATAAACAAAGATATAGGTGGTGTGGATAACGGAGAGTTCGTAAGTAGCATGAAAGATGCTTTTACATTTAAGGGTGCCCTTTTTGGAACGGAGCTTTCACCTGCCCAGACCATAATATACATACTTGCAGTTCTAATTATATGCATTATAGCGATGATTCTCATATATCCAAAGGTTTATAAGAGAAAGTAGCTATTAAGTAAAAAACAAATATAAATAAATAACAAAACAGGTGTCAACCATTGGGATGATTGACACCTGTTTTTTGATTTTACAATATTATTTTGATGCTTTTAATTCGTCTAATTGTTTGATTAGTTCGGCAATTTGATTGTCCTTTTGGGCTAAAGATTTGTCTTTTTTTGAAATCTCAGCTTTCTGACTGTCAATCTCAGCCTTCTGACTGTCAATTTCAGCCTTTAATTCGTCTATCATATAGACGACAGTATTCTTATCATATTCGGACAATACTTTTGAATACATATTCATCAACCTCTCTGTGTTAAGACACATTTCATATATGTCACCATACAAATCACTG
>CADCDW010000095.1 GCA_902800325.1 uncultured Lachnospiraceae bacterium
TAAGCGAGGTATCTGATAGTATGACACTTGTTGTTTCAGAAGAAAATGGACAGATATCCATAGCCTATGGCGGAACATTATATAGTAATCTTGATATTGCTATCGGCAGAAGTATTACCCTTATCGGTAACCTTTTTTACAGTCTTTTTCTTTTCTGAAATGCCATACTTAGGTATAGCCTTTACGTAATAATAATAATCATCATCCTCAAACTGTACAACTTCTTTACGGGAGTAATCCACAAGTCTCTTACAAATCTGTACAACAACTGTAACGATAATTCCGATAAATGAACCAAATATGAGGGAACCGAACGCAACCTCCATATCCATCATTACTCCAACTATCAAAAATGCAAGGATATTTATTATTCCTCCGGCGCCTATGGCTACATACCATGAATAGTCAAATGGAAGCTTGTATATAAAGAATGTAAGCAGGATAACTATGGCAAATACTATTGCTGTTAAAAGCATTTCCCTGTCTTTAAGTACATTGTCTATAAGATATGAATAAATATCCACATCTTCTTTTTTAACTGCAGTAAGCAGCATATTGTTTACATCGCTTACACCTACGGCAAACTTATATAAAAGCACTCCGATAGCTGCCGGAACAATGCCTGCTGCACCTGCAAATATGGCAACTATAAGCGGTATAGCATAGGTCATCTTAAATATATACATAATTGGCACAAAAAACAAAATCCATGCACAATCATGAAACATCCTCATATACATACAATATATAATTATAAATATGAACAATGCAATTATTCCTATCTCCTTAGTAACAAAGAAACAATTAAAGATAATAACTATACATCCGATAAGCACAGCCGTAGAAGCAGAAACAAGTGCACATATTACCGAAAGTAAAAATGTTACAATTCCCCTTTCAAACAATTCTGAATATCCATATAATTTGTTTATTGACCAAAACATAAACCAGGCTGCAATAAAATAAAATAATGGAGAGATTACTTCATCAAATCTTCTCAAGAAATTTCTTATAGAATCTCTTACCTGTATCAATCCTGACATTAGTTACTGTCCCCTTTCCTGTTCGCTTCCGAATACCCCTGCATTCTCTGCTGTCTTTGTTCTTCTTCAAGTGCCATGCGTTTTCTTCTGATTTCCTGTTTTGCTAACTCTTCATGCCTCTTTTTTTCTTCTTCCGCAGCCTTTTGTTTAGCTCTTTTTTCTTCAAGTCTTCTTGAATTTTCTATAATCTGACGGCTCTTTCTCTCCTCTTCCTGTTTGAGCCTGCTATTGACGATTTCCGTTCTGTTAACTACATTCCTTGATTTACTTTCAGTTGATTTATGTTTAGCTTCATCCCTTATAACATTTATATTGGAATTCTTGACAAGCTTCGCATGATGCATAGGTCCGCCTGTAAGCTCAATCAAATCTCTCAAATCACTGTTATATCTTGTAAGTCCTTTTCTTTTTTTGTTGTATCTGTATGTATATACAAGATACGAAAAAACAAAATATATAAAACAAAAAAACACATACCAGCCAAGAATCTTATACATCAGTCCAAAATAGTCCATATTGTTTATCTCGGCAAGAATTGTTTCAAAACTGACAAAAACATAAGCTCCAACAATCAGCCAATATACAACCGTTGCCGAAACCAATGCCTTTAAAATACTGAACCTTACATAATCTCGTTCAAAGAACTTACTCATCTGAAGCCCGTCATTTTTTTCATTTTTCTCATAAATTGAAAGTCTGGTCATAAGAGCGACCTTTTTTTCATCTACCACAATAAGCTCTCCCACCATTAATGATTTATACATAATACATCCGACGTCAACTCGACATCCTTATAATTCTATCACAAAAAATCCTGCTTATCAATTGATAAATTACAAAACATAAACTTAAAAAATCACAAAAATAAAACTTATATGTTTTTAAATATATCACAAATCCAATTTCTATGATATGCATATAGCTGACCTAACTTACTATATTGCCCAGCACCCCGTAAGAAACAATATCCATAATTACAGCAGCCATGAGAATTCCAAAGAATATCGCTATTGACGCTTTTTTTATATCCTTTTCAAGAAGTGATGCTATAAGCGAACCGGTCCAGCCTCCTGTTCCCGGAAGCGGTACACCAACAAACAATAGTAAAAACACAAATTCTCCCTTTTCAGCACCTTCGGACTTTTTCAAAGCCCTTTGTTCAAGTTTTTCTACAAAGCCTTTAAATATATTATGCTTCTTCATAAAGCCAAATAACTTCCTGATAAATAAAAGAATAAAAGGAATCGGAATAATATTGCCGATTATACAAAGTATATTGGCTTCGAGTAACGGAATCTTAAGCAGTGATGCTACCACAAGACCTCCTCTTAACTCAATGATAGGAAGCATGGAAACCAAAAAAACAAAAACCTCTTTAGGCATAAAACTCCCAAGAGAACCATTATACCAGTCTACCAAACTCTGCATTTTTCTAAAGCTCCTTACTGTTAAGATCATATCCGCCTATTCTGAGGCGTTCTTCGAATTCGTCCTGCGGAAGAGGTTTGTCAAACAAAAAGCCCTGTACGTAATAGCAGTCAAGTTTTTTAAGGAACTCAACCTGGTTTTTATTTTCAACGCCTTCGGTAATTATATCCAGGTGAAGCCTGTTTGCCATACTGACTATACTTCCTACGATAACATTGTCACTCTCAAGGAACTCAGGTCTGTTGATAAATGAGCGGTCAATCTTAATCTCATTAACGTCAAAATCCCTTAAAATTCCAAGAGAAGAATACCCTGTTCCAAAATCGTCTATAGATGTCTTAATCTTATATATCTGCATTTTGTCAAGGAATCTTGTCATAAGCTCTTTTTCATCATAGTCTGCTGTCTCTGTAATCTCAGCAACAATATACTCTTTATCCACATCATATCGCATGATTATCTGATTAATTCTGTCAGCCAGATTCTCATCATCGAGATGCTTTCTGGAAAAATTGATAGAAACCGGAACAATCTTAATACCTTCGTCTCTCCACTTTGCAAGATTCTTACAGGTTTCCTCAAATATATAAAAATCAAGTTCCGTTATACTGCCATTTTGTTCCAAAACAGGTATAAACTCTGCCGGGCTTATAAGCCTGCCATCTCTTTTCCATCTCGAAAGCGCTTCAGCTCCAACAAGCTTACCGTTTCTTATATCAACCTTAGGCTGATAAAATGGTACAAACTCTCCGTTTTCCAAAGCCTTATCAAATGTTTCTTCTATTTGTTTTCTCTGGTAAAGTTTATTCTTCAGCTCATCATTTAAAACCACCATATCCTGCTTTGTCTGACGTGCATAGCTAAGCGCAAGCGAAGCTTCCGATATTATGTCATTGGGCATAACATTTTCTCTTTCAAGAGGCGATATACCTATGGTTGCACTGAGTTTTATCTCTTTTTTCTTACCATTTCTTATACCATATCCGGTATAGTTAAAGATATATCCTAAAAACTCATCCATCCTTGTTCTTCTGACAAATGCCACAAAATTATCTCCTCCGAGGTGACCTACGTTTTCATCTTCATTTATAAAGTTCTGCAAATCCTTCGCATACCTTTTAATGATAACGTCACCTTCATGTGAACCAAATATATTGTTTACAAGGCCAAAACCCTTTATATTAAAATAGCAGCTATCGTAATCTCTTATATTGTATCTTTGGGACAGTTCCATACATTTAATAATATAGCCTTTAGGATTATAAAGTCCACTCATATAGTGACACATAGACGCCCTCTTAAGAGAAGAAACTATCTTATACTGTCCGGTATAAAAATGGAACATAGTTGCCATAATATGCAGATCACTTTTTTGTTCTTCCGTAAACTGTCCGACTTTATCAGTAGGAAAAATTCTTGAAATAATCCTTCCACAATCCTGAAGAGGCATATCAACAACAAACTCCCCTTCTTCAGAATATGCACCGGAATCAAGCAGATTGTAATAACTCACATCTGAATCAAACGGAAGAAGTGAAACATTTACATGAATCTCTACAACTATTTTCCCTATAGGATAATAATCTGCCACATATGCAACTGCTCTTTTATTGACATCAACAGATTCAGGATGCTCCTTAATCATGTCGACCACGGTTTCTACAATGTCATTCTTAATCATGGTGACTCCCAACTACAGTCACGTATATACGACTGAGTTTCCTCCTTATCGTTATAATATATTCCCAACTACAAATCTGCACTTTTTTTTCATCTAAACATACACTTTAACCATTATATCAGAATTATTTTCAAAAGTCACTAAATACATTAAAAAAAATCACTAAATAAATACATTAAAAAAGTCACTGAATCCATTTTTAAAGCTTCATTAAATCTATTAAAAAACATTATAGCTTTTTTTTGTCATAAATGGTATAATTCTTATGAATTTATGGGAACCATTTAGGAGGTAAGGTAAGATGAAACAGATTTATGGGCAAAGCCAAAACGGTAATCTAAAAGAAGCTGCCGCGTCAATATCCAATCCGGAAGCTTTAATCCTCATGACCAGTGCAGAAAACTTTGATAAGCATGTAAACGAACTATCGGAAATGTATAAGGGTGTTCCAAGTATAGGAGGTATAGGCATAAGCTATGCAGGTACTTCTGTAGCAGAAACCGGCGTCACGCTTATAGGCTTATACGGAGTATCAGCCTGTGCCGGTGCAATAGAAGAACTATCCACTATGCCGGTAAAATACATAAAGCGTTTAACCGATGCGATCAACGCATGCGGTGCAGGAGCCGGCAACTCAGCCTGCTTTGATTTCACAACCGGTTGTGACGGAAAACTCGTTACTACTTTAAATGTTGAGCTTGACAAAAGAAATATCCCGCTCATCGGTGGTACGGTTGACGGTCCTACCATATCGGTAAACGGAAACATCTATAAGGATGCCTGCGCATTTCTTATTATAAAAAATAAAACAGGTAAGATATGTGCCTACAAGGAAAATATTTATCTTCCAACCGGTCAGCGTTTTGTAGCAACCAAAACCGTTCCTGAAAATATGACACTTGCAGAAGTTGATGGACATCCGGCAGCCAAATTCTATCAGGAAGTTCTCGGAATATCAGACGAAGAAGTTGCCACACAGACATTTAAAAATCCATTTGGACGTGTATACGGCAATGAAACATATCTTATATCCATCAAGGAAATAAACGGAAATGCACTTAATTGCTACAAACAGGTAAACGATATGGATATACTCACACTGATGGAGCTTAAAGACTATAAGCAGATTGTAAAGGATACTCTTGACAAGATGCAAAAGGATTTAGGTCAGGTTTCAGGTATTATATCAGTCAACTGTCTGTTCAGATATCTCCTATTCCAGCAGGAAGGTTATCTCAATGATTACTTTAGAGAAATGAACAGATTTAACAGCCACGCAGGTTTAGTAGGTGTCGGTGAACACTACTGCAAACAGCATATCAATCAGACTATGTGCTGTATAGCATTTGATTAGGAGGTAGACAAAATGGGCTTATTCAGTAAAAAGAATTCCGAACAGATGACCGCAAATGAACAATTTTTGCCGGTTGTTAATAAATCATCCGACAATACTGACGTTATGCTTACAACAGTTCAATATCTAAAAAACACCAATGACGAACTTGTAAAGCAAAATCTAAAAACAGTAAAAGGTATCGACAGTATTTACAACTCTATGGAAGATATGGCCGAAGAAAATCAGACTCTTCTTTCAGAATGCTCTGATATGCAGAGCAATTTTGACAATATAATCTCTGCAACCGACAATTTTGGTAATGTTAAAAACAACATCGAAAGCTGTGTTTCAACAGCTCAATCACAAGTAGAAAGCCTTCGTGAGAGTTCAAACGTAGTTACTGAACGTTTTGACGATATGGATTCAATTTTCCAGGATCTTCTTGCCGCAGTAGAACACATCAAAGACTCGACAGAAGGTATCACAGCTATCGCTAACCAGACCAATCTCCTTGCTCTAAACGCTTCCATCGAAGCAGCAAGAGCAGGTGAACAGGGACGCGGATTTGCAATCGTAGCAGATGAAGTAAGAAAGCTTGCTGACGAAATCAAAACTCTAATCAGTGATGTCAACAAGAGTATAGAAGATGTTGGCACAACGACAGCAAACTTAAACAGATCACTCGAAGAATCAAAATCGGCACTTAGCGAAAGTATTGAAAACGTTACCGAAACCCACGAAATCTTCAATACTGTCGGTAAAAACATACAGAGCATTGAAGAAGTAAGTTCTTCCATCACTGCTGCTGTTGACCAGAGCAAAAAAAGTGTCGACAATATTGCAATGTATGTTGACAAAACAGCAAGAAGTTTTGATGCTTCCTTACAGCAGATAACTGATATCAAAATGTCCGACACCGAGAAGGGTACCCTCTTCGAAGACTTCAACAACATGATCGGACAGATGCCATACCTCATCAAGGACAACTAAATTCCGTTTTCTCGCGGTGAAGTGGGTATCATCATATAGCTTGTATGCAACTTTAGGTTTATTAAACGAAAAGTATATGAATAAGACTGATGAAAAACTATCCATCGATTTGTTAAATCAATAAGCTCAAATCCTTTATATTCGCACGAAACCGAAGAACTCGCTTCGCTCAGACACTTCGGTTTCTGAGCGAATCTATGCGGCTTCTTGCTTTTGATTTGACACAAATCGGGATAAATGTTTTTCATCAGTCTTTTCATATGCTTTCCGTAATTAAATTATCGAAGCGTGAAGTTGCATACAGGCTATATCGTGATACCCACAGCTTAAAAACGCGCTATATAGTGCGTTTTTAGCCAAGTGCCTGTGCGAGGTCTGCGATGAGGTCTGCCTTGTCTTCGAGGCCGCATGAGATACGGATGAGCCCTGCAGGTACGCCGGCTGCTTCGAGCTGTTCATCACTCATCTGACGATGAGTTGAAGTTGCAGGGTTAAGACAACATGTTCTGGCATCTGCAACATGTGTTTCAATAGCTGCAAGTTTAAGCTTTTTCATGAAGGCTTCTGCTGCAGCTCTTCCGCCCTTTATACCAAAGGATACTACACCGCAGCCTCCGTTAGGCATATATTTCTTAGCTATCTCGTAGTATTTATTGCTCTTAAGTCCCGGATAATTCACATATTCTACATTTGGATGCTGTTCTAAAAATTCTGCAACTGCCTGTCCGTTTTCAACATGTCTCGGCATACGTACATGCAGTGACTCAAGTCCGAGGTTGAGTAAAAATGCATTTTGAGGTGACTGAATTGAACCGAGGTCACGCATGAGCTGTGATGTACATTTGGTGATGAATGCCCCTTCTTTTCCGAATTTTTCTGCATATGTTATGCCATGATATGATTCGACAGGTGTTGTAAGTCCCGGAAATTTATCCTTATATGCCATCCAGTCAAATTTGCCGGAATCCACGATAGCTCCACCTACAGCTGCGCCATGACCATCCATGTACTTGGTCGTAGAATGTGTTACTATATCCGCACCCCACTCGATAGGTCTTAAATTAACCGGTGTTGGGAAAGTGTTATCAACGATAAGTGGCACACCGTGAGCATGAGCCGCCTTGGCAAATTTCTCTATATCTAAAACTGTCAGTGCAGGATTGGCTATAGACTCTCCGAATACAAGCTTGGTATTGTCCTTAAAAGCTGAATTTAATTCTTCCTCCGTACAATCCGGTGATACAAATGTTGTTTCGATACCCATCTTTCTCATGGTTACATCCAGAAGGTTGAAGGTTCCACCATATATAGATGAAGAAGCAACTATGTGAGAGCCCGCCTCACATATATTAAAAAATGCAAAGAATGATGCTGCCTGACCTGATGATGTAAGCATAGCGGCTGTTCCACCCTCAAGTTCAGCAATCTTGGCTGCTACGTAATCATTGGTAGGATTTTGAAGTCTTGTATAAAAATAACCTGACTCCTCCAAATCAAACAATTTACCCATAGCTTCGCTTGTATCATATTTAAACGTTGTCGACTGAATTATAGGAATCTGTCTTGGTTCACCATTTGCCGGCTGATAGCCTCCCTGTACACATTTTGTATTGATTGATAAATCACTCATTTTTTCTTCCCGTATAATCCGATTATCCTTCAAATAATAATCAGATTTTACTTTTCCTTTCTTTATGTTTTTGATATATATCATTAATTTACTCATGTTTTAGTGAGTCTGATATGTTGATATCTAATTATATTTTAATGAGTCTGATATATTGATATCTAATCATATTTTGCCGATACATAAGCATATTTTATTATATATAGTCTTTTTTATAAACAACCGTTTAAAGTCTTTTAATTAATAATTATATTTCATAATCTATACACACTCTTGACTTTGTATACGGTCTGACCTTTGTATCGGCAACATTCACATGAGCCGGATGAACTGCATAGCCT
>CADCDW010000096.1 GCA_902800325.1 uncultured Lachnospiraceae bacterium
GATATTGTGTATGATTGGAAGATTTGGGGTTTTAGCACCTGAAGAAATTAAGTTATTGTAAAACTTCTACAAAGATTCACAAATTATAGCTCTCGTTTTAGCACCTGAAGAAATTAAGTTATTGTAAAACGGTAATACGATGATAATAAACATAAAGATATATACGTTACTGCGCAACCGGAAGACATTATAAGGGAAATTACAGGATAAGCTACGATAAGCTACGATAAGCTTAAGGAGTGGGGATACAGAAACCTTGTCAATGAATACTGGGTGAGCATTTATGTTTTTTGATT
Organism: uncultured Lachnospiraceae bacterium; assembly: GCA_902800325.1. Taxonomy (GTDB): domain Bacteria; phylum Bacillota; class Clostridia; order Lachnospirales; family Lachnospiraceae; genus Coprococcus_C. Next base: position 297 of record CADCDW010000096.1, read on the forward strand.
TAAATTATTAGATGAAAAAAGAAAGGATTTGTGATATTATAAAATGGTAAGTTTCTAAAAATTTAGTCAATATATGAAAGGAATAAGGTATGTCAGAAGAACTTTCGTTTAAAAATTTGGTTGGACAGGTTAAACATGTGCATAACATTACAAGCTCCTATGCAAAAAATGCCATTAATCAATTGCTTACTGTGAGAAACTGGTCAATCGGATATTATATCGTTGAATTTGAACAAAACGGACAGGATAGAGCTGAGTATGGAACACATCTTCTGCAAAAATTAGAGGAGAGTTTAAAGATAAAAGGAATGAATAAAATGTTGTTTTATAAATGCAGAGCCTTTTATTTGCGCTATCCTCAGATTTTTTCGACAGTGTCGAAAAAATTAAAAAATATTGAAAATGTGTTTGAATTGCCAATTTTACCGGATTTTTCTGAAAAAAATCTGCATCCTGAAAAATTTTCGATGACATCGAAAAAATTTGAAACAGAACCGGACACACTGGTCAGCAGACTTTCGTTTTCGCATATCATGGAGATTGTACCCATTGAAGATCCCTTGGAGAGATTTTTTTACGAATTTGAATGCATAAGAGGCAATTGGAGTGTCAAAGAGTTGCGGAGGCAGATTACAACAAACCTGTTTGTACGTGCCGGAATTAGTAAAAATCCAGAGAAATTATTGGCGCAGACTGTAAATTCCAAGCAGAATTTTATGCTAAGCATAAAAGAGCCATTTACATTTGAATTTCTTGGACTTGATGCAAAAGACACAGTGACAGAATCTGATATTGAGCAGGCGTTGATGGATCATCTTCAAGAGTTTCTGCTTGAAATGGGAAAAGGGTTTTGTTTTGAGGCAAGACAAAAGCGAATTGTCATTGATGGTGAATATTATTTTCCAGATTTAATTTTGTATAATCGCATACTTCATTGCAACGTCATCATCGAATTAAAGAATGAGGAATTCAGCCATGAAAATTTTGGACAGCTGAATGCATATGTTGCATATTACAAAGAAAATGAGATGTATGAAGGAGATAATCCACCTATAGGAATTTTACTTTGTACGAAAAAAGGACCTAAAATGGTGGAATATGCTCTTTCTGGTATGGATAATCAGCTATTTGTGTCGACCTATATGCTTCAGCTTCCGGACAAAAAGCAGTTGACGGAATTTCTTCTCCGACAGATGGAGGAGATGGGAATATGAGATTGGTAGTATTTACAAGTGCAGTAACATGTAACGCGAACCTTATAAAAACCGAATGGGTTGGTCTGTTTTATAGAAATATAATTCCAGGTTAAAATATCAATCTAAGATATGCCAACAAAAGAGAATTTGAGGGAACCTAAGTGTTGAATATGGAGACAGGTATGAAAAAATATATATTAATTATAGTGATTTTATTAATTATAATGACAGCTTTAATTGTGGTGAATTCTAAATCTGATTATGTTTTGGATAATTCAGAGAATAATTCTACAGAGGAAATGATAGAAAACGATTCTCTTATACAAGGTGAGATATCTACGGATGAACCAAAAGAGAACGTAGCTTATGAAAAAACAGAAAGTATAACTATACCCCGAAATATAGTAGTTAAAGACGGAGAAACTATAGATATAATATTGCCACCGGTAATTATAGGAATAAACAGTGATCGACAATTAATAACAGCAAAGGCGGAAGATGATATATCAGATGCATATATTAATGATGATGGTAGTATGACTATAGTATTAACAGATGAACAATTGGAATCAAGAATTAAAAAAGTTGAGGATTTTACGTTAAGAAGAATAAGTGAACTGGATAGTGTGGATGTTCAAATAGATGATGATTTTAGATGTGTTAATTATTATTTGAAAGATAAAATAGATTTTTCTGATTTTATGTTTGACAGAGGAAATATAGAGCAGATGGTATTTGCAGCACAAGTTCTTTCCGGAATTGATTATACGAATTGCTATATAAATTTAAATGTAATTGATGCCGGAACGAAAGAAGTGATATTTACGTATAATGCAGACGCATATGGAATATATAATTTACCCGGACAAGAAGAATGGAATGAAAAGCTTGGTATAACGAATAATGAAAGTGAAGATTAGAGATATAAAAACGTATGTGATGTCTGATAATGTTGTAACAGAAATATAAACCGGGAACGATTTGAACACGTTGTCAGTAATAGAAAGATTGGAGAGCATAGAAAATGGGAATGTTTTTTTCAAACATACATATAAAGAAGAATGAAAGTTTTTCAAAAGATGATTTATTATTCATGATGAAGGAAAATCTTTTTTCAAAGGGTTATAAACAGCTTAATGATTCAGAAGATGCCGATGTAGAATTGATGATATATTATCCCCAAGACAGTGATTGGATATCTGTTGCTTCGGACATTTATTATTTTAGTAATGACCATGATACAGAGGCTGTAGCCAGACCGATTTCTGATAAATTCAACACTTACGTGATTGCAGCAGCATGCATTGATAGTGATTATGCATTTATGCATCTCATTGGAAATGAAGGTAAGATTGATGGATGGATTAATTCAGGAAAACCATATGATGGCATGAAAATTCCGAGACGTACCAAGACAGCACCATGGAATGATGTTGTTAGCGATTTTGATAAGTTTAAAGCTTTGACGAAAGAAAAGTATATTTTTGCAGAGGAGATGCTTACTAATCTAAGTGAATATCTCGGAATGAAACCAGAACAATGTCTGATAGAGGCAGGAAATACCGAAAATATTGATGAAAAGCAGGTGAGCCGACTATTCTTCACACTTTCGGATGGAATAAAAAATGAACCTCCTAAGTTAAAGATAACGAGGTTTGATTTAACTGCATGTGTTCCAAATAAAAATAAGGTCGTATTTGTAAACAATAAAGGCGGTCGTTCCAAAGGTGTAGCAGTTATGTTTACAGGTGATTATATAGAAAACGGTGAGGTTGAGATATATGATACAACATTTGAATCTGATTTTGGAAGCGAAAAACGTAAAGCTGTTCCAATCGTATTTGAGAAAAAGAAAACACAAGATGGAAAAACAGTACTTTGGTGGGAAGATAAAAACTTTCAGATTCCCCCTGCTGTAAACACATCTCTTCCGGTAACGAAGCAAGAACAACTTGAATGGGAAAAAGAATTTGGTGTCAGATTTTTTGTGAGAGGTAATGAGCGAAAATTTCTTGATATCAAAGTGTTTATTATTCCGTTGAAAAACTATCAAAATGGTGCGGATTGCTGGTATGTATATAAGCGTTTTGGAACTAAAAGGAAATATGTGGAAAATATGATTGAAAGAACGAACGAAATGCTTTCACATTATCCTAAAGACGAGGTATTAAAAAGAATTGAGTTGAACCCACATATGTATTCGCTTGATCCGAATAAGTACGATCTGGATTAAACAAGGGATAGGAAGCCTTGCATACTAAGGAAGGATAATAAAACACTGTTGCTGCAATTATCCGCAAACTTAAGTGGCTTGTTTTTTGTTGTAAATAGTACTTGTATATACTAGATTTATGTAGTATAATTACTGTATATAAATGGATTTATATATAAAGGTCAGGGAAGACCCGGTAATTACTAATTTTATTTCTACGTTTTAAACGTCTTTTTTGGCTTGCTTTATAAGTCTTATTTGTATTCCGATTTTTAATAACAGGCATGATGTTTGTGGCATTTTATTTATGTTGCCGTATTGACATTTTTATTAGTGTTGAAAATCTATTGATTAAGTGACATTTTATTTGTGACGTGAAAACTTGATAGTGGAAAAGAAAAGGATTTCATTTAATGCCAGGGAGGGTTTTTTATGAATGTTGGTTTTTTATCGAAAACTTCATATTTGAACAGCTATCAGAATGCAAGTGGAAATTCCATGTCATCGGATATCAATAATTCTTTCAATGAAATGCTTAAGAATGAAAAGATGTCCAATACCGAAAAGATGAGAACCATGCTTCGTGACCTTGAGAGAAACAATAAAAAGGATAACGGACAGTTTTCGATTTATTCAAAGGACGGTAGGTTAAAGGATATCTGGGAGATGTCAAAGACATCCGATAAGGATAAGCCGAGGGTTAAAAAGAGACTTAATTACAATTACAAGGAGATTTCTACCAAGATTCTTCGGGCGAAAAACTCAATTACAGCAGGTCAGGCTATGCTTTCTGCCAAGCGTAAGGTGCTTGAGATAAAAAGAAAGATACAAAGCGGTGACGGAGATTCCGATGAGCTTCAGACGGCGCTTACGCATGCTACACGTATGGAGATGGCTGCCAGAAAGAAAAAGCATAACATTGAACAGGAGGAGCTTGCGGAGATAACCAGAAAGCGTGATGAAAGATTTGATGAGCTTAAAGATATGGCCTCTGATATGAGAAACCAGATGATAGGTGCAGCGGAGAATGAGATATCCGAAGCAGAGGATAATGTCTTTGAAGAGCGTGAGGCTATGCTTGAAGAAATGCATGAGGAGATTAAAGAAAGAAACGAAGAAATCTCAGAAGAAATGATGGCTGAGTTAAACGAAAAGATTGCAGAGTTCGGAGAAGAGGCTCTGCGCGAGATGGAAGAAGCCATGGCAGCTCTTGAAGAACTTGAGATGCTTGATCCGCACATGAGTGAAGAAGAGCTTGAAAAGGTAAAACGCAAGCACAGACTGGCGGAAGAAAAAGCCATCTTAAAAGCTGATATGGACTATCTGAAGGATACGATTAAGCATCAACAGATGGCGCAGATGAGCTCTATGTCAGGCTTTGGCGGTAGTGATTCATCATTTGATGCATCGTCTTTTTCGGCAGCAGTAGGCGGGGCTGATATGGCAGTATCCGCATCGGCAGATGTATCAGTACCGGCTATAGATGTGTCTGCATAAAAAGTTAGTAATTGTGACAGGCACATTACCAAATTAATTTAAGTATATTTGATTGTATAAAAAATATGCAAAGCATGGCGTTATGTAATACGTGCCATGCGTGCATATTTTTTTATACAGTCAAAGTATATACAATATTTGTGGCGATGTGCTTGCATTCCATGACACACTTTTTTATTTCGTAAATTCCGTATAAAAAAGTTAAAAAATGGCTTTTATAATTATTATATTTATGTTATAATTTATGTCAGCGTGACGCAGTGTGCCTTTTTCTGTGTCGCAAGAAAAAAATGAATACTTAGGAGGTAGATAACAAATGGCAAACAAATGGGTATATATGTTTAGCGAAGGCGACATGACCATGCGTAATCTTCTTGGTGGTAAGGGTGCTAACCTTGCAGAGATGACAAGTATAGGACTTCCTGTACCACAGGGCTTCACAATCACAACTGAGGCATGTACACAGTACTATGAGGATGGACGTAAGATTAATGACGAAATCATGGCTCAGGCTATGGAAGGTGTAGCAAAGATGGAGGAGATCAACGGTAAGAAGTTTGGTGATCTCAAGAACCCATTATTAGTTTCAGTTCGTTCAGGTGCTAGAGCATCTATGCCGGGTATGATGGATACAATCCTTAACCTTGGTTTAAATGATGAAGTTGTTGCAGCTATGATAGCAGGTAATCCAGATCCTGCATTCGAGAGATTCGTATATGATTCATATAGACGTTTCATTCAGATGTTCTCAGATGTAGTTATGGAAGTTGGTAAGAAGTATTTTGAGCAGCTTATTGACGAGATGAAAGAAAAGAAGGGTGTTAAGTTTGACGTAGAGCTTACAGCAGCAGACCTTAAAGAACTTGCAGAGCAGTTCAAGGCTGAGTACAAGAAGCAGCTTGGTGAGGACTTCCCTTCAGATCCTGTAACTCAGTTAAAGCTTGCTATTGAAGCCGTATTCCGTTCATGGGACAACCCTCGTGCTAACGTATACCGTCGTGACAATGACATCCCTTATTCATGGGGTACAGCAGTTAACGTAATGCCTATGGTATTTGGTAACCTTAACAATGAATCAGGTACAGGTGTTGCATTTACAAGAGATCCTGCTACAGGTGAGAACAAGCTCATGGGTGAGTTCCTCATCAATGCACAGGGCGAGGACGTAGTTGCAGGTGTTCGTACACCAATGCCTATCGCTCAGATGGAACAGGAATTCCCTGAGGCATATGCAGAGTTCCTTAAGGTTTGTGAGACTCTTGAGAATCACTACCATGATATGCAGGATATGGAATTTACAGTTGAGAATAAGAAGCTTTACATGCTTCAGTGCCGTAATGGTAAGAGAACAGCTCCTGCTGCTCTTAAGATAGCTTGTGACCTTGTTGATGAAGGACATAAGACTCCTGAAGAGGCTGTAGCTATGATAGATCCTCGTAACCTTGATACACTTCTTCACCCACAGTTCGATGCTGCTGCACTTAAGGCTGCAACTCCACTTGGAAAAGGTCTTGGCGCATCTCCTGGAGCTGCTTGCGGTAAGGTTGTATTTACAGCAGATGATGCTGTAGAATGGGCTGCAAGAGGAGAGAAGGTTGTACTTGTTCGTCTTGAGACTTCACCTGAGGATATTACAGGTATGAAGAGTGCTCAGGGTATCCTTACAGTTCGTGGTGGTATGACTTCACATGCTGCCGTTGTTGCTCGTGGTATGGGTACTTGCTGTGTATCCGGTTGTGGCGACATCAATATGGACGAGGAGAACAAGAAGTTCACTCTCGGTGGAAAGACATTTGAAGAAGGTTCAGAGATTTCTATCGATGGTACTACAGGTAACATCTATGAGGGAATCATCCCAACTGTTGATGCTCAGATAGCCGGTGAATTCGGACGTATCATGGCTTGGGCAGATCAGTTCAGAAAGCTTAAGGTTAGAACAAATGCAGATACACCTGCTGATGCTAAGAAAGCTCGTGAGCTTGGTGCAGAAGGTATCGGTCTTTGCCGTACAGAGCATATGTTCTTTGAAGAAGATAGAATTGCAGCATTCAGAGAGATGATTTGTGCTGATACAGTAGAAGCAAGAGAAAAAGCTCTTGATAAGATTCTTCCATATCAGCAAAGTGACTTTAAGGCACTCTATGAGGCTCTTGAAGGAAATCCTGTTACAATCAGATTCCTTGATCCACCTCTTCATGAGTTCGTTCCTCATGAGGAAGCTGAGCAGCAGAAGCTCGCTGATGCTACAGGCAAGACTCTTGATGAAGTTAAGGCTATCGTAGAAGGTCTTAAGGAGTTCAACCCTATGATGGGACACAGAGGACTTCGTCTTGCTGTAACTTATCCTGAAATTGCTGTAATGCAGACTAAAGCAGTTATAAGAGCTGCTATAGAGGTTCAGAAGGCTCATCCAGATTGGAGCGTTAAGCCTGAGATTATGATTCCTCTTACCAGTGAAGTTAAAGAGTTTAAGTATGTTAAGAAGTTTGTAGTTGAGACAGCAGAGGCAGAAATCGCGGCAGCAGGCGTTAAGCTTGATTATGAAGTAGGTACTATGATAGAGATTCCAAGAGCTGCTCTTACAGCCGATGAAATCGCTAAGGAAGCTGACTTCTTCTGCTTCGGTACTAACGATCTTACTCAGATGACTTACGGCTTCTCACGTGATGATGCAGGTAAGTTCTTAGATGCTTACTATGATGCTAAGATTCTTGAGAACGATCCGTTTGCTAAGCTTGATCAGGTTGGTGTTGGTAAGCTTATGGATATGGCTATCAAGCTTGGTAAGCCTGTAAATCCAAATCTTCATGTTGGTATCTGTGGAGAGCACGGTGGAGATCCTTCATCAGTTGAGTTCTGCCACAAGATTGGACTTGATTATGTATCATGTTCACCATTCCGTGTACCTGTAGCAAGACTTGCTGCAGCACAGGCAGCTATTGCGGAAGGAAGGAACTAATTGACGAAAGGTTGTTTTTACTGACAATCATGGTTACAGAGGACGATATGCGAGATTTTATCGAGCATTCAGACAAGTACTATGATTTTAAGACAACTGAACCAATTAGAGTCGATGTATATATCTAATTTCGATTAGATGAAACAATAGAGGACTAAACAGTCGTTTATCTA
>CADCDW010000097.1 GCA_902800325.1 uncultured Lachnospiraceae bacterium
TTTTCTCCTCTGTTGGCGTATTTTCTGTTACATTTGCTGATGTATTTACTACTTTTATTATTGTTCTATTTACTGGATATGTATTAACTTGAGCCACTGCACCATTTCTAATTATATATCCTATACTTGATTCTCCTTTATTATCTGCTATAAAGAATGATGATGTAGGATAAGTTGTTGTATCTTTAAAAGCATTTCTATATTCTTCTGGAAAAGCAACACTCGTATATCCATTATCTGCAGTTGCTTTATTTTCTTCTGCAGCATCCCATTCAGATTTTCTTGTATTCCAAGCACTTAAATTATTTGTTTCAGCAGTTGCTTCATCAGATATTTCTGCCTGACTTGCTGTTGCTAAACTATTAAATTGTGTTTGATTATATAGTATTGTACTTGATGTATCACTTACTGTTCCACTAGGGTACTTATTTATTGCTACCATTCCAGCATCAGTAAATACATCATTTACTGTTACTGAACTATCATTACTTACTGCTACTTGTCCTGCTGTTGTTGGAAGTAAACTTGCATAATCAGAAGTTAATATTTTTCTCATTTCTGTTAATGTTTCTGTATTAACACTCTTATCAGTATATAAATACTTTAATGTTGATGTTCCATCAACTGAGATATTACCAACATATAAAGTCACTACATCTGATGTAATATTATATGAATTGATTATATCTCCATCATTCAAATCATAACTTAATGCACTAACCCTTGTAGGCATATTTATTACCATCAGCATTGCAATAAGCGCCAGACCTATAATTCTTTCTCTTAATTTTTTCACCGTAAAAATCGCCCTCCTTAATAAATCCATTTTTTACAATCAACTATTTTCCAATCATCCTCTAATTTGATTGATAAACATTATTATAAGTATGTAAGTATATATATCAAGGTTACATTTGTATCAAAAAACGCAAAAAGCAATTGTGTATGTCGCATATACGACAATTTTACTTTTTATGTGCTTTTCAAAAAATAAAAAAATATTATAATACATCATATATATACGTATATTTCGTAACACTCTTAAAAATGAGGATATGTCATACTATGGACAACTATGAAAATAATCCATTTGAAAAAAATTACAGATACAAAAAGCATATTATACCTGGTATTTTTTTTCTTTTGCTATAGTTATACCTTTTCTATGATAAACAGCTACTTCAATGTAAAAAGACGGACGTAAAGCCTGATAAAACGCAAAAGGAGCTGGCTGATATGCAGGGAACTACCCTGTGCACCATCCAGCGCCATCTTGCAAACATTCGCTCAAAAACAGATACCAAATCTCTTATAGAGCTCAGTAACCTATATAATCAGCAAAAATAATACTGCAATTATTCATATATAGGTTCAAAGTCACCTGCATCATGTCCACACAAAGGACAAAGGAAATCGGCAGGTAAGACTTCCCCTTCATATATGTATCCGCATATTTTACACTTCCAGCCTTTTATCTTTTTATTGTCTTCTATCTTCTGTGGTTTAGGCTTAACCTCACTCTGATAGTCCGCATAAGTAAGCGGCGGATTGTCACTAAGTACCTTTGCATCTACAATCTCAGCTATAAATAATGTATGTGAGCCAAGGTCAGTCTCAGATACCACCTTACAGGATATAACAGCACAGGACTGCCATGCTATGTACGGATTGCCCATATCATCAAGCTGAGGTACAAATTCTGCAAACTTGTCCACATCACGACCTGACTGGAAGCCAAATCTTTTAATCGTATCAAAGCTTACCGTCTTATCAAGCATAGTAAGTGCAAACTGCCTGCTTTCCTTTATAAGCTCACATGTATAATTTTTGTTGATTACCGAAATAGCAACCCTTACAGGGTCATTTGCAACCTGCATACATGTATTGGTTATACACGCATTTATCTTATCACCACTCTTTGTACCCAGTACAAATACTCCATATGAAAGTTTGTACAATGCCTTATTGTCCATCTTTAATCCTCCTTTTATTTTGCTTACAATACTAATTTAGCTCACTGCTATCAAGTATAACAGTAAATGGTCCGTCATTGATAAGCTCGACCTTCATATCTGCGCCGAACTCACCGGTTTCGACAACTTTTATTTCCTTTTTACACTGCTCTACTATATAATCATATATTTTTTCTGCATGTTCGGGACTTCCCGCCTTTATAAAGGATGGCCGGTTTCCTTTCTTGCAATCAGCATATAAGGTAAACTGTGAAACCAAAAGAAGCTCTCCTCCAACATCCTTTATGGATAGATTGGTTTTTCCGTCCGCATCTGCAAATATTCTAAGACCTATAAGTTTTTTTACCAGTTTGTCCGCTATTTCTTTTGTATCTTCTTCGCAGACACCGATTAAAACCAAAAAACCTTTATCAATTTCTCCTCTTACAATCCCATCGATGGTGACACTTGCTTTTGTTACTCGTTGAATTACAAATTTCATATCTAACCTCGTATTATATAATCATAATGATATAAATAAGTCTTCCATAGTTACAACCGACTGAATATTACCCGAATACGAATTATCAACCATTCCATAAGTTGTAACAAGCGTAGGATAAATAGCATATTTAGTTCCTGTTGAAACTATTAAATCATTTATTTTATTTTTTATATTTCTATCCAATTTTTGTGTTACAGTATATTCCGCATTTGAATATTTCATTTCGCATAGATTTATTACTTTATCTTTTCTTACAATAAGCAAATCAATTTGAGAGCCTGATATCCCTTTGTCCTTATCAGCCCTGCAATACCATGAATTCACATCGGTATATACACCTGATATTCCTAACTTTTTCTTTATTTGTTCTATATGCATAAGACACACTCTTTCAAAAGCATACCCCATCCATGTATTTACCACCGGAGTATTTATCTGATTACTCCAAAAATGCACATCCGTCGGCTCATTCTTTAAAAATCTGTAATAAAACAAGGTAAAACAATCCATTAACTGATAAACTGCATTTTTCTTTTTCATACCATATGCATAATATTTCCTGATAAATCCACAGCTTTCAAGCTCTTCAAGTTTTTTAGTCAATTCTCCTGAATTATCAACATTTGCATTTTGGGCTATTTCTTCCCTTGTCATTCCAACCTTTTTTAAACTTAAGGCTTTAATTATTTTAAGATGCATATCAGGTTTTTTAAAAATTGAGGCGAATAAATATTTAAACTCTTCCTTTAAAGGAGCATCTTTTTCGAATAGTATTCTATCTATATTTTGTGCCAAACTAAGGCCTTTTTCCAAAAAGCTCCAATAATATGGTACTCCACCAAAAATCATATAATAATGTAAAACCTGTTCTTTGTTAAAGGATAGCCCATTTACATGCATGTACTCCTCACATTCAAACAATGAAAAAGGCTGTAGATTAATCTGCTCTGTAAGTCTGTTATAAAGCCCTCCCTTATTATGAACCACCTTAGACAACATCCATGATGTTGCAGATGCGCATACTATAAGAACTATATCCTTTCTTGCAGATGCCCAACTGTTCCAAAAATGTTCAAGTGCCGTAAGCAGATTACTTTTTGGCGTATCCATCCATGATAATTCATCAATGAATATTATCTTCCTTTTTTCCGTAGAACTTCTTATCAATTCCTTTAAATCTTCAAAAGCCTCTAACCAACTTTGAGGATTCCGTGAAGATTCACCTCCTGCATCCTTAATTGAGTTCTCAAAGGCAAAAAGCTGTTCCTTTAATGTTCCCTCAAACAATCCGGCATGCTGAAATGTAAATCTTCCTTCGTAAGCCTCTCTGATAAGGTATGTCTTTCCTATTCTTCTTCTTCCATATACAGCTAAAAAATGCGAACTATCATCATTAATTATTTTTTTTAACAATGATAACTCTTTATCTCTACCTATAACCATTTCAACGCCACCTTATAATTCACTAAATCTTAATTTTTTTCTTACTTTTAGTAAATTATAACCTATTATTTTCATATTTACAAGGTTGATTTGCGAATATAATTCACTAAATCTCGATTTTTTTATGACATTTAGCGAATCATAACTCTTTTTCGCTATATACAACCTTGCCATCAACGATTGTATCTGTAACCTTGCCCTTAAGAACCTTACCCTCATATGGAGTATTGTGTCCTTTTGAGAAAAATTCGGAAGCCTTGACTTCCCACTCTATATTCGGATTAAATATCGCTATATCTGCCTTTGCGCCCTCAGTAAGCTTGCCGTAATCCCTGTCTATGCCTATTACATGCGCAGGATTGTAGCTCATCTTTCTTGCCATCTCCATAATATCCATAAGACCTGTCGAAACAAGCGCAGTATATGTAAGCGCCGCCGATGTCTCAAGACCGACTATTCCAAAAGGTGCTTTGTCGAAATATCTTTCCTTTTCTTCATCCGAATGAGGTGCATGGTCAGTAGATATACAAGGCATAGTGCCATCTGCCAACCCCTCTATAAGAGCCTTTACATCCTCTTCTTTTCTAAGAGGCGGATTCATCTTATAATTGCTGTTTGCTTCAGTTATATCTGCATCCGTAAGAGTAAAATGATGTGGGCAAACCTCCGCTGTAACATCAGCACCAAGCCTTTTTGCCATACGCATAAGCTCAACCGTTCCCTTAGTTGAGCAATGACATATATGCAGCTTTGCACCTGTCTCTGCAGCAAGAAGTATATCTCTTGCAGTTATAATATCCTCAACAGAATTAGGGATGCCCGGCACCTCGTACTTTTCAGATGCAACACCATCATTAAGCACACCCTTACCAACCAAATCCTTATCCTCACAATGTGCCATAACTACCATACCAAGTCCGGCAGCCTTCTTCATAGCCTCACGGTAAAGCTTAACATCCATAACGCTCTTTCCATCTTCCGAAAATGCAACTGCCCCCGCATCTTTCATAGCCTGCATATCTACAAGTTCTTTACCTTCCATACCTTTTGTTATACAGGAAAGCTGTTTTACATGAACAAGCGCCTCCTTGTCAGCCTTGTCCAATATGTATTTTAGTGTTTCAACGCTATCAACAACAGGGCTTGTATTTGGCATCGCACATATCGTCGTTACCCCACCATGTGCTGCTGCCTTAGCACCGGTTATTATATCCTCTTTATAGGTCTGTCCCGGGTCTCTTAGATGTACATGCAAATCTATAAATCCCGGCATAACATACTTACCCTTCGCATCTATAATCTCACTGTCATCACCCTTGTATGCCTCGCCCTTGCTTTTTACATATATTTTCTTTATAGTGTCACCGCTTATTTCTACATCTGCTTCTTCGTTAAGCCCTGTCTCAGGGTCAACTACATGTCCGTTTATAATTACCATCTTGTCCTCCTTATCCTTCTAGTAATATCCTGCTGACAGATATTACACACTATCGCCTGTCTATGTGCAAATCAAATAATTATTTATAAAATCATTCTATAAAGTTTCCGACTCTAACATATACTTAATCAAATACGCCTCTTTCTGTGATATATCATCCTCCGGTACATTTAAAGTGACAAACACAAAATCTTCTGTATTGGTTACTTCAAGCTTTTCTATTTCAAGTGATGATTCAGCTATTATTGACAAAACCGATTTTTTATCAAGACCTTTCTCACAGCTCTTGTCCGTCTTAAGACATAATTGAAGTTCTTCACCATTTAATTCTTCTGATTTAAACTTTTCAAATAAATCATCTTTTTTATTATTATCCAAAAAGAATTCATACTGTTTTTTTCTACTAAGCTGAACTACCTTTTTAAGAAAAGAAACGTATTCCTGATTGTCTTTAAATCTTTCATACATTTCCTTTTCACGTACCGGCTTATATATGCTGTCACCTGTATTGCTCTTAACTTCTGCAACCTTTCTTGTACACTCCATACGTGCATCAAATAAAGCTTTCATCTTGTCATCTATTTCATTTATTTCTTTTCTTATGTCGTCTAATCTCATATTTTCCTCTTTACTTGTTATTTATTTCTATACAGCTTCACAATCATATTTATAGCTTTCTACAACATTTCACCGCTTATACTATATAAATCTTCAAAGCTTATCTTCTCATTCACAATCTGTATATATCTTGCCTCTATATTTACCTTTGCAACCATTCCGGTTTTTTTCAGGCATATATCTTCTTTGGTTTCTTTATCATTTTTATAATAAACAACCGTAACTATAGGATGCTCACCTTTATTAATCAGCTTTGCTATCTTATTAAACCTTATATCCAGTTCTTCCTTTTTTTCTTCTGAAAGCTCTGTTCTTTGCTGTATAATTATATTCTTTTTTTCTATAGCTTCTTCAAAGCCTTTGAGTGCAGAAAAGGGTGAAAATATCTTTGCCCTGTCAGCAACACTCATCCTCGCTCTTTTTGAAACCGGTCTGTCTTTATCTATAATATCTTCATATCCTGTCATTTTATATCCTCATATATTATCGCACAAGTTTTTAACTCTATATTTTTTTCAACTGCCTGTATAATTCTCTGATATATAATCTATGCCCTATACTGTTATAACGATTCCATGCTAAAAATCATCTGCACATAATCTTTGCTATATAACCTATGCCTTATGCCCTCCGATTTGTCTGTGTCTGTCTCTCATGGTAGCACCCTCCTCAAGATTCGTCCCCTTTAAGATTGCATTTTTTCCAAAGCGTTTTTTTATACTGATCATCGCATGCTGCATCTTTTTTTCTTTTTCGAGTTCCTTTGAATCGGTAAATATATCAAACTGTTCATAGCTTTCAGCCATCACATTGTTAGCACCTATGGTAATACGTCTTACCATAAGTTTCTTATCTACTATCTCATCAAAAAGCCTGATTACCGCTTCAGTAATCTTCTTTGAAGAGGACGTATATGTTCCAAAGTTTGCTGTTCCATGTGCTGACTTCGGTACTGTTCTTCCGTATCTGTCAATTTTGGTTTCACCGTCAAATCTGCCACTGTCGACATTTATTCTATCATAACCTATTTCCAAAGTAAATGAAGGACAAGAAAGTCCCTTATCTACAAGTTCTAAAACAAGTTCCTCTGTCATCTCACGAACCACTATCCTTGTTTTATCAAAATCATAAGGCTCCTGTAATACCTGTCCGGACGAAAAGCTGTTTGTCCTTGGCTTGTATCTTTTTATATCTTCTAAGGTACAGGACTCATATCCCCATGCATGATCGATAAGAATCTCTGCATCTATACCAAATACTTTAAATAATGTATCCTCATCCGAAAGCGACATCCTTGCGATATCACCCATAGTATGAATCCCATATTTTTCAAGTCTTTTAGCAGTACCCGGTCCCGTTCTCCAAAAATCCGTAATCGGTTTATGTGACCAGAGCTTTTCCCTGTAACTTCTTACGTCAAGACTCGCAATTCTCACACCATATTCATCCGGATTTATATGTTTTGCTCCTATATCCATAGCCACCTTACATAGATATAAATTAGGTGCTATACCGGCTGTTGCAGTGATGCCTGTTTTATTTAAAACATCCATAATTATGGTACGTGCAAGCTCCTCTGCAGTCATTTTATAAAGGGAAAGATAATAGGTTACATCCATAAAAACTTCATCTATACTGTAAACCTGTATATCATCTTTGCTGATATATTTTAAATATATTTCATAAATTCTTGTGGAATAATCTATATAAAGAGACATGCGTGGAACTGCTGCGATAAATTTAAGCTCTTTTCCTGTTGCTTTTTTTACCTCATCACACTTTTGATACACTTCAAAAAGTCTCGAACGACCCGAAAGGCCATATGCTTTAAGCGATGGAGTAACAGCAAGGCAAATAGTTTTTTCCGTACGGGATTCATCCGCTACCACAAGATTTGTAGTAAGTGGATCAAGTCCTCTTTCCACACACTCAACCGATGCATAAAAAGACTTTAAATCAATTGCTATATAAGTTCTTTCACTCATATAAAACTCCTGTAAATTTTATTTACATTTCACATCAACTATCTTACCACAATTAATCTTTGCAAGCAATTAGCAAGAAAGAGTTTCTATTAAAAAATAATAGAAACTCTTTTCTGCTAATTTGATATTATATTACATATAGGTCCGGCATAAATATTCTGCCATATTCTCTACTCTGGATGCTATACTCTCA
>CADCDW010000098.1 GCA_902800325.1 uncultured Lachnospiraceae bacterium
GGAGGCGTATGCAAAGACGGAAACACCTGTTGTTTCCAATAACTCAGCGCATCGCTGGACACCTGATGTCCCAATGATCATCCCTGAAATCAATCCAGAAGCAACCGATGTTATCAAATACCAAAAAGAAAGATTAGGCACTAAGCGTGGTTTTATTGCCGTTAAACCAAACTGTTCAATTCAATCTTATACACCAGTCTTAACAGCCTGGAAAGAATTTGAACCTTATGAAGTTGTTGTTACAACTTATCAGGCTATTTCAGGTGCAGGTAAGACCTTTGCAGACTGGCCGGAGATGGTAGGAAATATCATACCTTATATCGGCGGTGAGGAAGAGAAGTCTGAAAAGGAGCCGCTAAGAATCTGGGGTGAGATTAAGGATGGAGTTATCGTTCCGGCTGAGTCACCTAAGATTACCTGTCAGTGTATAAGAGTGCCGGTTCTTAACGGACATACTGCAGCAGTTTTTGTAAAGTTCAAAAAGAATCCTACCAAGGAGCAGCTTATCCAAAAATTAGTTGAATTTAAGGGTATTCCTCAGGAACTTGGTCTTCCAAGTGCACCAAAGCAGTTTATCCGGTACATGGAAGAAGATAACAGACCTCAGGTTGCCCTTGATGTGGATTATGAAAACGGTATGGGTATCTCTGTAGGACGTATACGTGAGGATTCTATCTACGATTGGAAGTTTGTAGGCTTATCTCACAACACTGTAAGAGGTGCGGCAGGCGGAGCAGTCCTTTGTGCTGAGCTTCTTAAAGCACAGGGTTATATAACCAAGAAATAATTCGGTGAGATGACCGGTTATATGGCATGTACTCCCAACATGTGTATTTTAAACAGGTACTCGCTTAGCACGTTCGCACTCTTTGAAACAAGTAAGAGTACTAAGTGCATAAATATGCTTTATTCTAGTGCGTTTCAATTATAAAAAAGAAGAACATCACACACTTTTTGCATATAATGCAAGTGCGTGATGTTCTTCTTTTTTCTTCTTGTTTCGCAAGAAGAAAGGGCATTTATTTACTAAGTGCTCACTTGTTTCAAACGGCTACGCTAAGCACCTGTTTAAAATACGTATGTTGGGAGTTCGCTATATAACCGGTACGCTTCGCGTGTGAAAGTTTATATATGTATGATGTTAAGGAGATATAAATAAAAAATAAAATACAATGTAAAGATGGTTGCATGGCCCTTGTTTTTATTGATATTTCAGTCTTTTTGTGTTAGAGTTTAGAAAAGCGATAATAATGATTTTGGAGTTTTTCATGAGGAGGTGTAAAGAGTGAAAAAGATTGGAATAGGATATGAGAATTACAAGGAATTTATAGATAATGACATGTATTACATTGATAAGACAATGCTTATTGATGACGTTATAGAAAAAGGCGGTAAAGTAACACTGTTTACCAGACCGAGACGTTTCGGTAAGACACTTGCCCTTTCCATGCTTCGTACATTTTTTGAGCTTGAATACGATTATGATGAAAATGTGATAGATAAGAAAAGGTATTTTGAAGGAAAGAAGATTATGAATGCTGATGATAAGATACTTTCCATGATGGGAAGGTATCCGGTAATCAAGCTTTCACTGAAGTCAGCAAAGCAGCCGAGCTTCAGAGAGGCGGCATTACAGCTTAGAGATGAGATTGTGTCGGAATTTAACAGGCATATATATGTAAAGGATTCAGATGCACTTACGGAAGAAGAAGCAGAACTGTTTCGTGAGCTTTCTGTTACTAAAAGAAGAGAAGATATTAAGAGCGAGGAAGACTTCAGAGCGGAGATAGGAAGATATGCAACAGCACTGAAAACACTCTCTGTATGTCTTAAGAAGCATCATAATGAAAACGTCATCATATTGCTTGATGAATACGATGTGCCTTTGGAGAATGCATATTATGAGGGCTTTTACAAGGAAATGGTAGGTTTTATACGCTCGCTCTTTGAGTCGGCACTTAAAACCAATGATGCATTGGAGAGAGCTGTTATCACAGGCTGTTTAAGGATTAGTAAGGAGAGTATCTTTACCGGACTGAATCATCTCCAGATTAGCTCTATATATAATAACGGTTATGAGGAAGCCTTTGGCTTTACCCAAAAGGAAACGGAACAGATGCTTATAGATTATGGTATGGAGGACAGGATACCTGAGGCTAAGATATGGTACGACGGATATCTCTTTGGAGAAACGGAAATCTATAATCCGTGGAGTATCATAAAGTATGTATCAAGCATTGCGATTAATCATATGAAATTTCCGGAAGCTTATTGGGCGAACACGTCCTCCAATACCATCATTAAGGATATGATATGGCATGCAAATGATGAGATGAAGCAGGAGTTAGATATCCTGATAAAAGGTGGAACGATAGAAAAGCAAATCCATGAGGATATCACATATGACGATATCCATGAGTCGGAGGATAATCTCTGGAACTTCTTATTTTTCACAGGATATATGAAGAAGGTATCGGAAAGACGTGAGGATAAATATATATATCTTACAATGAAGATACCGAATGCGGAAATAGCAAGTATATATGAAAGTCAGATCAGAGGCTGGTTTGACAAGCAGGTAAAAAATGAGGACAGGAGTGTACTTCATAAAGCAGTGCTTGAAGGAGATACGGATGCTATAGCCGGATATGTTACGAAGCTTCTTAAAAAGAGTATTAGCGTATTTGATAGTGACGAATCGTTTTATCATGGATTTTTCTTATCGCTTTTATATGGCATACCGGATTATTCGCCTCAGTCAAACAGAGAGGAAGGCGATGGACGACCGGATATCGTACTTTATCCGGAAAATCCAACCGATCCTGCAATTATCTTTGAGATAAAGAAAAGAAAGAAGTTTAACGAGATGCAGGACGGACTTAAGGAAGCGTATGACCAGATAAAAACTAAAAGGTATGAGGACGGAGTACTTGAAGACGGATATATGGGAGTAAAGTCCTACGGAATATGTTTTTGCAAAAAAAGCTGTATCGTGGGTGCGTATGACAGATAAGGTTATTCCCGAGCTAAAGCGTAAGGGCTATGGTAAAATTTTGCTGGATTATTCTTTAAATAAGGCGATGGTGTTTATCAGACACCACAGGGTTATTATGTTAGTGACGAAGCTGTGGATGAGTTTGATAAGAGCTTTCCGTATAAGGAAAAACTGAAGCTTCCGGGACAGATATTTTAAACGAAAAAACTCAGAGCGGTGAAATATCGGTTTCCCGCTCTGAACTATGTTGTACATAATTTATATACTTGAATTCGAATATATAGCATTATATAATGAAAATCAATAATTGTTGGGGTTGTATCAAATGTAACAATTCTATTATTTTTATATAAATAAGCATTTGCTTTAAAAAAATTTATATGAGGAATTATATAATAATGAATAAAATTCAAATTAAATCAATATATAAAAAGAATTCAAAAATATATGTAAAACCAAGTTACGGTCAATATGAAATGATTTATAGGGCTGCAAAAGGAGTTTATTGGGATAAAACAGAAAAAGCATTTTATATGAATGATTTAATCGATGAAAAAGATGTAATTTTAAATATAAAAGTAGCTTTAAAACAAGAATATGGAATAGAATTGTTGGAATAAAATAGCCTATTAACATAATTGAAATATAGATTTGAGGTAAGTATATATGAATATTTTAGTTACAAATGATGATGGAATTGATTCTCATGGTATTGTCAAGCTTGCGAAAACTGCAAAAAGGTTTGGAAATGTCTTTGTTGTGGCTCCTGACGGACAAAGAAGCTGTATATCACACTCTATGACGTATGGAACTCCGATAAGAATTTCAAGGTGTGAATTTCCTGTTGATGGAGTAAGTGCGTATAAAAGCAACGGTACGCCTGCGGATATTGCGAGGGTTTGTTTTGCAGGCTTTTTAAAGGGAAAAATAGATGTAATGCTTGCCGGTATTAATGACGGATATAACATTTCAAGGGATATTCAATATTCGGGAACTGTTGCTGCAGCTATGGAGGCTTCGTTGTTTGGCGTTCATGCAATAGCTTTTTCACAGGGAACATTTGAATACGGCGAGGTTGTGGATAAGTATCTTGACGGATTAATTGAAGAATATATAAATAAGCCTTTGGGCGTGAATAAGATTTGGAATATTAATTTTCCTGCATGTAAATTAGAGGAATGTAAAGGTGTTAAAAGAGATTGCAGGGTTTCAACGGACACCTTTTATGATGATGGATATACTGAAAAGCTTGTAAAAGACGGAGTATATGAATATAACATTATTCCAAAAAGAATCTGGGAGGCTGAAAAAGGTAGTGACCTTGCAGCAATTATTGATAATTATATATCCGTTGGTATTGTAAATAATATTGGATAGAAAATCACATAGGACAAAAACAATATAAAACTTTTATTATTTTAGGTTGTTTCAGACAAACTTTTGTGTTAAAATAATAGTATTTTATGGGATAATATTATTTCGGGAGGCACATTATAAATGAAGAAGTTGATTTTAGTTACATCACCGCCTGCTTGCGGCAAAACTTTTATTTCAAAGAAGCTCGCTAAGGCTCTTACAAATTGCGTATATCTTGACAAGGATACTTTGATTGTTTTATCGAAGCAGATTTTCAAGGTGGCTGGTGAAGAGTACAACAGGTCGTCGGATTTCTTCCAGAGAGAAATTAGAGATTATGAATATTATGCAGTGCTTGATATTGCATTTGAAGCACTTGATTATAACGATACAGTTCTCATCAATGCTCCTTTTACAGAGGAGATAAGAGATGATGAATATCTTAAAAATCTTAGAGCCAAGCTCGCCGAAAAGGATGCCGAGCTTTTTGTGGTTTGGGTACATACAGATATAGAAGTTGCTCATCAGAGAATGATTAAGCGTGCTTCTGACAGAGATGCATGGAAGCTTGAACATTGGGATGAGTATGTTGCTACTCAGAACTTTAAGCAGCCGGACAACATACCTGATTTGTTTGTGTTCAATAATTCATCGGAAGAAGATTATAAAAAATCAATCGATGCAGCAGTAAAGGCAATCAGAGGTTAAATAATATGGCAGTAGTTAAAACTTTTGAGGCATATAGGCCCAGAACCGATATAGTTGATAAGGTTGCAGCACTTCCTTATGATGTTTATAACAGACGTGAGGCAAAGGAGGCAGTTGCAGGCAATCCATTATCTTTCTTAAGGATAGACAGAGCAGAAACCGCTTTTGACGACGATATGGATATGTATTCACCTTTAGTATATGCCAAGGCCAAGGAGCTTTTGGACGGTATGATAGAAAGAGGAGAATATATAAAAGAGGATAAACCGGTATATTATATCTATGAGCTTGTTATGGACGGACGTGCACAGACAGGTATAGTTGCTTGTGCATCTATAGATGATTATATAAGTGGTGTGATTAAAAAGCATGAAAATACCAGAGAAGAAAAAGAGATAGACAGAATTACACATGTTGATGTGTGTAATGCCCAGACAGGTCCTATCTTTCTTGCATATCGCGCTCAGAAAGCAATTGATGAAATAGTTGATAAGGTTAAGAGTGAGGATGCTGTTTATTCGTTTGTTTCCGAAGATGGGATAGGTCATTCGGTTTGGATTATATCCGATGACAGTGATATCGAAACCATAAGAAATGAATTTGAAAAATTATCTGATATTTATATAGCTGATGGACATCATAGAGCTGCATCTGCTGTAAAAGTTGGTATCAAGAGAAGAAACGAAAATCCGGATGCTGATTATAGAGAATCTGATTATTTTCTGTCTGTTCTTTTTCCTCATGATCAGCTTAAAATCCTTCCATATAACAGAGTAGTGAAGGATTTGAATGGTCTTGCTTTTGATGATTTCATGGATAAAGTAAGAGATAAATTTGATATAGAAGAAAGAGCAGATATGTATCAGCCTGAAGAAAAATGTACATTTGGCATGTATATTTCAGGAAAGTGGTATAAGCTCACTGCAAAGGCTGATATAAGGGTAAATGACCCTGTGCTTGGTCTTGATGTTTCAATTTTACAAAATAATCTTTTAGAACCTGTTCTTGGAATAAATGATCCAAGAATTGATAAAAGAATTGATTTTGTGGGTGGTATCAGAGGTTTGAAAGAACTCGAAAGAAGAGTAAGTGAGGATATGGAGATAGCGTTTTCCATGTATCCTACTTCTATAGATGAATTGTTTGCGGTAGCAGATGCAGGGTTGCTTATGCCACCTAAATCTACATGGTTTGAACCAAAGCTAAGGAGTGGAATCTTTATCCACAAACTTTAAGGGGGATGAATAAATGTCCAAAAGAAAAGAGGTATTTGCTATAAACTGGATGGAGGTTGATGCGCTTGTTAAGGGCATTCATAACAATCCTCACCACATCCTTGGTATGCATGAATGTATTGATGATGTTTATATAAATGCATATCTTCCGGGTGCAAAGGTAGTAAGTGCCATAGACACAGCAACACGTAAGAAATACACATTGGTGTCTGACAGAGTAGAAGGATTTTATTCTGTTGTAATTAAAGATAAAAAGAAATTTGATTATAAACTGGATGTCAAGTTTGAGGATGGACAGGAACTTACCTATATCGATCCTTATATATTTGAATCGGTTATTGACCCTATTGATATAAGCCTTTTCAACGAAGGAGAACATTATAATATCTATGAAAAGATGGGCGCTCATCCTATGGTTGTAGATGGAGTTGAAGGTGTCCTGTTTGCTGTATGGGCTCCAAATGCAGACAGAGTATCGGTTGTTGGTAATTTCAATAACTGGGATGGCAGACGTCATCCGATGAGAAAGCTCGATTATTCCGGTATATTTGAATTATTTATTCCGGGTAAATATGTAGGCGAAATTTATAAATATGAGATACAGGCAAAGTCCGGTAAGGTGTTTATGAAGAGTGATCCATATGCATTTTCAAGTGAGGTAAGACCTGCCAATGCATCAAAGATAGTAGATCTTTCTTATAAGTGGAAGGATAGCAAGTGGATTGCTGACAGAGCGGAAAACAATTCTTTTTCAAAGCCTATGTCTATTTACGAAATTCATATGGGTTCATGGAAAAGACCGGATGATGGAAGAGAATTCTTCAATTATCGTGATATAGCTGAGCAGTACAAATATTTGGAAAATTATGATAGTTGTATATTCTATTATCATAAGGCTTTGCATTTAGCAGATAAAATAGAGAATCAGAAACGACAGAAAGACATTAAACTTCAATTAGCCAGAGTATATAATGAATTGGGAAAATACAAGGAAGCATGGAAGTATATGCAACCTGCTATTTTAAATATTGATACAGCGAATATAAGCGCCACTTATTCTATTGCATCAAATATATACAGAAATTTAGGAAAGATAGATTCTGCAACGTATTATTTAACTCAGTTATTGGAAGTTGGCAACATTTATGGGAAAAGACACGCCCATATTTGGCTTTCAGAATTTTCGCTGCAACATGGAAACATATATTCTGCGATCGAACATGTTAAGCAGTATAAAGTTCTCGATGATTCCATCCGTGCCCGCGACAATGCCGAAACCGTCGCCCGCATGCATGCAGCCTACAATTACCAGAAGCACAAACAAAAAGCTGCTGACCTTGAGTTGGCAAATACAAAAAAACAGAACACAATTAACATTATATCCATATTATCTATAATTGTTGCAATCACTGCATTCTTTTTCTTTCGTAGCTTAGCCCACCGGCAAAAAAATGCCGATCAGCGACTTATGGAACTGAATGCTAAACTAGAGGAACTATCTACAATTGGTAATGACGAAGAGTTGAAGGTGAAGGTGGCCAAGTATGAAAAGGAGATAGCTGCTCTATCGCATCAATTACAGGAAACTGACAATGATCGTCTTTCCATACGAACTGAATTAGAGTCTCAGATTTCTAAGTTGTCAGATGAAAAGATTGCACTTGAACATGCTTTTCGGCGCGCATCCAATCGCCAAAAGAATCAAGAAGAGGCTGTTTTCTCTTTTTCAGAAACATCCATTTATATTTTCTTTGCCCAGTCAGCCAAGGAGAAGAAAGTTGTACCAGCTGAGAAATGGGCCGAATTCATTG
>CADCDW010000099.1 GCA_902800325.1 uncultured Lachnospiraceae bacterium
AAGGGTGAGCTTGTATTCTCATGTATTACCAAGCAGGGCTTCCCACTCCTTCGTTATCGTACAAGGGATATCTGTGTTCTTTCACGCGAGAAATGTTCCTGCGGACGTACTCATATCCGTATGAGTAAACCGCTTGGAAGAAGTGATGATATGATGGTTGTTAAAGGTGTAAATGTATTCCCGTCACAGATAGAAACAGTTCTTCTTAACAATGGTTATGAGGCAAATTACCAGCTTGTTGTCGACCGTGTCGGAAACAGTGATACAATTGCATGCGATGTAGAATGGCTTCCAAGCAATCCTCCTTCTGACGATGCAGAAAAGGCTTACAGAGAAAAGAAACTTGTTGCTGCTCTTAAGTCTATGCTTGGTATAGCTGTTGAGGTACACCTTGTTGCACCTAAGAGTATTCCTAGAAGTGAAGGAAAGGCTGTACGTATAGTTGATAACCGTAAGCTCTTTGAAGAAAGCCAATTTTGAAAGAAATAAATATAGTATATGGTAATATGGTAATATGACGGAAAATACCTGTGCATAAAAGTAATGGGGTGCTGTAGCTCGCTGGTCGCTGACGCTACCGCACCCCATTCTTTTATACACAGGTATTTTCCTGATATTGGAATGTTGGTATTTTTTATTTAAATATTATTTGAAAATTGTTCTTTCAATGTGTTATTTATGTGATAAAAATATTATTTATGTATTCTTTAAAAATTGTTCTTTTTGTGTTGTGTATTTAATAAAACTATTTATGTATTATTTGAAAATTGTTCTTTTTGTGTTGCAGTAAAACGGTTATTTTTTCAGTTTAAGTTTTTTCTCAAGGCAGGTTATCGTTACTTGTGTTTCGTCTCCGATGTATTCACCATCGGCATGAAGAACTGAAGGAGTTTTTATTTTTATGATTATTTTTGATGCATCAAAGAGTTTGAAGCCTTTGATTTTTTCCTGTTTTGCCATAACCAAAAGTGGCAGTTTCAAAAATGCATTTAATTTGGATATATCGGATGCAATACATACCGAAAGCTTTCCATCATCATACTTTGCAGCCGGTGCCATAGGTACTCCTCCACCTTCTGCCCTGACATTCATAAATGCTGCAAATATCATTTTACTGAATTTTATTTTTTCTTTTAATATCGACACCTCATTATCTTCCGGCTCATCATATATCTCAATTTCCGTATCTATATAATCCATGGTAAATAAGCTTATAATCGTAAGTATGATATAGGTGAGCGAACCGAGATTCAGCTTATTCAAAAATATTTTTATCTTTGAATCAATTGCTTTTTTGCAGACTATCGCATCAAGTCCTATACCACTGCTTATACCAAAGAGTCTGCTCTCGGATGTCTTGACACATCCTATATCGATTCTTTGTATTTCTTTTTTTTCATCAAGAATTCCATTTAAGGCCTCAATCGGATTTTTGCTTATTCCGAGTCCTCTCGCAAAATCATTGGCAGAACCTGATGGTATAACCGAAAATGTAATCCTTTCAAAATCTTTTATTCCATTTAATACAGCATTTATAGTTCCGTCTCCGCCTACCACGACTATATGTATGTCATCGTCGGAAAGCATAGATATCTTTTTTGCAAGTTCTTTCGCATGCTCTGAACTTTTAGTGCAAAATGCTTTATATTCCACTTCGCGTTTTTTTAACTCATCTCTTACTATACGCCATGTCCTTTTTACTTTACCGCTTCCGCCAGTTATATTTACTATAAAATAATACATTTTGTCACTGAACCTTCCTATCTGCTATGTATATACATATTATGATACGCGTGTCAAAAGTACCTTTTGACACTTATGTCTCATCATTTATTATACAAAAAGCACCGAAAATATCAATCTTATTTTCGATGCTTTTCAAAAGTATATTTATTATTAATAAATTATTCAACAACCGGAAGTGTTGCAAGAGATGCCGCAAGCTCCTCGTCGGTAGGAATATAATCATCCATCTTTCCATCGTGGAACTTCTCATAAGCAAAGAGATCAAAATATCCTGTACCTGTAAGTCCAAATACTATTGTCTTTTCTTCACCGGTTTCCTTGCACTTAAGAGCCTCATCGATAGCTACCTTTATCGCATGTGAGCTTTCCGGTGCAGGAAGTATACCCTCAACTCTTGCAAACTGTTCTGCTGCCTCAAATACCTCTGTCTGTGGAACTGATACTGCCTCCATAAGTCCATCATCATAAAGCTGCGAAAGTGTAGAACTCATACCATGATAACGAAGTCCTCCAGCATGATTTGGAGCCGGTATAAAGTTACTTCCGAGTGTGTACATCTTTGCAAGTGGACATACCATTCCGGTATCGCAGAAGTCATATGCATATTTACCTCTTGTAAAACTTGGACACGATGCAGGCTCAACAGCTATGATACGATAATTTGCCCCATTTTTAATCTTCTCACCCATAAATGGAGCGATAAGTCCGCCGAGGTTTGATCCACCACCGGCACATCCGATTATAATATCAGGAGTAACTCCATACTTATCAAGTGCTGCCTTTGTTTCAAGTCCTATAACCGATTGATGTAAAAGAACCTGATTAAGCACACTTCCAAGCACATATCTGTATCCTTCGGTAGTTGTAGCTACCTCAACTGCCTCTGAGATAGCGCAGCCAAGACTTCCTGTTGTACCCGGATGAGCAGCAAGTATCTTCTTACCTACCTCAGTTTCCATAGATGGAGAAGGAGTAACCGATGCTCCATAAGTTCTCATAACCTCACGTCTAAATGGTTTTTGTTCATAAGAAACCTTAACCATATACACCTTACAGTCAAGTCCAAAATATGAACATGCCATAGAAAGTGCAGTTCCCCACTGACCTGCTCCTGTCTCGGTTGTTACGCCTTTAAGTCCCTGTTTTTTTGCATAATATGCCTGAGCTATAGCAGAATTAAGTTTGTGGCTTCCGCTCGTATTGTTACCCTCGAACTTATAATAAATCTTTGCCGGAGTCTTAAGCTTTTCCTCCAAGCAATAAGCTCTTACAAGTGGTGCCGGACGATACATTTTATAAAACTTAAGTATCTCCTCCGGTATATCAAAATATGGCGTCGTATCATCAAGTTCCTGTTTGATAAGTTCTTCACAAAAAACAGGTGCAAGTTCTTCGGCTGTCATAGGCTTATGTGTAGCCGGATTAAGAAGCGGTGCAGGCTTGTTGACCATATCCGCTCTAAGATTATACCACTGCTTTGGCATCTCCGATTCTTCAAGATAGATTTTGTAAGGGATTTCCTTTGTCATAATTTGTTCCTTCCTTTCATAGTTTTCTATTCTCATTTTATAGTATGCTGACTTTGCAAACACATTATCGTTTTAACCCGATGTGCATATTACTTTCGGCGGCTTTTTGCATTAAAAAATCCCAGCAAAGAAAACTTTGCTGGGACAGGATAATCTAATTTCCTGCGGTGCCACCCGGCTTGGTGAATAACCACCCGCTTAACGCATACTATCATATGCCGACACTTGATAACGAGGTGTCAACCCCGGCTCGCATAATCTGAATAATCATTTCAGCTCGCCCTCAGAAGTCCATTCGATTCTACATTTAATACTGTGATCCCACCATCCACAGTTCTCTGTAAGTAAAGTGGTAAAATCTACTTACTCTTCCTCAACGGTTTATAAAAAAATATCATATAATTTTTTTATTGTCAATATTATTTTTCCAACAATCAAAGAATTTTTCCAACATTCAGAGAATTATTTTTCCAACATTCAGAGAATTATTTTTCCAACATTCAAAGAATTGAAAAGCTACAAACCGGCATTTTCCTCCTTACCAAGCTTAATCTTTTTAATAAGCATAATAAGCGCAAGTACAAGTAAAATGCCTGAAAGAGCTCCTGCACCATCAAGCAAAATATCAGATATCTGTCCGCTTCTCCCGGGTACAAAAAGCTGATGAAACTCATCGGTCGCTGCATATAAAACAGACCATAAGAGCGGCTTTATCACGAGCTTTTTCATCTTCTTTTTTTTGTTATAACAAACTCCCAGATATAACATTCCAAGTATGGCAAATTCGGTGGCATGAGCACATTTTCTGACAGGATGATCTACCTTAGCGGCAAACTCAAGCCGACTTTCCCGACTTTGTTTTTCAAACCCCGGCACCAAAACTCTTCCAACAGCCAGTCCAACCTTATAACTATCTTCTGTAGACTCATCAGCATCCCTTGCTGAGAAACAAAATATAACTATCATCCATAAAAAAGATAAGCATATAAATATAAATTTTTTTCCGGTAATCTTGAACATATAATACTCCAACAGCAACAAAGGATTAAAACCTTGTAACATATAATGATTTACTATTCTACAATAAATCGAAAAGTTTTTCAATGTCGCGTTAATCTTAGTTTTGCTCCCATTAATCTTCGTTTGACTTCCATAGCTATTGACTTCTTCATTGTGCTGATATATAATGACGTTGTCTTTGCAAAATCCAATTAAATTATCTTTATTGAATCCATATTTAAAGCAATTTTAATGTCCTTTTTCCCATAAAAAATACTATATAAATGGATAGGAGATAGTTATATGGATAATAAAAAATTACTCGTTGGACATGTTAAAGATGTCAACAATAACATGGTTTTTAGTAACCATACACTTTGTGCTCAGTTTCTACGAGACTATACTGATATAGCGCTGTTAAAAGATGTTAAACCTGAAGATATAACTGATGATACTAAGAAATATCATGCTTATCTAGGTATTGATTTCGAAGGTGATACAGTTAAAAGAATACGTATAAAAGGTCAGGATTTCCCGGTTTTTGTGATTTCGCTTATTGAACATAAAAGCGATGTGGATTATAATGTATCTATGCAGCTTTTGAAGTACATGGTTCATATATGGGATTCTTATGCGAAGGAACAAAAAAATAATAACACAGGTGATTCGCGCAATAAAAGCTTTAAATATCCTCCGATTATATCTATAGTCTATTATGAGGGCGCAAAAAACTGGACGGCAGATCTTAATTTGTTGGATCGGATATATATGAGTGAAATCTTTAAAGATTACTTACCTGCTTTCAATTACAAGGTGGTGGAAACTCATTCGTATACAAATGATGAATTAATTGCGCATAATGATGAAATGTCTGTATTTATGCTGTTAAATAAAATACAGACACCTGCAGATTTTTCTGAATTTACTCGTGTCAATGAAGAAAAAATATCTAAGTTGGTCAAAAATGCAAATGAAGAAATAATGCAAATTTTTTTGGATGTTGTATGGAATCTTTGTATGAAACTCAATGTACCGCCTGAGGAGGCAGAAAAATGTCTTGAGAATGTGAGGGATGGTGAAATGGGCAAATGGTTTGAAAATATGGAAAAGATGGACATCCAAGCTGAAAGGCGTAATACTGAGGAGGCCAGAAAGGCACTTCTAGAGAAGGAAAAAGAACTTGAATCAAAGGATAAAGAGCTTGATAAGAATAGGCAGGAAATCGAATCATTAAAGCAAGAACTTATACAAGCCCAAAAAGAAATAGCGCATTTGAAGGAATCTCCGAAAAACAACTAATATGTGGTTGTCAAGTAAAGTGTGTAATTTTTATATTTTTTCTTTGGCGGTCATTTTGGACCGCCATTTTGTATATAGCAATCGATTATTCTATAATTTTATATTATATTTTCGATACTTAATAATCTCTCATTATGTTGTCTTGATAGTTGAATACTTTGCTTCAAAAAATCCATTGATAGCTTTCTTATCAAGCTTTTCTCCGATTACAATGATAACATTTTGACCGTTTGAGATTTCTTTTACTTCCGTCTTCTTTGATGTCGCATTTAGCTCATACCACTTATTATCAGCATCTGACTTTGCAAAGCCTTTGACTCTCATTACCTTTCCTGCCGAATCGTCTTCAAACAATCTTCTGATAGCCGATTTTATCTCATCCATACTCATACTGACATCCATAAAGAACAATGCCTCAAAACTGTTATCGTCCATCGAAATCTTCTTTTCATAGCTTTCGGTTTTATAGCCCGACGCCTCTATATCCCGATAATCCGAGTTTGTTAATTCATCCCAGTTTTTTACAAAAAAATCCGAATTAGGTTCTCCACAATCAGTAAAGCGTCTGTCACATTTCACCTTTTTTAAAGCATTATTAATATGCTCAACAGTGGCATTTATCTCTTCCCCACTCACTTCCTGAACATGACTTAGGACTATACAACCCGCTTCGGCTATCTGACTTGCAAGCATAAAATCCGCTTCATCAGATAAATTCTCTTCAAGATTTGCCTTAACTATAGCTATAACATTTCCTATCTCATATAGTCTATCCAAAGGTTCTTCATGTAGTATATCAAAAAATTCATCTACATCAAATATACCTGAAGGCTCTATAATCACCTTGTCATACCCTAGCATCGCCATCGTGATGAGCTTGGTTTTAAATCTTCTCCTGTGGCAGTCATAATCACAACCTCCTGCCACCATCTCAAGACCGCAGCCTTTTTCTTCCAAATCAGCTAAAAGCATCATATCTACATTGATTGCACCATAATCATTTTCAAGGATACATACCTTTTCGCCTTTATCTATCAGATAATCCACATATTTTCTAATAAATGTCGTCTTTCCGGAACCCAAAAATCCGGTTATCAAATCTACTTTGGTCATATCAACCTCCAAAAATATAATCACATTATAAAGCAAAAATAAACCGGTGACCACCGGATTTATCTAACCATTTTCCGTTCCAATTTAAAAAAGGCGCCGATGACAATCAAATGAGATTATCATCGGCTTTATTAGGGGGGTTCCATAACGAAACTAGTTGCCTGTAAACTGTGTCTTATGAACTTTTTAAATTATTAATAACAATATTTACCAAACCTATTTTCTAATTTTAAGTGCATTTTAATATATTATACATATAGGGTGTAACAAATCTGCCACAAATTCCAAGTTATGTAAACCCATTTGTCTAAAAAAATGTTATTACAACAAAAAACTATAATTCAGCCCAAGGGTACTGCTCCATATACGACTCCTTTTCCTCGTCGCTTATATCTATTTTTCCATCCAGATAGTCAAAATAATCACAGCTAATCTTATCTTTATTGATGCAGTAAAAAGATTTGTTATTATTTATAATTATATCTTCCACTCCATAGCTTTTAAATGCATTTCTTATATCACTTATTATATTTCTTATATATCGTCTTTTCTTTTCTGTATCATCATCCTCAGACCATAGAAGATATCTTAGTTCATCTTCTGATACGTATGAACCGTTTTTATCTATAAGATATGCCGTTATCTCTCTCGACTGTGTGCGTTTAAAGTCAATCGGTACATCCCCGAAAAATATATCAAAATATCCAAAACATTTTACAAAAAGCTTTTGTATCGGATATCTTAGGTTTTCAATCGCTTTTCTCATACTTTTTTCATTTACCGGCTTCATGATAAATCCGCTAACATACATCTCAAGTACGTCAAGAGCGTATTTGCCATGACCTGTTACAAATATTATATTTGTTCTTGAACTGATTTTCTGAATTTTTTTAGCGACGTCCAGACCGCTGATATAAGGCATTTCTATATCCAAAAATGCAATTTGGATATCATATCCCGTTAAATGTTCGCTGTCTGCAATTGCAACTGCTTCATCGGAATTTTCAGCAAGAAAATACTCCACATCTTCTCCGAGCACCTTCCTGGCAGTTCTATGTATATCTTTTAAAATTAATGGTTCATCATCAGCAATTAAGCATTTCATCATATAATCCTCCAAGCATTAAAGTACTTATTTACCGGTACTGTCTTTGTTGTCTGTTTCTAAAAAACTGCCGTTTGCTCTTTCTTTTGGTATATAAAATGTAACTGTGGTTCCATATCCGATTTCGCTGTCCACCTTAATTTTTCCGCCAAGTATTCTTTTTAATCTGTTAGCTACATTTTTAATACCAACATGATTTATACCATCAAAATCAACACTATCTATGTCAAACCCTTTACCATTATCCTCAATTTTAACTATGATATTGTCAGGCTTTTCAATCGTCGATATACGGACAGTTCCTTTTTCACCCGTCATACTGATTCCATGCCTTATAGCATTTTCAACAATTGTCTGAACGGACAGTGGTGGTATCTCAAAATCTTTTATCTGAATATCCTTTACAATTTCTATTCTATTAGGGAATCTCTGCATTTCCAGATAAACAAAATTATCGACCGACTCCATTTCCTTTTCAAAGGATACAAGCTGCATATCATCTATCTGCTGGATATTTTCTCTTAAATATCCCGAAAAATGATCTATCATCTCCACCGCTTTTTCAGGTTTCTCATAGCAAAGGCTTCTTATAACAGCGAGATTACTGTTAATAAAATGTGGTTTTATCTGAGCCAGCAAAAGGTTATTTTTATTTCTCTCAAGCGCAAGCTGACTTTCCACAAGCTCATCCCTTGTTTCATTGTACTGTATAGCCGCCAGATAAAAATAATAAATTAGAATTTCCACTGAAATCAACGTAGGTATATAAATGTCAGGCATATCATAATTTAAAAGAATCTGGGAAACCGCTATTACAGCAACCATAAAAGCAAGTATTATACCCTTTGATTTATTGTTTCTGCCAAGTATCTTAAAAGAGTAAACCCCAATCAGTACAACATAAAACAATTCAACTATAAAAGGAAAACTGTTAAGTGGTCCTCCCTCAAAGCTATGGTCAGCATTATAATAATATACGAGCATTGTACCGGATAAATCTATCGCAGTGATTACCATATTTATAATTAACGGTATAGAAAGCAAAAATTTTTTCTTTACGTCACATGTAAAACGCAAAAACAAATATGCCACCATCGGATAAAGCCAGTATATAAGCATTGCTTTATAAAAAAGCAGACGATAATTCATATCGTATCTGTCTATCAATTCCTCAGAAAATTCAATTAAAGACAGAGCAAATGTAAGTCCAATCATGATATATATGCGCCCCGTCTTTTCAAATACTTTACTGCGTCTGGTTATAGTTACCAAAACTATTATGGTCAGTAAAACTATAACAGTCAGGTAGTTTTTCGTTAAATACTCTAAAGCTATTTTCATTCTTCTTCCAATTCCCCCAAAAGCTTATATAAAAGTCTGTACAGTGTCTCAGCTTCATCCGGTTCAAGCTTTATGCATGAGCCAATCTGAAATGGTACGTCAACTGCTTTTTTCTTAAGAGCCTCCCCTTCTTTGGTAAGTGTCACATTGAGAACTCTTTCGTCCTCTGTATCTCTTTCTCTGGTTACATAACCCATATGCTCGAGCTTTTTTAAAACCGGAGTAAGTGTCCCCGAATCCAGATAGAGAAAGCCTCCCAAATCTTTGACATTTATCTGCTTATGCTCCCACATAACCATCATGGTTATATACTGCGTATAAGTAAGTCCAAGATTATCCAAAAAAGGTTTATATCTTTTTACTATACCTTTACCACATGCATATAACGGAAAGCATAATTGATTTTTTAATTTTAAAGACTCATATTTATCTGCCATCCTTATCCCCTCGCTTTTATACATAAGATAATTGAGCCGTTTTAAATCGGCTCAACCATCATTTAATCCTTTATCTTACTTTTATTTACTTACTGCTGTTTATAACCTCGATAAGCTTATCCTTAGGCGCAAAACCTATCTGTGAATTAACAACCTCGCCCTTTTTTAGAACAAGAATTGCAGGTATATTGGTAATCTTATACTCCTGCGCAAGTTCCATATTCTTATCCACATCTATGTTGAAGAAATTTACATCGGAAAGCTCCTCTGAAACCTCTTCAAGTACAGGAGCAACCATCTTACAAGGTCCACACCATACTGCTGAAAAATCAACTACTGCTATATCACTGTTTCTTACCTCATCAAATTCACTCTGATTTATTACTTTTACCATATCTTCATCCTCCTTAATTTTATTTTACACAATATAATTTTACTTCATACGCTTTTTTTCGTCAAGATATGCAACTGCAGAAAGTGCTGCTACATTTCCCTCGCCTGCTGCCTTAATATACTGATAAGGCGTACCGGTTATATCGCCACAGGCAAAACAGCCCGGTATGCTGGTTTCAAGTTTCCTGTTTACTTTTACATGATTATCCTCAGTAATAAGTCCAGGTACAAGCTGGCTTGGAGCAACGCTTTCCCTTAGTATAAATACACCGTCTGTTTTTACTTCACCATCAGCCGTAACAAGAGTATTTACTGTCATTTCTCCCTTTATCTCCAATGGCTTTGCTGTACATATTTCGATATTGTCTTTTTTTAGTTCAACCGGATCTTTGTATTGCGGAAAGTAGTATACTTTTTCGCAAACCTCACCAAGAAAAGCAGCCTCTGCTTCTTCCTTTGGGCTGTAGCCTATAACTGCCGCAGTCTTGCCCCGATAAAGAGGAGCATCGCAGGTCGCACAATAACTTACACCTTTTCCCATGTATTCATTTTCACCCGGATACGGCTTACCCAGCACTACCCCGGTAGCAAGTATTACTGCTTCTGACTCATACATAACGTCTGCACCCTGTAATGCAAAATAATCACCCATTGCATAAACCGAACTTATCTTATCTTCTGTTATCTCTATATCCATATCTTTAAGATGCTTTTTAAAATTAGCAGTCAGGTCACTGCCTGCCACATCCGGTATACCCAGATAATTTTTAATAGTATGTGCTTTTTCAACCTTAAGGCTTAAGTCCTTATTGCCTATAAGAAGTATATTTTTATTTCTGATTTTAGCTGTTATAGCCGCCTCAAGTCCTCCCGGACCGGTACCTATGATTGCTATATCGTATCTATCCATAATAATCCCTGCTTTCCGCCATTATAAAATATCTTAAAATATTATACCGGCATATAAATTTATTCATAAGCTTTATACTTTATATATAATTTTCGATGTCTTTTTCATTATAAAAGCTTCTTTATATCATCTTCAATTTTCTCAGGTGTTTTTGTCGAGCCGAATCTTTCAACTACATTACCCTCTTTATCAATAAGGAATTTTTCAAAATTCCATTTAATAGCTTTCATAAGTCCATGTTTTTCTTCCTTAAGGAACTTATAAAGCGGATGAGCATTATCACCATTTACATCAATCTTTTCAAACATTGTAAAAGTCACACCGTAATTCAAAGAACAAAACTCACTTATCTCGCTATTGTCACCCGGGTCCTGATTGGCAAACTGGTTGCAAGGGAATCCAAGAATCTCAAGCCCCTGCTCATGATACTTATCATATAACTCCTGAAGTCCCTTAAGCTGTGGAGTAAAACCGCACTTGCTGGCTGTATTTACTATAAGTACAACCTTACCCTTATATTCTTCCATCGATACCTCTTGTCCATTCATCTTTACTGCCTTATAATCATAAAATCCCATAATTTTTCCTCACTTTCTATATATAGTATATATATTATATCATCAACATCTTTTTTAATTTTATTATTTGCTTAACATTTATATAACAACATAATCGCCATCTGTTATTCAGATATTACATAGATTATATTGTTTACACTTATATAAATTATAAGAGTTCCTCTATCGCAGCCTCAACATCTGCCATATCTGCAGTCGGCTCAAATCTCTTAACCACATTTCCGTTTCTGTCAACTAAGAACTTTGTGAAGTTCCACTTGATAGATGGGTTATTCTTATAGTCAGGATCATTTCTTTCAAGCATACTTTCAAGCATAGCCGATGCAGGAGAATCCGCATCAAATCCCTTAAAGCCCTGTGCTTCTGTCAGCATCTTAAAGAGCGGAATCGCATTATCCCCATTTACATCAACCTTTGAATATCTTGAAAAAGTAAGTCCGAATCTTGCGTCACAAAATGTTGCAATCTCCTCATCTGTTCCCGGTGCCTGATGTCCAAACTGGTCACAAGGGAACTCTAAAACAGCCAAACCCTGATTCGCATACTTTTCATACAAGTCCTGAATCTCGTCATACTGTGGAGTAAACCCACACTCTGTAGCTGAATTAAAAATCATCATTACCTTACCTTCAAACTCTTTTAAATCAACTTCATCTCCGTAAAGATTAACTACCTTCTGTTCATAAATACTCATAGTTTTTACCTCCTGATTATTTTTTTGATTGAAATAATCTCACAACTTTTAGCATTATGTATTATAGATTAGAAATATTTAATTGATGCACATCCTGCATCTTTTAACGATAATATGTTAATCAAAATTAGATTGTGTGCAATCTTTATTTGAACCAATTGTACACAATCTAATTTTGTTTGTCAATATTTTTTTTAATTATTTCATTTTTAATTAACAGACAGATTTTCTGATAGTTCAAAACTGACAATCTCTATGACATTTGTACCTTTATATGCCGATTCTTCTTTTATTCTTTTTAATAATAATTCATTTGATATATTTTTGAATGTAGAAAGTATTTTATCAATAATCTTTTTATCATCTTCTGTCAGATTATTATATTCTTTAAATCCGGTAGAAATCAATTTATATCCTATACCTTCCCCTATTTCTATCTCCTCATAACTTATCCCATCCAAATCAATCAAACATTCATATAAAATAGGCAAAATACCATTTGGTCGTGCTTGATATATAAGTCCTGTAATCGAATGACCTCTTTTTTTATATGATAAAGTATCAATATACCACAACAGTTTTAACATTCTGCTCATAAAAATATCTTTTTCTTTATTTTCATTTACTATATAATTAATCACATCAACTAC
Organism: uncultured Lachnospiraceae bacterium; assembly: GCA_902800325.1. Lineage (GTDB taxonomy): Bacteria > Bacillota > Clostridia > Lachnospirales > Lachnospiraceae > Coprococcus_C. Next base: position 12,795 of record CADCDW010000099.1, read on the forward strand.
AGTTTCCAATGAAAGCCTTCGATTTCCGCTATAATATGGTTTATAAAAATATGCAGCATAATTTGAAATAATTGCTTTCTTAAGATAAGTATCACGTTCATTTTCCAAAACCATTGCAGCATTATCTCTGTATCTTACATAATAGTCCTCCGATATCATATCTTTGGATTTTTCCAAAAGATTAAGAAACCATTCTGCATCATCCCTAATTTTTCGCAAAATAGAATCATGTGCCATATCCTGAACCTGATGTCCTTCATATCTTGTTATTGTTTTTCCACCCCAGCCCAGTAATATGCACAAATCCGTTTGACTGATATTATATTTTTCTCTTATAGAAATAATCTCTTTTGACGTCAATAATCCAACTTTCTTACGATACTCATTTTTCATTGACAGATCATTTTCAGAAAGCTGATTCTCATCATTATAATACTCATCAGCATTTTCACAATAATAATAAAATGCAGGATATTTTATATCGACTCCTTTATAAATATTATCATCAATAATTCTAACAGTTTTCACTTCATGCTCTTTCATACAACACATGCATAGTTTATTTTCTTTACTTACTATTTTACTCATATTAAACATCAACCTCCTTTTATCTAAATAATTCTATTTTTCCTATATACATATTTTAAATTCTGTAAATATGATTGTACTTCTAATTTACTTTCTATCCTTGCATTTGAATCAGGCATATACAGCCAACTCCTTCGGTATCATTTGATACCATTATGATCTTGATTGTTGTATGTGTCAATAACTAAAATAGGAAGCAGTCTTTAAAAACCGCTTCCTAACAATAACACTTATTTAGTAACAAAAGATATACTTCCATCAATTACATGCGAATATAAATCATTCAATTCTTCTTGCTGATATTTTATTATTCCTCCATCACCAAAATCCCTATAACTCACATTATAAGCTGTATAAGCATCAAGTATATATTTACTATATACTCCATTTTTATAACACCAATAATAATCAGAGTATCCGCTATTATAATTACATATAATAATCGGATAATTCTCATAATACTTTAATTCATCACTTGCATCTGTAGTAAAAATATAATAAGATTGTATATCTATATTTCCTGATTCAATATTATATCTTTCATCATTAACTAACTTTTCCAACCCAAGTGATACACAATATATTTCTTCTAAAGCCTCATCATAATATTCCTTGCACCATACAATTTCATCATATGCACCTTGAAAATCATAATTATAATATAATATTGCAGCCTCGCATCCCGAATGTAAAACATCGATTAAATAATCAAAATCCGGTTCTCCGGTTTTTTCAAATGAATCAACATATTCTATTTTTGAATACCATTCTGAAAGTGAAAAATAAATCGGTTTAGAATTTATTATTACATCATTATAATATGAATCACCTCTTAAATATCCTCGTTTATAATACAACTTAACAACGTTATTAAAATTACTTACAAGTTCATAATTAATATCATATTTATCCTTGTTATTTCCTACTAGCATTTCACAATAATTAAAATCAACTCCTATTTGCCAAAACAATTCATAATCTTCGTCACCTTCTTCTCCAACATTAAGACCATTATCAGTCATTTCAATCCATTTTTTATATTCTGTATATCCCTTATTATAATAATAGTTTACTAGAATTCTTCTTCCATGAATATTCCGCGGTCGTAAGACCGCCTATCCAGACGAGCGGTACCGCGAGTCCATGACAATGATACCGCTAATCCGAAACAGCGTACCGGTACTATA
>CADCDW010000100.1 GCA_902800325.1 uncultured Lachnospiraceae bacterium
GCAACCTACCTGATTTTCTTTTCTGCCATTTAGATAATTAAAGTACAAATCCCCTTATATCGGAGACTTCCATATCTTACCCCGACAAACCGGAGTTTAGTTGATGATTCCTGCGTCAAAAATATAGTTTAAAAGGCGCTTTGAGTTTGCGATGTTTCGTGCAGATTGCCCCGGAAGTGCAATGTATACGTCTTCGTAGTCGAGGTGCAGGCTCTGAGCAAATTCTGTACCACTTATGTCTATGGCATAAGCTACAGGTTCGTCGTTTACATTGTTTACTTTTATTATTCGTTCAGGATAGGTATCATTCAAGTATTTACTCATTGAAAGGTCGAGAGAATCTTCAAGCGGAACAATGAGTGACATTTTACCACAGTATTCTATGCCGGTTTTATCCGAGATGATCACATCAAAATAATCATTGAAGCAAAGCGATGGAAATTGGGCATAAACGGCATCGTCAGGATTTTTACTGTAATAGTCATCGTATATATCGAGATCACATTTGTTAGAGTAAAAATCTACTATCCGGTAGGAAGAAGGCATATCGTAAAAGTCCATATAGTCTTTAAAATCGTCCTTGGTCAGATATTCAACGGAAGGGCTGTTTAAAAGTGCAAAAGAAATTGCTACAGGTCTTGTGTTTTTATAAAGACTAATAGTAATAAAAGCAAGGCTTACGATTACAGCAAGTGTTACCAAAATAGGAATTTTAAAGTAATAAAAGAAATAATTGATTTTTTCCTTGCGACTCATTTCCGCAGTTGTCTGTCTGTATTTTTGGCGTTTTATCTTATTTCTTTCTTTTCGAGACAAACTGTGAAGTTCCAAATTATCTTCCGCTATCGATGATTTTACAATGTTTTTCTCTTTTTTTGAATCGTTTTTTTGGGGAGATTCATCATCAGCCTCCTTATTATTTTTCGGAGATTCATTATTGCTTTCAGATTCTGCCGGCTTTTTCGCTGATTCTTTTTTTGAATCAGTTTCTTCTATAATAGAGTTGTCATTATTAAAGTTGTCATTTTGATCTTTATTTATATCTTTTGCATATTGCTTCATATTATTAAAGTACTCCAATCATATATTATTTGATTTGTTCATTTTGATTTATTTCTTTAAATGAATTAATATAAATATTTTATAATAAGATATTCTAACATAAGAATAATTTAAAAAAAAGAAAAATATAATTTATTATTTACTTATTAATGAAACTTTATTATATTATTATATGACATAAGTTTCAAAAGTGCTTTTGACACCCACATCTCAATATTATTTAGGAGTAATGTATACAATGGCTAAGGATTTAAAAAATGCTCAATTTAAAAAGATAGATACAAGTAAGAAAGAGAAGGTAAGTGCTCGTACAAAACTTAGAAGATTTTTAAATAAATTTTTTAAGATTTTTATTATATTTATGATTGCAACTGCGTTTATAAACGGATTATTGCTTCTACTTATATACGCAAATCATAAGAGTAAGCTGAAAAACGAAAAAGTATATCTGGTTCCACCGGGACAACTTGTTGATGTAGATGGGCATAAAATGCATATTTATGTATATGGAGACAAAGATGCCAATGATACGCTTGTATTTATGCATAGTACAACAATAGTTGATGATTCTATAGCACTGCAGCCGCTTTTTGAAGAATTAAAAGAAGATTACAGACTGGTTTTAATAGAAAGAAGCGGTTATGGCTTCAGCGAAGTCAGCGGCAGAGCTCGTGATATAGATACTATTTTGGAAGATTCAAGATCAGCTCTCAAGGCAGTGGGGATAAACGGTAATCTAACCCTTGTTCCTATTGGAACCGGCAGTATTGAAGCCTTCCACTGGGTTAATAAATATCCGGATGAAATTACTTCTATTATAGGTATAAATGTTGCTTATCCGGAACAATTTGAGGCTATAACCCAGGATGAATACTGTGGCTTCTTTGACTATCTTATGGTTAAGTTCTGTAAAATAGGTGGTCAAAGACTTTTAAAGACAATTTATCCTGCTAATCAGTTTGATTTATATACCGATATGCAGATGAAGGTAAGGGAGGCTCTTGTTTCAAAAGGAGGATATACAGAAGATATGTATAATGAAGACCTTGCAACCGTAGATAATGCCAATAAGGTTGCTGCTGAAGGTTTTCCAAAAGATATAGATATATATATGATTTATGCCAATCCGATTATGGAACCGTACAGAAGTGACAATGAAGATGTAGGAGAAAGCTATAATAAACAAAAAGAAGCAAATGAAGATTTTGATTATATCAATGCATACAATGAAGAACCGAGAAATTATTTTGCAAAATATGATAATGTAATGTTTGAAGAAATGTCAGGCCCGGCAAGGTTATATACATATAATCCAAAAGAACTGGCAATTAAGATAGGTGCTTTTATGCAAAAAGAACAGTAGTAAAATTGACGAATGTATATAAAATATGGGCATTATGTACAAATGCACAAAGAAAAATTAAAAAAATACTTGCAAAATTGTTTAATATGTCCTATAATCAGTTTAGTCGCAAGGGAAATCTGCGATTTTATAATGTATGGAACCGACAGTCTATGACTGATTATTATATAGGTTCAAAGTAACTCCTTTCTTATGATGTCCTGTGGGAGTATACATATTAGGCTAACTGTACCAGCCTCTTATGATATATGTCTTATAGGTTTCGGATTAAGTAAAGGGAAACACACATATTATAAAAGGAGGGTTTTTTTGTGAAAAAATTCAAAAAAGCAATGGCACTTTCTTTAGCACTTGCAATGGGTCTTTCACTCGTAGCTTGTGGTAAGGATGATGACAAGGAAGAGACTACTACAGAGAAGGCAACAGAGACAGAGAAAACTGAGGCTGATACTGAGGCTGATACTGAGGCAACTGATACTGATTCATCAGATGTTGCAATCACTATTCCATCAGCTGATGGCGAGGCTATTCATGTTTACTCATGGAATGAAGAGTTAGGAAGCAGAATTGATTCTCACTTCAGAACTAAGTATCCTGAGTTATCAGACTTAGTTATCTATGAGAACCTCGATGTTTCAGGTACAGGTGAAGAGTACAAGACTGGTATTCAGAATGCAATCAATGCAAATGATGACAATGTACCTTCAATCGTTGCTGCAGATAACGACGTAGCTCTTTACTTTATGCAGCAGGATTGGGCAATTCCTGTTACAGATGCAGGTTTAACACTTGATATGTACAAGAATGCTTACCAGTTCACAATTGATTATGCAACTGTCGACGGCGAACTCAAGGCTATGGGTTGGCAGGCACCAGCAGGATGTTTCGTTTACAGAACTGATATCGCTGAGGAAGTTCTTGATGCTAAGACTCCAGATGAGGTTCAGGCTCTTGTAAAGGATTGGGATACATTCCTTGAGACAGCTGAGACTCTTAAGAAAGCCGGAAAGTACATCGTATCAGGTCCGGACGATCTTAAGTATGCATTCATCGATCAGAAGAAGTCACCTTGGGTAAAGGATGATACTCTTAACATCGACCCATGCATTACTGATTACTTAGAGACTTCAAAGAAGATTTATGACAATGACTACTCACTTAAGTCAGCTATGTGGTCTTCAGAGTGGACTGCAAACATGTCTTCAGGTGATGTATTCGGTTACTTCGGATGTACTTGGTTCGTTCAGTGGTGTTTAGCTGAGGATTCACACGGTATGTGGAATGTATGTACAGGCCCTGTATCTTTCCACTGGGGTGGTACTTACTTAGTAATCACTGACAAGTGTCCTAACAAGGAACTTGCAGCACTCGTTCTTTACACTCTTTGCTGTGATGAGGACGTAGCTTATGACTTATATGCAGATGATTATGATTTCCCTAACAACCAGGCAGCTGTTCAGAAGCTTATCGCTGATGGCGTAGGTTCAAACCCTATCCTTGGTGGACAGAACCCACTTGAGGCTTGGGATGAGGCAGCTAAGGGAATTTCACTTCAGTATGCTACATCATATGATGCTACATTCAACGGATACCTTGATTCAGCAGCTTCAACTTTCTGGGCTGAGGGTCAGTCAGTTGATGATGCAATCGCTAACATCAAGGAGCAGGTTGCTAACGCTTACTCAGATATCACTATCGAGTAATCTATAGTTTACCTAACAACTTGAATAAGTTATAAAATTTAATGGTTATGCACCGGATTCGTCCGGTGCATAATTTAAAAAAACATATTACCACTGTTGGGCATTTTATAAAGTATACATGCCAAATTCCCATTTTTTTTCTTTTATATATCCAAATTAATATAAAATGACAATATTTTAGGACATGAGTACTTTATAAAATGTCTAACGGGGGATACGTGAAAAATATGTTTGTCAGTTACAAAAAATAATAAGGTTGGGGAAGTGAAATCATGAAAAGAAAGACAGTCGAATATGGAAAATATGGATATATATTCATTGCTCCATTCTTCTTAGTGTTCTTATTATTCCAATTATATCCATTGATATACACTTTCTATCTTAGCTTCGTAGAATACAGAATGAAAGACGGAAAATGGAACACTCCAAAGTTCTGTGGCTTTGATAACTACATGGCTATGTTAACAAAGACAGACTTCAAGACCGGCCAGAAGGTATGGTTTAACACATTACCAATGAATTCTATCAAGAATACATTGATTATCTGGATAATTAACTTTATCCCTCAGATCCTTTTAGCTTTGCTTTTAGCAGCATGGTTTACGGATACTGTTGTTAAATTAAAAGGACAGGGCACATTTAAAGTATTGATGTTTTTACCTAATATCATCACTGCTTCATCTATAGCCGTATTGTTCTACAACTTATTTGCTAATCAGGGTCCTGTTACCATCTTACTCAGAAACATGCACATCATCTCTGAAAAGTACAACTTCATGGAGAGTAAGACTGCAACTATCGGTATTATTGCCTTTATGCAGTTCTGGATGTGGTATGGTAATTCTATGATAATCCTTATAGCAGGTATACTTGGTATCAATCCATCACTTTATGAAGCTGCCATGGTTGATGGTGCAAGTGGAAAACAGCAGTTCTTCAGCATTACATTGCCACTGCTTAGACCAATCCTCGAGTTCTCACTCGTTACATCAGCAATCGGTGGTCTTCAGATGTACGATATACCATCACTTTTCAATGTTACCAATACCGGTATCGGTCAGCCTGACCGTGTATCCCATACGGTTACGATGCAGATTAGAGAGTTCGCAAGCTCATCTAATCCTGACTATGGTAAGGCAGCCGCTATATCAATCATCTTATTTGCTGTTACTTTATTGATAAGCTTGATCTTCTTTGCTGTTACCCGTGAAAAACAGCCAAAGCAGAAGCATGCTGTAATTAGATAGGGGGTGCGTAGAAAATGGCAGCAAAACCAGAAGTTGGAATAGATGCTAGCTACGCATCTAAAATAAAAGCAAAGAAAATATTCAGAACAGTAATCTGTGTACTTCTTTGTATAATGAGTATATTTCCTTTCTATATAATGATAGTAAATACTACTCTTTCATCAGACACAATTAAGCATGGTATCCATCTTATACCGGGTAACAAGCTTATAAGTAACTTTAAGGGTATGCTTGACAGAACTGCAGGTAAGGGTACTACAGTTTGGCAGGCTATGTGGCACAGTGTAATCATCGCTATTCCTGCAACAGTTTTACAGGTTTACTTTGCTACACTTACTGCTTACGGTCTTACTGTTTATCAGTTTAAACTTAGAAATATGGCTTGGTCATTTATCATGGCTATCATGATGATTCCTGCTCAGGTTTCAATCATCGGTTTCATGAACTTAATGATCAAAGTCAACTTATACAATACTTACTGGCCACTTATTATCCCTGCTATCGCAGCACCATCTACTGTTTACTTTATGAAGCAGTATATGTCCAGTGCTCTTTCGGTAGAGATTATAGAGGCAGCCAGAATAGACGGTTCAGGAGAATTTGCTACATTTAACAAGATAGCACTTCCGCTTATGAAGCCGGCTATGGCTACACAGGCAATATTCGCTTTCATAGCATCATGGAATAACCTGTATACACCTACAATGATGATTTCAGATAATAGAAAGTATACACTTCCAATGTTCATTACAGGACTTAAGTCAGACTCTATAAGAACTGATTACGGTTTCGTATATGTAGGACTTACTTTAACAGTATTTCCTCTCTTGGTTGTTTACTTCGCATTATCAAAGTACATTATCGCCGGTGTTGCACTCGGTGGTGTTAAGGAGTAATGATTAAATTTAAGCGCTGCTTTATGCAGCGCTTTTTTTCGTGTATATAATGAGCTGAACGAAAATATTCGTGCTCGCACGAGAATATTGTCATTCGTTTAATATCCATCATCGTACAAACGATAGTTGTGGGATGTGGATATCATTATCGAATCGAGTAGGGGACGATCTTTCCTCTAATTGATTTGATGAAGAAAGTGTGAAAAAACTTGACGTTTATATATAAAAAGATTAGAATGGGTAAGGTGTTTAAAATAGTTATTATTGGAGGAAGTTATGAGACGTAAAATTAAGGGAATATTAACATACGCAATGGCATTTGTTTTGACTGCAACGTTATTATTCGGATGTTCAGGAAAAAAGAAGAATGATAAATCAACTGTGGTTTATTCAAAAGATGAAGCATCATCTACAAAGGCAATGGTCATAGGAGACTATGATGTTTATCTTGATGAACTTATGGTTTATGCAATTCAGGAGATAACACTTTACGACGTAACACCTGATATGGTGGATAAGGATGAGAAAACATATAAGGACCAGACACTTTCTTTGGCTAGAGAAACAAAAATTTTATATGATGTTGCATTACACAATAATGTAGAGTTAAACGATGACGATATAGCCGCAAGAGATAAATTAATCGAAAATTTTAAAGCAGCTGTTCCTGATGAAGTTTTTGAAAAGTATGGTGTAACAGATGAGGCAATCGAAAAAGTATTTACCGAAAGAACCTATGTTGAAAAATTTGAGAATGATATAAAAAATCAGATGGGACAGGATATATCAAATGATTTGACGGAAGCTTATAAGGACTATAATTTTCAGAAGCTTTATTATATGGTTTTTCCTACTGTAGAAACAGATGCTGACGGAAATCCTGCAACAGATACTGATGGTGGTTATAAAGAAGTTTCAGATGATAAGAAAAATGAAGCAAAGGAAAATGCCAAGAAGGCATCAGAAGAAATTAATTCCGGAAAAGATTATAATGAAGTGGCTAAAGAATATGGAATTGAAAATTATTGTTCTGAAATGAATGGATATGTTGGAGCATATTCAGATGAAATGAATGAAGCTCTTGAGAAAATTTCAGCAGGCGGTTGTACAGATGTTATCGAAAGTGAACTTGGCTATGTGATTATAGCAGTTACTGCTGATCATGATGAAGATTTAAAGACAAGTTATATTTATTCTGTTGCCAATGATTATTTGGATGACCAGTATCAGAGCCTTCGTACTGATTGGCTTGCAAGCATACCTGTAGATACAGTAAATGATATGGAAGGCGATGTATGGGCAAACTTCAAAATGAAGGATCTCTCCCAAATGCTCTACGACGCAGGCCTCATAATAGCCAAGTAAACTCCGGTTTGTCGGGGTGGGACAGGAACCGAATTGGTTAATATACTGAATAAAAAACAGGCAGTTGCTGTAACTCGCATAATTTTCTAAATCAGC
>CADCDW010000101.1 GCA_902800325.1 uncultured Lachnospiraceae bacterium
AGAATATCCTGTACCGTAATCATCCAGAGAAAGCGTAAGATTCATATCATGTATCCTGTATATTGTGTCATATATTATATCTCCGACATAATCACGTCCGGTTTCCGTTACCTCAAAATTAATTTTATCTTTCGATATATTGTACTCTTTTATCTTTGCATCTATATGTTCAGGCAATTCATTTTGCAGACATTGTATAGTTGAAAGATTGATTTCTATATAATTAATACCATAGTTTTCAATAGACGTTTCTGATATAAACCTAAATACATCGTCTATTACAAAATCACCTATACTATGTATGGCACCATTTTTTTCAGCCGCAGGTATAAAAAGTCCCGGTGATACAAAACCCACTTCCTCATCCTTTAGCCTTATAAGCGCCTCAGCACTTGAAAACTTTTTTTCTTTAAGAGAATATATAGGCTGATAATACATTTCAAAACTGTTTTTATCTATTGCTTTTTTAATTATTTTATCTATATCAATCTGTAACTGAAACTTTCTCTCAGGTGCTATATCTGAAAAGAATACAAGTTCTTTACTTGAAATAGTTTTTTCAAACGAATCAATAAATGATTCAAAATCCGTTATCTCCGGAATGTCATACGGAATCTTCAAAAGGCACATACACATGTCAAGATTCATACGGTTTCCGTTCATTATAAAATGATAATTTAAGTCATCTAAGAGTTTTTCTGTCTTCTGCCTTATTAAGTCCTCATCATTTTTTTTATCATTATCAAACAAAACCGCAAATGTTCCATAGTTGAGATAATATACATTCATACTCTCCTTGCCGCGAACATTGAATTCAAGATAATTATTTTTTATTCGTGCGACTATCTCCTTGATTATATCCCGGTGAACCTTAGACCCAAACAAAGTTACTATAGGCTCGTCATTTTTTATCTTCATCATAATTACCGTTACGTTCTTATCTGAACGGTAATATCTTTCTATATCATCGTGAAAACTTGAAAATGTTCTTGAACCGATACCCGGATCAACTATCTCCTCCGCTCTTAACACCGTAACCGTAATCAAAAAAGCCGATATACTCAAAGAAAACATTTCAACCATATTGGCTGGAAATAAAAACTGTATAGCGAGCGCAATTATATTACACGGAAAAATGGCAAGCAAAGCCATCGTTTTAGCACGTCCGATCATACTTTTTGTTTTCATGATATATATTATAGCCATAATCATATAGTAGGCAGCTACAATATAGAAAACTGAAATAAGCGGGTGTCTGTTATAAACGATTGTTCCATCATCTTTTTGGGAAAGAGTAAACAACATATTATTTATAGGATTTGCAATAACCACAAGGATATTTATTAAAAAAGGAATAACGTACATCCAATGAAAAAACTTCTTATGAATCTGTTTTGACCATGTACCTGATATCATTCCTATAAATATGATATAAGCCGGCATAATCATCGCATGTGTCATAAAGCCCCCATAATATGCCATCGTCCGAAACGTCTTACTGTATTCGGGATTTCCAAATACATAAACAGGTATATTGGCCATCAATTCAAATATTGCATTTAAGAGCATTATAACAATAATGTCGATAAAGGTTTTATTAACTCTACCCACATTTAATCTTCTAAAATATATAGAAAATAAAATCGCTATAAATATAATTATTGCACATATATCATACTGATATAATCTCTCCATATATAATCTCCTGTATCCTAATCATCTTTCTTTCGCTTTCATTAGGAAACCGAAGTTTGATAAATCAAACTTCCTCACCATTTGTGGCAATTACATTTTTATACCATTCAAAAGACTTCTTCTTATATCTGTTACCTGTTCCTGTTCCATCATCATTGTAATCAACATAGATAAAACCATATCGCTTTTTAAGCTCGCCTGTTGAAGCGGATACAAGGTCTATACAACCCCAAGGGGTGTATCCCATAAGTTCCACACCATCAAGTTCAACAGCTTTTTTCATTTCTTTGATATGGGCAGAAAGATAATCTATACGACTTGAATCATCACAGGTCTTATCATCATTTAATTTATCTATCATACCGATTCCGTTTTCTACTACAAAAAGCGGTATCTCATATCTTTCATAAAGCACATTCAGTGAGTATCTCAGCCCTTCCGGATCTATCGGCCAGCCCCATTCCGAAACCTTGATATATGGATTGGCAACATTGTGCATACTGCTGACTTCGACACTGTCCATGTTATCTGCATCAGTATCAGAAGCAACTACATTGGACATATAATACGAAAATCCGAGGTAATCAACAGTACCCTCGGCAAGAATCTTCTCATCACCCGGTTCCATCTTTAAATCATAACCCTTACGTTCAAACATCTTCTTAGCATAATTAGGGTAATGACCTCGTATATGTATATCAGTAAAGAAATATCTCATATGCATTTCTTCATTAGCCAGCATCACATCTGAAGGTCTGCACGAAAAAGGATATATCGGAGTCATCGCAAGCATACAACCTATCTTAAATTTCGGATTAATCCTATGTCCTTCTTTTACGGCAAGAGCACTTGCAACAAGCTCATTGTGAGCACATCTGTACATAATCTCTTCCGGATTGTCAAACTCTGATGCTTTAAAACCCGAATTAAGCCATCCCGGCATATCTATCTGATAATGCATCTGATTGTTTATCTCATTAAAAGTCATCCAGTACTTTACCTTATCTTTATATCTCTCAAAGCAGGTAACTGCATACTTTACAAAGAAATCTATAAGCTTGCGGTTTGTCCAGCCACCATATTTTTTTGCAAGATTAAGCGGCATTTCAAAATGACTGAGTGTAATAACCGGCTCAATACCATATTTTAATAACTCGTCAAATAAGTCATCATAAAATTTAAGTCCTGCTTCATTTGGAGTTTCCTCATCACCATTTGGAAAAATACGTGTCCATGCGATACTGGTTCTAAAACACTTAAAACCCATCTCTGCAAAAAGTGCAACATCCTCTTTATATCTGTGATAAAAATCTATAGCACGCTGATTAGGATAATATTCACCTTCTTCAACCGTATCCGTTATTCTTCTGGCTTTATCTACAGAACCACCTGTAAACACATCTACGACGCTCATACCCTTGCCGTCTTCATTCCATGCACCTTCAAGCTGATGCGCAGCAACGGCACCACCCCAAAGAAAATTCTTATCAAGCATATCTTAACCTCCAACTATATTATTTTTTTCTAAATCTTCCAAATTCCTTATAAATGGAATTGTAATTATAAAGTGCCCCTATCAGATTGGCGTCATTATTATACTTAGTTACGACAACATTTGGCTTGGGGATATAAGTATCAAACTGCCTCAGCGGACTACTGCTATCATACTCATCAATACTGTTTTTTATGTATTCCATAAGCAGTGGTTGCTTGCTTATACCGCCTCCGACCGCTATCTTGTCAAGGTCAAGCAGAACATTGAGATTGTATAAACCAATAGCCAGAATATCGGTATAGTTTTTCAGCCCCTTAAGTATTCCTTCATCCCCTTCATTTGCTCTTTTGAACAATTCAACACCGTCCAGTACTAAGGGATCATCACCGGTGATTTTACAAACCTCTCTTATAAGGCCTTTCGTTCCATAGCTGCCCCATGTTGACTCAAATTCATATTTATTGCTTGAATCTAGTACCATAAAGCTATATTCACCAGCAGAAAACCTTCTTCCGGAGTATAATTTTTTATCTATAATAATCCCGCCTCCGACAGATGTGCCGAGTACCATTACCGCTCCGTTTACAACATCCTTTAAGCTTCCTTTCCAATACTCTGCAAGTGCTGCACACTTTCCGTCATTTTGAACTGCGACCCTGAGTCCATACCTCGTTGACATATAATCGACAAGATACATACCCGTAAGATACTTAAGCCATCCCGCAGTCATGGTATAGCCTCTGTTTAAATCAATCATTCCGGGCATACTTACAGCTATCCCATCCACGCCTTCTTTATATTCGCCGACTATATCATCTATTACTTCAAAAAAATCTTTTCTGTCCTTTTCATTATCGCCTGTCGGTTGTGGTGTAGGCACCTTATCCTTGTCAATAATATTGGCTTTTTTATCAATAATTGCATATTTTAAAAATGTTCCACCCCAATCAAAAACAAGATAGTTGTTCATCTGTTCCTCCATCATAAATAACCATCATTTCCATTAATTAAAAAATACACTTACAGCTTGTATAAATAATCCGGTACATCACTTTTTAATTACATATACAATATGCGAAGCTCAGAATGTGTATAGTTAATTAAGAAGTGCTGTCATAGTCTTTATTAACCTGCCTGTTTTTCGGCCTCATAAGCTGCCCTCACCGCTTTCGCAAGCTGATCTCCACATGATGTGCCTTTAAATCCGCACTGTACTCCGCTCAGCATACCTTCGATATAGTCAACCGTCTGTCCGTCAACCAGCTTTGAAATAGACTTAAGATTTCCGTTGCAACCTCCCACAAATGATACGTTGTGTACTTTATCATCTTCTAAATCAAGCTTTATCAGCTGTGAACATGTACCTTTTGTTTTATATTCATAATGAAACATAATACACCTCCTTAAATTAACCAATAATAATGTTATAAATCAAGATTAATAATATCTGATATACTGTCAATCGCATAAGTATAATCATTTACTTTTCCAAATCCATATCTTGCATATATGAAATCAATACCTGCATATGCCGCAGCATCCGCATCTCCCTGAGTATCTCCTACATACACAGCATTTTCTATATTGTTTTTTTCCATAACAAGCTTTATATTCTCACCCTTTGAAACCGGATTATCTCCCCAGTTTCTTATATCCGTAAAATAATCCCATAAATCATTGTAATTGAGAAAAGATTCTACATATCCTGCCTGTCCGTTACTTACTATAAAAAGCTTATGCGTTTCATTAAGAGATTTTAAAGTATCTAAAAGACCCGGATATAAATTACCGCCATGCTCATTCAGATAATCATTTTCAATTTTACAACACCTTTCCATAACCTCATCCTGACGTTCATCGGATAATTCCGGAAAAAGAATATCGGTAATCTTATCCATAGGCATACCAAATACACTTTGAAGTTCTTTTTCACCTAACTTTTTATCTTTTAACTCTTCAAACTCTTTAACAGCGATATTCCATGCCTTTATTATATTGTCTGTCGCATCCCAAAGTGTACCATCCAGATCAAACATTATTGCATCATATTTCATAGTCTATCCAAATACTTTTTTCAGTATCTCGTCCTCTCTCAATATTTTCTTGGCAAGCTCTCTGTACTTTTCTTCATGAAGATAAGTATGCCTGTGCGGTTTTATCGTAGGTGCCATATCTATAGCCTTTTCGTAATCCTCCCGTTTAAGATTAAGTGTGCTGACATAATCCCAAAATCCCGTCTTTTCAAATATAGCATTGACTCTGACATATCTATGATCCTGAACCCTGCTCATAATATAAGTTGCTATACCAACCTGTACACCGTGAAGCTCCGGTCTTTCAAGCATTTTATCAAGCGCATGCGATATAAGATGCTCACTTCCGCTTGTAGGAGTACTGCCTCCCGCTATTTCATTGGCGATACCGCTCATGGCAAGCGAATCTACAAGTTCTCTTAAAAAAAGATCATCTCTTATACTTTCAAACGGTGTTCTGACAAAACTGTTTACAGCCTTTTTTGCTATCATAACTGCAAAATCATTCATATCAGAATATCCTTTTTCAGACTCAAAAAGCCAATCATACAATGAAGTAATCTTTGCAACCATATCGCCTATTCCCGAATACAAAAACTTCTCAGGGGCACTCTTTATAATATCTGTATCCACAACTATACCATAGGCCATCCTTGCAGGTACGGAGGTTCTTCTGCCATTTACTATAAGCGAGGCACTGGCCGAGGAAAACCCGTCACTTGAAGCAGAAGTAGGTATACTTATAAAAGGAAGCTTACGGAGATAAGCAGCATACTTTGCAGTATCTATAACCTTTCCACCGCCTATACCAAGTATAACCTGTGCCTTTGAGTCGATATCAAAAGCAAGCTTTATAATATCGTTTATATCTACTGTATCCAGTTCCATATAATCAAGGATATTGATACCTGACGTTTTAAGTTTTTCAATTATATCCTTACCAAACATATCTATAAGTCCATTTCCAAAATATATAACCGCATTTTGAAAATCATTGTCCTTAAGATATGTTCCGAGATTTTCCATAGTTCCCTTACCAACCTTAAGTATGGTAGGTATGGCTATATGACTTCCTGACATAATGTTCCTCCCAAAAAATTATGCTATTATATTCATCATTTAATCTTATATGAATATATTAATATTACACTTATAAATTATTTACAAAACTATTTTTCTGAAATTCTTCTTTCCGCGCTTTAATATGAATTCTTCGTCAAATACATTTTTTTCAAATGCTGCCGATACATCTGTTACCTTATCATTGTTTACGGTAACACCGCCCTGCTCTATGGCACGTCTTCCCTCACTTCTTGAAGCGACCAATCCTGATGCAACAAGAAGCGATATAAGGTCTATCTTACCATCTTTAAAATTGTCTTCTGAAATACATGCTGTAGGAATATTGTCTGCATTGCCGCCACCAAATAATCCTTTAGCGGTATCAAGAGCCTTCTTAGCCTCCTCTTCTCCGTGTACAAGCATCGTAAGCTCGTAAGCAAGAACCTCTTTAGCCTTATTTAACTCACTGCCTTCATACTTTTCCATCTCCTTAATCTGTTCGAGCGGAAGGAAAGTAAGAAGCTTAAGACATTTAATAACATCCGAATCATCGACATTTCTCCAGTACTGGAAAAACTCAAATGGCGTAGTCTTATTTGGGTCAAGCCATACAGCACCCTTCTGTGTCTTACCCATCTTCTTACCTTCAGAATTAAGAAGAAGTGTAATAGTCATAGCATGTGCATCCTTGCCAAGCTTGCGTCTTATAAGTTCTGTTCCCGCAAGCATATTGGACCACTGGTCATCACCGCCAAATTCGAGATTACATCCATACTTTTGATATAACATATAAAAGTCGTAGGCCTGCATTATCATATAATTAAACTCTAAGAAACTTAATCCCTTTTCCATTCTCTGCTTATAACACTCGGCAGTAAGCATACGGTTAACTGAAAAATGTGCACCAACTTCTCTTAAAACATCTATATAATTTAAATCAAGAAGCCAGTCGGCATTGTTTACCATAAGTGCTTTTCCGTCAGAAAAATCTATAAAACGGCTCATCTGTTTCTTAAAGCAGTCGCAGTTATGCTGTATCGTTTCAGGT
>CADCDW010000102.1 GCA_902800325.1 uncultured Lachnospiraceae bacterium
GCTTACCCTTCATGGTATCCTTTAAGGAAACTGTAGGGTCAGCGGCACCTGTGACACGCATTGCCTGATATACATAAGAACGTCCTGAAAGCGGATCTCTTATAGCACCACCAAGGCAGGTAGCCGCACCACCAAACGGTTCGATTTCGGTAGGATGATTATGGGTTTCATTTTTAAAGCTTACAAGCCACTCCTCTTCCTTACCGTCTATTGTTACAGGCACAACAATGGAACATGCATTAATCTCATCCGATACCTCCATGTCCTCAAGTTTTCCTGCTTTTCTTAATTCCTTCATAGCCATAAGTGCTATATCCATAAGGCAGACAAATTTATCATCTCTGTCCTTATACATTTCCTTCATGGCACCAACATATTTATCATAAGTACCTGAAAGAATTTCTTTGTAATATCCGTCATCAAATTTAACATCGGTAAGCTCAGTTGAAAATGTTGTATGACGACAATGATCCGACCAGTATGTATCAAGAACCCTTATCTCTGTCATGGAAGGGTCTCTGTTTTCCTCATTTTTATAATAATTTTGTATATGAAGGAAATCATTAAAGGTCATGGCAAGTCCAAGGGAGCCGTAAAGCTCATTAAGCTTATCCTCCTCCATATCCTTGAAGCCTTCAAAAATGATAACATCCTTTGGTTCTTCAAACACTGTAACAAGGGTATCAGGCTTTGTCTCATCGGTAATTCTTGAATCAACCGGATTTACAACATACTCCTTTATCGCCTCTAACTGCTCATCATTTATATTGCCTGATATTATATAAGTAGTAGCGGATTTGATAAGCGGATTTTCATCCTCACTAAGAAGCTTCACACACTGCTCTGCAGAATCTGCCCTCTGATCAAACTGTCCCGGAAGATATTCCATGGAAAAGCACTTATCATCTGCTCCCATATCAAACCTTTCTTCATAAATTATATCAATCGGAGGCTCTGAAAAAACTGTTACTTTAGCCTTTTCATAGGTTTCATCCGAAACACCCTCCATATCATAGCGTACAAGAACTCTTACAGCATCTGTTTTAATTCCAAGGTAATCCTTAAACTGCTGCTTTAACTCCTTTGCTCTTACCGCGTAATCATCCTTTTTTTCGACGTAGATTCTTCTAACCTTACTCATTTTATCTTTCCTTTCCGTCATTTATTATAATTTGATTATTTCCCACTTATAAATATTACTTAAATAAATATAGCCATATATTAAAAGACTATTGATGCAGCCTTTTTATAATCTTATAGCATACTGTATTTTGGAAAACCATCGGTGCATCCTGTACAAAGAACACGATTCCGTCTGTCGGAGCTACTATCTGTGTTTTTATCTTACCATCCATCGGATTGATAATCTCCGCCATTAATTCGCCTCTTTTTATCTCAGTATTAATCTCAGCAATCTTTCTGAAAAAGCCCGCACTATCTGATTTAACTGACACCAGCTCATCTTCACTTATTATACTTGAAATATAACCTCCGTGACAATCATATCTTATAATTCCCATTCTTGTCAAAAATCTTAGCACTGAAGAAACTGCCACTCGTGCACTTTCATCATCTATCCAATCCGTAGTCTTTGAATATACCGAAAATGCCTGTGTACCAAGCTCCTGCCAGTTATAGTTTAAAGTAACCGCATCAAAGGCTCTGTTCATGCCGGTTACAACATAAGGCATACCAAATAAATTGGCAAGACTGTTGCTTTCCTTACCGGTTCTCATCATCCTGATATGAGGCACAAGCTCACCATGAAGATAAAAACTGGCAAATTGGATTCCGTAAGAATACTCCTTGGCTATATCAAGTATAGTTGCCGCAATTCTGCTTGTCGCAGTTCCCTGATGATTTCCCGGAAATGACCTGTTTATATCCGAATCATCAGATATCCATTTGACCTTTCCGGCATTCATGGAGCTGTAATTAAGCGTGGGGATAAGCAGAAGCTGCTTATCTGATGCAATATCTCCCTTTGCTTCTATCTCCGAAAGCTTCTCGGCAAGCAATGAGCAGATGTAAAGCTGTTGATACTCATTTCCCCTCATCGCTCCGACTATACAGGCAGCTTTTTCTCCGTGTCCATATGTAAAACCATGTATTTCATACTCGCCCCTAAAGGACGTATTCATTGTAAATAATAATTCTTTATTCATTTCCGTCACCCACTATTCTTGCTATAAGCGAGCCTTCTTCGATAACAGGATAATCTCTGATAGAGCATATCATTCCATTTGCAGAAGCCTTTACAACCTCCTCTACCGAGCCTGTTATAACATCTACTATCATTCCTATCTCATCGCCGATATTAACCTTATCATACAGATTAACACCCGGAATAAAAATCCCACTGCTTTCCGAATTTATGTAAACCATATCTTTATCGTTTGTTATACTGGGTACATGCGGCTTCGGAGACTCTTTATCCCATATACCCATAAAATTCATAAGTGCCAAAAGGCCGTCCACTATTTTGTTGCAATACTTTTTATTAATCCTAAATGCCGTACCTGATTCAATAACCAGGGATAATGTTCCTGTTTTATTTAAAGCATAGGCAAGGCTTCCGTTTAAAACAGATGTACTGGGGTGTATCCATATCATATCTGTATTAAGGCACTTGGCTATAGGTAAAAGTGCATCGACATTGTCATCATTTAATCTTACCTGTGGTACCTCGTGCAAAAATATATTGCTGGAATGCAAATCAATACATACATCCGCGCCCTTGATATCATCAAATATACAGGATGCAGCATACTCACCAACCGCACCGGTTTTTGAACCCGGAAAAAGCTGGTTCATATCCATATCGGAATCAGGAATATATCTTGTTCTTGAATCAAGTCCCAAAGGATTAAGACTTGGATATACATCGACTATACCCTTAAGCTTGTCGAAATCCTCTTTAATTTTTCTTATAATTTCATAGCAAATATATTGTCCCTGAAGCTCGTCACCGTAAAGTCCGGAAACGATACAGAGTCTTTTTTCATCACCTGATAGAATATCCGGTGCTAATCTGTTTTTTTTAATTTTTAGTTTTTCCTCTATCATCAGATCTACTGACACAACAGTTTCTATCATATATGCCTCCGCATTAATTATGTCATATAAACAATTAAAAGTTTAATATAAATCACACGAAAAGGCACTCCTTATAATAAGAGTGCCTTTTATTTGATTATATAAATTTAAGACTCCAAAACATTTCTTACTACCTTTTTAATTGCATCAATTTCAAAAGGCTTTGAAATAAATTCAGCCGCGCCATTTTGAACAGCTTCAATCATATTATGCTGCTGTCCGGCTGCTGAAACCATTATTATCTTTGAATCCGGATATTCTTCTTTTATCTTCTTTAAAGCCTCTACACCTGTAAGAATCGGCATTGTAATATCCATCGTGACGAGGTCAGGTCTGAATTCTTTATATAAATCGTAACCCTCCTGACCATTTTTTGCTTCGCCTATAATTGTATGACCATCTTCTTCAAGGATTCCTCTTAGGATTCTTCTTGAAGTTCTTGAATCATCAACTATCAATATATTTGCCATCTTCAACTTCTCCTTAATCTTTATTAAATCATTTATAACGCATATATTTCGTATTACCTTATACGCCACTTAGTTTCCATACAGATTATTATGTCTGCTCTTTCCTCGTGTATGAAGCAAGGAAGCATATACATGATTCCGTCTGTCTCAATTGTTGTAACATCCGGATACATAGCAGGTGGAAGCATATCTATCTTTATTTCCTCCTGACTTAACTTTGATGCATATATACCATTACTTACATTAATGAATTCACAAACAGCATCTAAGCAATCTTCATCAATGCTCTCAAATTCCTCTTTGGCATAAGCTTCACCGATGTTCTTATTACCTACACCGCCGATACCTATAAAGAGCTCATAATCACCGGTAAAGGACTGGCTTGCCATACATTTATCGGTATATGTATAAATTCTTTCGATTCTTTCAAATCTTACCTTATTATCAATAAATCTGACAATATTTCTTGCCATAAGTGCAAGATAATCCTTAATAACCGCCGGTATCTGAATCTCTCTTGTAAATACCTGGATAACACTGTCGATATCCGAGCTCTTTAAAGCATCTATATCCAAAGATGTAAATCTCTCTGATTTCTTATACTGATTAATGTGCCTTTGAATTTCTTCAAGTGAAAGAAGATTTCTTTCCAAAAGCTCCTGTACAAGTAAAAGATAAGAATCTCCCTGTTTCTTAAGCAAATCTCCTACCTGTGCATCTGTAAGATATCCTTTTGATACAGCTATATCTCCAAATCTTGCATCCTGTTGAGCCTGTATCCGGTTTACCTCATCAGCCTGTTCCTCAGTCATGTAACCTTCACTGACTGCAATGATACCAAGCCTTACTCTATTCTTACGATTAGCTTCAATTATATCTAAATAATCTTCTTTGCTGATAACCCCTATATCCTGCAAATACTTACCAAAATATACGTCAAACATTACTCTCCTCCTTTTTGCAAACACGATGCTGATATAATTATACACAAAAAATTCCAATAAATCAACTTTTCTTTATATAAAAATAACAAAAATATTATAATTTTCAGATTGATTATTACATTGATTTTCTATATAATAAATGTATATGTCAAATTATTTAATTACGGAGAAAAAACTATGTCGATAAAAAAGTCATTAAGATTGTCATTAATACTTCTTTCAGCTCTTCCCATTATATTTATGACAATCCTCATTTATATAATATCTTACAATAAATATATGGATTTGGCAAAGGATTCCGCAGCTAAACTTGCAGAAATATATGCTAACGGTTTTTCTGCCCAACTGGATGTCCAGATAGCCGAGGCTGAAGGACTTGCTGCATCAACACAGATTCAAAATATCGCCCTTGAAAGCTATAATGGTATTGTATCAGGTGCTTCTCCATCACATCTTAGTAACGTTGATGAGCTCTTTGAAAAGAAAGCACTATACTATACCGATTACTATATGTACGACATAAACGGATATCTTATCGCAAGCTCCGATGAAAATGCAAATGGCGACTGGGAGGAATACATGAGTGTTCCCGTTACCGAAATAAACGAAACCATCATCATGAACGCCTCAAATATCAACAAAGATGGCAACAGCATTGAAATCATCGCCCCTATCAAAGTTAAGGGAACAATTGTAGGTATAATAAGATCCAATATACCTGCAGATTATTTTGGTGCATTTATGCCTGAAGCCGGCTCTGCTTTCATTCTCTCATCCGATGGAGAATATCTGTTCAACTATAGCAATGATGATAAAGATAAAAAACTGTATGACGAAGCCAAAAACATACTAAATCAAGGTACTATAAACGGATTTTTAAGCACAAACATTTCATCTGTAAGAAATATATACGGTTACTACCGTATATCCTCCCAGAACTGGTTATATGTTATAAAGCAGGACGGTAGCGAATATCAGGCCATCATATCAACCCTGCCTCTAACACTTATAATCACCCTGGCAATCATACTTATCATAGCAATTATTATAAGCAGCTTCCTCGTTAAAAAATACACCGACCCGATTATTTCTCTTAAAAACGATATGAGAAAAGCTGCCGATGGCGATCTTGATAAAAGGTCTGATATCAAAGAAGAAAATGAATTTGGTGAGCTCGCCGAAATGTTTAACAACATGATGGAAATCATTTCCGGCAACTACAAGGAGCTTGATAAATCCAAGAAGATACTTGAAGAAAATGAAATTGAATTAAAGAAAAATTATGCTTACATTGAACAGCTTGCATACCATGACGGTCTTACCGGTCTTTATAACAGAGTTGCTTTTATGAAGTATTCATATGATATATTTAATCAGGAAGGCGCGCAGTTAAAGAGACATGCTATATTTTTCATTGACCTTGATAACTTTAAAAATGTTAATGATACACTCGGACATGATTATGGTGACTTACTCTTAAAGCAGTTTTCAGACCAGCTTAAATGTCTGTCAAATGAAAATGATATAGTTGCCAGAACCGGCGGTGACGAATTCCTTGTATTTAAATCAGCTTATAATAATGTTGATGATTTAAAGAGCTTCGCACAAAGCATTGTTGATATAGTCAAGCTTCCGTTTGACCTCGAGGGTGAAAAAGCCCATGTATCAGCCAGTATCGGTGTTGCCCTCTTCCCTGAACACGGTCTTTCTATAAATGAGCTTATCAAAAATGCAGACCTTGCCATGTACAGTGCAAAGACCTCCGGTAAGAATGCATACAGATTCTTTGACAGCTTTATGGATTACGATTTCAACCGAAAGAATGAGCTTGATGAAATGCTCACAAATGTTATAGAAAAGAAAGAGGTTTATCTTCTTTACCAGCCTCAGGTTAATATGCTCTCCGGTGAAATAACCGGATATGAGGCTCTTATGCGTATCAATTCTGAGCTTTTGGGCTTTGTATCACCTGAAGAATTCATACCTATCGCCGAAGATAACGGAATGATTAATGAACTCGGTGAGTGGGCACTTTACGAAGCCTGTATGTTCAATAATACAATTATAAAAAACGGATACGGTCCATACAAGGTTTCTGTAAATGTTTCAACCAGCCAGCTTAAAAAGGATAATTTTATCGATATCATAAAATCTATTCCTGCCAAAACCGGTATGAGCCTTAAATACCTTGAAATTGAAATAACGGAAAGTGTTCTTATGCAATCCTTTGAACATAACCTTAAGCTTATCAATCAGATAAAGGAGCTTGGTGTTGCTATAGCTTTAGATGACTTCGGAACCGGATATTCATCCTTCAACTACCTGACTCAGCTTCCGATTGACACTCTTAAGATTGATAAATCATTTATTGATGATATCTGCAATAATGAAAATGACAAGTATATTGCCAACACAATCATCTCACTTGCTCACCAGATGAATATTGCCGTCGTAGCAGAAGGTGTTGAAAGTCAGGAGCAGCTTGAAATACTTCAGGATCAGCTTTGCGATACTTTACAAGGATATCTTTTCTCAAAACCTATTACCGCAAGCGAGCTTGCAAAGATAATCACACAGCATAAAACACTCAAATAACAATAGACAGAGTAACAAAAAATAACGGTGAAAGAATAAAAATTATTCTTTCACCGTTATTTTTTACCGTTATTCTTTTACTGCTCCGATTACGATACGGGAGGTTATACTCTTTGAAAAAAATATATATACTATAATCGGCGGAATCATAGACAGGACAAGAAGCATATATATTATCGGATCGGTTCCTCTTGTTGAAGCTCCCACAAAATTTTTCATAAATA
>CADCDW010000103.1 GCA_902800325.1 uncultured Lachnospiraceae bacterium
AATCATTTTTTTCTGCTAACATTTTTATCTCCTCCCAAGTGGTGGCTTTAAAAAGCTTCGCCCAATGATAAAGACTGTTCTTGTAGTCTTCAGGTACATAGTTTATCTGATTTAAGTTTAACACACGAAGACGGAACTTGTCACTATAAACTTCCCCATTTTTGGTGTTGAGCAGCATATATTCCGCATAAAACTCCGGCGAAAGTCCCGGTAAATCAAAATCTATAATCCCTATGTGCATGGTTGGACGAACCATGCTGTAATCCTCACCACCCTTTAGATGGTCAAATGCCCTGCAAAGATATGTAAGCGAGCGTTCGGGCCAGTTGCCGTAATCCGTCACCTGCATTTCTATGTTTAAAAGCTGTTTGTCATTTAGCATAATTTTTAAATCCAATATACAGGTTTTATCATTTATGACTTTACCGAGCTCAATCGGATTTTCAATATCTATCGCGGCTATGCTTCCTTCGGGAAGTGCCAGCAGAGCGTAAAGAAGTCCTTCAAGTGCTTTTTTGTTCTCCTGAAATACAGCCCTGAACATGTAATCGTTGGTAAGCCCGTATTTTATCTTGCCGGTCGGCAAAGAGGAAAGGTCGGGTTTGGTGATAAAGCGGTTATCATTATTATTAGTATTATTATTAATTTTTATAATATTCGCCAGATCGATATTTGACCTTTCTTTGTTCGTTTTATCATTATTTATCTTATCATTGTTCATTAAACATCACCCCTCAAATAAAATCTACTAAATAAAAAATCCACAAAATTTAAAATCTTCATAAATAAAAAACTACAGAAATCAAAATCAACAAAGTTATAAATACAAAAATATACTTGCAAAGATAAAAAGGTCAAAACGAATAGTTAAATAAACATACAAGAATTAAAACTTAATCGCATACTTGTACGAATTTAGCCTTTATATAATGTTGGAGAAGAGGTTTTAAAAGAAACTGGTGTTATGGGGAAAAAGAACTCACCCAATAATAAATATACTTGCTGATATGCACATTTGGTTAAAAAAACATATAAATATATCACAAGAAAAATTATAATCTGCCCCAAATGTTAAATCAAGCGTATTTTTGGCACATATGTATCCAAAAGTTTACATCGGATGCCACAAAGCAAGTAAAAACGCGGGGTTACAGGAAAAACAAAGCATCAAAAGAAATCCCCGGTCGTTCTTTTGTTAAAAATCGACAAATATTTTATTAACTGATGACCAAAAGGATGACGTCAGTGATGAGATAAAGAAGAAGCTTGAGAATGTAGAGAAAGCCTTAGCTATTAAAGAAACTAAGGAAAAGGCTAAGAAAGAGTTAAAGAAGAAATATGATGAACTTGCAGAAAGCGGCGATTATGATGAAGAAGGTCTTGATGAATTAAAGAAAGCTTATGATGATGCCATAGATGCAATCGATAAAGCTACCGAAAAAGATACACAGGACGAACCAAAAGAAAGTGGCCCTTGGAATGAAGAAAAGGCAGGAGAGGATGCATTCGATTCTATTAAGACTGTTGCGGAAAAAGTAACAGATATTATCAACGACCTGCCGGCATCTAAGGATGTAACTGCAGATGATAAGGACGCCATAGAAAAAGCAAGAAAAGCATATGATGCATTGACGGATAATCAGAAATCTCAGATTTCCGATATAATGAAAAAGAAACTGACGGATGACGAGGAAGCATTAAAGAATGCAAAGATTGTTTATTCTGCAATCGAAGGTTCCGGAAGCAACTGGGAAAAAGGAAGCTCTTCAGGAGATAAGTTCGTATTTAAGCGTAATGTCAATGATTATAAGACATTTAGTCAGTTTACGGGCATATCGGTAGATCAGATTAAAGTAGATGTATCAAATTATACTGCCGAAGCAGGCTCTGTAATAATTGTATTAAAGCCTGAATATCTGGAAACATTATCAGTAGGAAAACATACATTAACTGCAATGTTTACTGATGCAGAAGATGTAACAGTTGAGTTTGAGGTTACAGCCAAAGGAAAAACAACTACTCCTGAGGCGACAGTTACACCACCTGCTGATAATACTAATACAGGAAAGAAATCAGTAAAAACAGGCGACAATATGAATGTCGGTATGGTAGTTATGATTATGATTGACACTGCATTGGCAGGTATTTATCTTACTTTTAAGAGAAGAAAGATTAAGAAGTAAGTATAAGTAGTAAGATTAAGTAGTGATGCCGGTTGTTTTGAAAACGCTATAATAGTACACTAAATAATAAGTATCCGTGACGGTTGTTTGTTTTTTGGTGTACCAGGCATCAGGTGCTAAAAAATGAGAACCCTGAAATTATCCTATATGAGACAAACCTCAATATGATAATTTCCGGGTTCTTCGATTTGTAAAGAAAGAGATAATTTTTCTGTATATAATTTACAAATTCCATTTGACAAAAAGTAATAAAATGTATTAAATAGAACATAAAGTATAACATAAAGAAATTGGCATTGTATAAGCTGATTTATTTATAAATTGCACAGAGCAAAAAGGAGAAATAACTATGAATTTTGAAACAGATATTTTTACACAATTTGATAAGAAGTGGGCACTTCTTACTGCCGGAAATTCTGAAAAGTTTAACACTATGACTATCAGCTGGGGAGGACTTGGAACACTTTGGAATAAGCCTGTTGCTACAGTTTACGTAAGAAGTTCAAGATATACATATGAGTTTATGGAAGATAATGATTACTTTACTGTAAGCTTTTATCCTGATGAATACAAAAAGACACTTGGAGTTTTGGGCTCAAAGTCAGGAAGGGATATGGATAAGATGAATGAATCGGGATTAACTGCCAAAGAGGTAGATAACTCCATGACATTTGAGGAGGCTGAGGTTACACTTGTATGTAAGAAGTTATTTAAGCAGGAGCTTGATGTTGCCAATATGCCTAAGGATGTTGCAGATGGTTTTTATGGTTCGGACGCACCACATATGATGTTTATAGGTGAAGTGCTTGATATACTTAAATAAAAGATGTAATATATGAATAAGGATGATCGGATATGAATAAACAGGAAAAAACCAATGTAATGCGTGTGCTTGAACAAAAAAAGATTCCATACAAAAGTCATACCTATACACAGGATGCATCTACAAGCGGAGAAGAGATAGCTGCGATACTCGGAGAAAATCCTGACTGTGTGTTTAAGACTCTTGTAACAAGGGGGAAATCCGGTCAGTATTATGTATTTGTAGTACCGGTTGCAAAGGAACTTGATTTAAAAAAAGCGGCAAAGGTATCAGGAGAAAAATCCATAGAGATGATAAAACAAAAGGAACTTCTTCCGCTTACCGGATATATCCATGGAGGCTGCTCACCTATAGGTATGAAGAAGCAATTTAAAACATTTATACATAAAACTGCGATGGATTTTGAAACGATATTTTTTTCAGCGGGAAAGGTTGGATATCAGGTGGAAATTAATCCGGAAGATATGGGAAAGGCATTTCCTTATACGTTGGAGGATATAATTGTATAATATGATTTTTATTAGATGATTAGCCGTTTATGTGTCGATTTTACTAAAATATATTATATAGAATATATTGTCAATTCTGCCGAAAAGACAGAATTTAAATAGAGAAAACCAGTTAAAAATTTTAACCCAAAGGTTATAATTTTTAACTGGTTTATTTTTTTTATTGTGATAACATTTATTTAAGCAAGTGGATATATTGTGATTTTAAAGAAAAACCCAGGTGATAAATTAATATTATTCTTGCTTTTTATTTTCATATAAAAAATGAATATAGATAAAGGAGAGTGTTTGTATGGATAACATTAGAAACATTAAATGGCATCCGGGTTTTTATGGAAGCATAGAATACATTTTAAAAGAATATAAAAATGATTTATCCTATGATAGGGAGTATGAACTTTCTAAAGAACCTATAAAGATGGATATGCTTATAATCAAAAAAGAAAGGGATGTTGTAATAGATAATCCAATCGGGGAGATATTCCGAAAATATAATATAGTAGAGTACAAATCACCAAGGGATGAATTATCAATTGATGATTTGTATAAAACTATTGCTTATGCCGGATTATATAAAGGATATGGAAAATATGTTGATGAGATATCTGCGAAAGAAATGACTATTTCGATATTTAGGCATATATATCCGAGAGAACTATTTAAAAGTTTGGAAGAATTATCTGCAAAAATTGAAGAAAAAACTTTTGGAATATATTATGTATATGATATAATTAATATACCCTTACAGATAGTTGTAACTAAACAGCTTGAAAAAGGAAGATACGAAGCACTTCGTATACTTGCTCCGGATGCGGAAGAGGATGAAATTCGAAGGTTCATAAAGGGAACGGATTATTTAAAAGATAAGGATGATAAGATAAATGCAGATGCAATATTACAGGTAAGCGTATCTGCTAATCAGGAATTATATGATAAAATAAGAGGTGATGGTGTTATGTGTGAAGCGTTAAGAGAACTTATGAAGGATGAATTTGATCAAACCGTAATTGAAACTAAAGCAACCGATAAAAGAGAATTTGCAGTGAATATGCTCAATGGCAACGAACCTTTAAGTAAGATTACAAAATATACAAAGTTATCAAAAGAAGAGGTTTTGGAGCTTGCAAAGAAAAATGGAATTACAGTAGTATAATAAAAAAATAAAAAGAAGTTTAAATACTGTAAGCTGCCACCGGGTAGCAGAATGTGAAAAGCATTCGTTTATTGTATCGTTAGGTCTTAGAAGATACAATTAACGGATGCTTTTTAAGTATAGTATGTAAATTGTATTATTGGAGTAAATCTGTATAAAAATGAAGTAAAAGTTTTGGGGGTTGAAAATTTATGAAACTTATAGATTCTGTAAAAAGATTAAAATGGTATGAAAAAATTATATGGTTTATCTCTGTAATGGTTATTCTTATTTCATTTTTGGCTTTCAAAAATAAGGAATATCTCACACTTGCAGCATCACTTATAGGTGTTACTGCACTTATATTTGTAGCAAAGGGAGATGTGCTGGGACAGTTTCTGACAGTGGTTTTTGCAATTTTTTATGCGATAGTTTCATACAAGTTCAGATATTGGGGCGAGATGATAGCATATCTTGGTATGACTGCACCTATCGCAGCGGGAGCAGTTGTTACATGGATTAAAAATCCATATCAGAAGGGCGAGGTTAGGGTAAGACATACAAATCCCCAAATATGGAGTATTTTAATTATAATGTCGATTGCAGTAACTACATTGTTTTATTTTATACTCAGATATTTTGATACGCCCAACCTTTTCTTTTCAACATTGTCTATAACGACCAGCTTTATGGCTGCATCGCTTACCTTTTTAAGAAGCTCATATTACGCTTTGTTTTATGCGGCAAATGATGTGGTTTTGATAATCTTATGGATACTTTCAGCCACGACTGATATTTCTTATCTTCCGATGGTATTATGTTTTATTATGTTTTTTATAAATGATTCATATGGATTTATAAACTGGCAGCGAATGAAAAAAAAGCAGGAGTGATGTGCGTGAAAGATTCCCAAAATGTCCCACAAATCACATTCCGTCCTTGATAATAATGTTTAAAAATGATATGCTGATTCTTAAGGTCGTTGTAATGTAACTGAATATAAGAGATTGAAGTAATTAATATGATGAATAATAGTCAAAAATCTGATAAGAAAATTGAATTTAACGGCAAACTGATACGATATACGTTAAAGTTTATCGGCAGGATAATATTATTTGGAAGTGTACTCATACTTTATATTATAGACAGAGAGTGGATAACGGAATTTCTAAGCAAGCCGTTTGCTTTCTTTGGTATAACTCCGCTTCATATCGTATGGGGAATATTTATGTGTATTATGCTTTTTCATCTTTTACCGGCTTCGACTCAGCGAAGAACCATGGCATGGCTTAAGATGAAAGAAGATATATATAAACCTGTAGATAATTATGATGAGTTAAAACTTCTAAAATATGTACAGGATCAGAACAAAAAAGCATGGACGGTTATGCTGGTATGGCTTTCCTTCAATGCGTTCTGGGCATTTCTTTATCTAAATGACATAATAAAAGAATCAGAGCTGTTTTTGCTTTCGGCATTTTATTTTTTGAGCGACTATATATGCATACTGATTTATTGCCCGTTTCAGTCCAATATTATGAAAAATAAATGTTGTGTAAACTGCCGCATATATGACTGGGGACATTTTATGATGTTTACACCGATGCTGTTTATAAAAAACTTTTTTTGCTGGAGTTTGTTTTTTACATCGCTTGTTGTATTGATAAAGTGGGAGATTACCTATACCAAATATCCTGAAAGATTTTGGGAAGGCTCGAACCAAAACTTAAAATGTATCAATTGCAAAGATAAAACCTGTCAATATAAAAAACAATATCAAAATATTTGACAGGTAAAAAATGTCCTCAAAATCATTAATAAACTATAAAATATCCTTTAAAAAAATGCTTTTTTCGTTTATAATGAAAAATAGTTATAATAGTGCTTAAACGACAGAATTTTATGTATAAATGAAATGAGGGAAAACTTTATGGATTCTGAAAAACAAAGAAAGCTTGATGAGCTTTTCGAGGCATTTTCAATTGTTGCTGAAGGTACATATATCTATCTATGTGATATGAGTGAGGATGTATCAAGATGGTCGAAAGCCGCAGTCAATTATTTTGGACTGCCGGATGAATATATGGTAAATGCCGGAGGTATATGGGAGGAGCATATTCATCCGGAGGATCGGGATGATTATCATCATAGTATTGATATGATTTTTTCCGGAGAAGACAGTGGACATGATATGCAGTATCGTGCCAAAACCAGAGATGGTAATTATGTTGTATGTACCTGCAGAGGAGTTGTACTTCGTGACGAGGAAGGTAAGCCGAGATATTTCGGCGGTGCCATAAAGAACCATGGACAGAAAAGTTATGTAGATAATATCACTGGGCTTAGGACTTTGTATGGCTTTTTTGAGGATTTAAGAGCGATGTTTTGGAAGAAGGATGAAGGCATTATCCTTCAGGTCGGACTTACGGGTTTTTCCGGACTAAATGACGTATACGGATATAGTTTCGGCAACAGGATTTTGCAGCAACTCGGAAGACTTTTGCAAAAAAAATTTGCCAATACAGGTGCCGTATATCGTATGGATGGTACCAAGATGGTGGTAATTTCACATACGCTAACTGAAGATCAGGTTTCAAAAATCTATAAAGAGATTCAGGAAGAAGTAAGTCATGG
>CADCDW010000104.1 GCA_902800325.1 uncultured Lachnospiraceae bacterium
GATTAAGCAGCTAATGAATAAAAGTACCCAGACGGGTAACTTTATATAAAGATTTTTTATGAGATAAGAATCGTGCCAACGATTACTTGACAGAAACTGCGCATAAAATGGTGCTTTACAAGGCATTTTTCATGTTGTATAATGAAAAAATACAAATAAAAAAGTTTTGCGCCGCAAAAGGGTTCGCAAAGCATTGATTTTACTATCTTTAAAAAGGGTAGTGTTAGGAAGACAGCCCGAGGATAATGGGCAATAGACCTGATATTTCTTCAATTGAATTTTTTCCAATATTAAGAGTTAGGAAGACAGCCCGAGGATAATGGGCAATAGACATTATCACTTACCCAAGGATTGTTATGTGTTCTGATAAGTTAGGAAGACAGCCCGAGGATAATGGGCAATAGACTCAATATTCTCATAACCGCAGTTTGAGATATTTCATCTTGTTAGGAAGATAGCCCTAAAAAATTTTGAATACTCAAATAAAGTCCTAAAGAGTTATACTTTAAGACTTTATTTTTTATTTACTGAAATGACATTGACATACAGATGGCTTTTGATTATAATAATGACATCGTCAAATGGCGATGTTTTTGTATATTTTCAACGAAATAATTTAACTATGAAAGAGGGTATGATTTTTATGGGAAAAAAAGATGCAAGAACACATGAGTATTTAAGTGATAATAAAAGATTTGCAGACATTGTTAATTATTATATTTATGATGGAAAGCAGATTATAAAACCGGATGATTTGCATGAGATGGATGCAAATGAAATTACATTTCCATATAATGAAGGAGAAAATGCCGCCTCAGATATAATCCAAAGATATAGGGATATTTTAAAAGGGGCGTGTATTATGACCGATGACGAGGTGACATATTTGATTATAGGTATGGAAAATCAATCAGAAGTTCAATATGCGATGCCGGTTAAGAATATGTTGTATGATGCGGAACAGTATGCAAAACAGGTTTCAGTTATTGCCAAAAGACATAGAAGTGATATGAGGCACAGTAAAAAAGTTACAAGTGGAGAATTCCTTAGTGGATTTTATAAGTATGATAAGCTCATTCCTGTAATTACGATAGTAATATTATGGTCGCCTGATGAATGGGATGGACCGAAGGACTTATATTCTATGATAGGAATAAAAAATACAGATATACTGAAATTCATTCCTAATTATAAAATTAATCTGATTTCACCGTACAATATGAAGGATGAGGATTTCGACAAATTAAAATCGACATTGGCAGAAGTACTGAAATATATAAAGTATTCGAATGATAAAGATGTATTGAAAAAAGTGCTTGAAAATGATAAAGTATATGAAAGTATTGACAGAGAAACTGCAGAACTTATAAGGGATGTCACAGGATCTGATTTGAAATTCGAGGATGGGAAGGAGATGGTTAATATGTGTAAGGCAACTGAAGATATGAAGAAAGAAGCAGAAGAAAATAGAGCGATAGAAATAGCAAAAGCAATGTTAGCCAGAGGCAAAGATTCTATTGAGGAGATTGCAGCTTTAACCAAATTGTCTGTTGATGATATAAAAGAACTCACAGAAAAAGTATAGAATTATTTTTTGTGATTTTGCGCCGATGCGCATAAAATGGTGCTTTACAAGGTGTTTTTCAAGTTGTATAATAAAAAAGTACAAAGAAAAAAGTTTTGCGCCGCAAAAGGGTTCGCAAAGCATTGAATTTACTACCTTTAAAAAGGGTAGTGTTAAGAAGATAGCCCGAGGATAATGGGCAATAGACTTAAAAATGGAAAAAGAAAAAAATTCCAAGCTTCAAAAAAAGCTTGAGGAATTAGAAAAACAGGTTGTTAATCTTTCAAATAAAATTGCTATGTTGTAGATTGTTAATAGGCGTATATAATATATCGTCCTTTCGGGGACGATATATTTAATTTATTTATGTATTTTTTAAAATACAATTTTTTATCTGAATAATATTTACAAAAATCCCCATAGATGATATATTGCACGTGGATGGTATTCGGATATGCAGTTGATAAACTGTATGAGAAACTGTACCGGAAATTTAATATCAGTTCATAAAGGAGAAATGCTATGAAGGTTGGATTTATCGGAGCCGGCAAGATGGGATTTACTCTGGGTAAGCATATAGCCATAGATGGTGATAAGCTTGGTTTAAACATCGGTGGTTATTACAGCAAAACCCTAAAGAGTGCTATGGAGGCGGCCAAGTTCACGAATTCACATTGCTATCAGTCCTTAACTGAACTTGTAAATGGTAATGATATCATATTTATCACTGTTCCTGATGGGCAGATTGCTGTTATGGCGGATATGCTGGACAGACTTGATGCAGATATCTCAGGCAAGATAATATGTCATACCAGTGGGGCTCTTTCCTCACAGGTTTTTTCTGGTATGGATAGCCGTGTTTTCGGTTATTCGATACATCCTATATATGCAGTCAATTCAAAGACTGAGTCATATATAAATTTCAATCAGGCATTTATAACAATTGAAGGAAGCGAAGCACGGATGGATGTGATGTCGGATATATTTAAGGGCATGGGGCATCAGGTCAAGATTATAAGTGCTAAGGATAAGGTTAAGTATCATGGGGCTGCTGTTTTCGCAAGTAATCTTGTGATAGGCCTTTATCATAAGAGTATGAAGCTTATGATGGATTGCGGATTTAACGAGACAGAGGCGGAA
Source organism: uncultured Lachnospiraceae bacterium (assembly GCA_902800325.1). Classification (GTDB taxonomy): domain Bacteria; phylum Bacillota; class Clostridia; order Lachnospirales; family Lachnospiraceae; genus Coprococcus_C. The sequence continues at coordinate 2,705 of CADCDW010000104.1, forward strand.
AAAGCACTTAAACCGTTATTTGAGAATAATGCACATAATCTTATCGAAAAAGGATGTGCAGGTGCTCTTACCGGACCGGTAGAAAGATGTGATACCGAGACAGTAAGAAAGCATATTGAGGCACTAAAAGATAATCCTGACGAACAGGCAGTATATAAGCTTTTGTCAAAGGAACTGGTTGAGATAGCAGATGCAAAGCATAAGGATGCATCTGATTATAATTATGACGAGATGAAGGGGCTGCTTGATCTATAGTAGGGAACGTAAATGGCGTTCCGGCAGCACTACACCTTACAATGCATAGGTGTAAAGATATATAGGAGGTAAATATTATGAAAAAAACAGTTTTAACATTTGCAAAGGCTAAGGAAAACGGCGAGAAGCTTACTATGCTTACAGCATACGATTATTCAACTGCCAAGCTTATCGATCAGGCAGGTATTGATGCGATTTTGGTAGGAGATTCGCTTGGAAATGTCATGCTCGGTTATGAGGATACATTATCCGTAACGGTTGATGACATGATTCATCATGGTGCCGCAGTTGCCAGAGGAGCTAAGGAGGCACTTGTAGTTATAGATATGCCTTTCATGTCTTATCAGACTTCAGTTTATGATGCTGTGGTAAATGCAGGAAGGCTTATGAAGGAAGGACGTGCTCAGGCAGTAAAGCTTGAGGGTGGAGTTGAGGTTGCACCTCAGATTAAGGCTATAGTTGATGCGGGTATTCCTGTTATGGCACATATTGGTCTTACACCACAGAGTATAAATGCTTTTGGTGGATTTAAGGTTCAGGGTAAGAGTGAAGCCCAGGCAAAGAAGCTTATAGAGGATGCTCTTGCCGTACAGGAAGCAGGAGCATTTGCAGTTACCTTGGAATGTGTACCTGAGAAGCTTGCAACACTTGTTACTAAAAAGCTTTATATTCCGACTATAGGAATCGGAGCCGGAGCAGGCTGCGACGGACAGGTGCTTGTATATGCAGATATGCTTGGTATGTTTTCAGACTTCACACCAAAGTTTGTAAAGAGATTTGCCGAGACGGGACAGCTTATGACGGATGCTTTCAAGGCTTATATCGAGGAGGTTAAGGCAGGTACTTATCCTGAAGCAAAGCACACCTATGCAATAGATGACGATGTAATTGAAAAGTTATACTAAAAGTGACATAGGGCGTGAGCCTTGTCACAATGGATATATTTTTTGAGATTGCTTGTTTTGACTAATCCCAACGCAGACACGTTCTCACTCGGTTTTTAACGTAGCGGTACTAAGCTCGGATATCCTCGCTAAGTACCGACGTTAAAAAACGGTCTGCTTATGGGATTGTCAAAACTCACAATCAAATATAATTTATTAAAATGTGACAAGGCTCACGCCTGTGTTACATTATGAATGGAGGAAAACGGATATGGAAATCGTATCAACTATAAAGGAAGTAAGAGACAGAGTTAAAGCGTGGAGAAAGGAAGGACTTACAGTCGGTCTTGTGCCGACTATGGGATACCTTCACGAAGGTCATAAGAGCCTTATAGACAGAGCGGTAAAGGAAAATGACCGCGTAGTTGTCAGTGTATTTGTAAATCCTATGCAGTTTGGACCGACAGAGGATCTTGCCAGCTATCCGAGAGATTTGGAGGCTGATGCAAAGCTTTGTGAGGCAGCAGGAGCATCTCTTATCTTTCATCCGGAACCGGAAGAAATGTATGATGAGGGTTTTTGCTCCTTTGTTGATATGACAGGACTTACCGAGGCACTTTGCGGACTTTCAAGACCTGTACATTTCAGAGGAGTTTGTACGGTTGTAAATAAGCTTTTCAATATAGTTACACCTGACAGAGCATATTTCGGTGAGAAGGATGCACAGCAGCTTGCAGTGGTTAAGCGTATGGTCAAGGATTTAAATATGGATATAGAGATAGTCGGATGTCCTATTATAAGAGAGGCAGACGGCCTTGCAAAGAGCTCAAGAAATACCTACCTTTCACCAAAGTCAAGAGAGGCGGCATTGGTGCTTAGCAAGTCGATATTTATGGCTAAGAAAATGGTTGAAGATGGCGAGCGTGATGCAGCAAAGGTTAAAAAGGCTATGAGAGAGCTTATCGAAGCAGAACCTCTTGCTAACATAGATTATGTAGAAATCGTTGATGTTAATACTATGAAGAGCATAGACACCATAAAGGGAGAAATCCTCTGTGCAATCGCAGTCAACATAGGCGGTGAGGCAAGACTTATTGATAACTTTATGGCAACTATATAATTATAGCTTTTAAAATAAAAGATTTATATAAAACTTGGCAGGTATCTTTGATTTTGATAATTCATGAGCAGGTACTTTGAACACGCCGGCACTTAGCGAGCTTGCGAGCTTAGTACCGCTGCGTGTGAGAGTAGCGAGAGCGTGCCTGCGATGAGTTAATCGAAATCAAAGATACCTTCAAAGAGAGAGGTAAAAAATGATTTTAAATGTCCTTAAAAGTAAGATTCATAGAGCTACAGTTATTCAGGCGGATGTGGATTATGTAGGAAGCATAACCATAGACGAGGCACTTATGGAAGCTGCCGGAATATATGAATACGAGAAGGTTCAGGTGGTGGATGTAAATAACGGCAACCGACTTGAAACCTATGTTATCGCAGGCGAAAAAGGCAGTGGGATGATATGCCTTAACGGTGCAGCTGCAAGGCTTGTAGATATAGGCGACAAGGTGATTATTATGTGCTATGCCGAGATGACTCCTGAAGAGGCTAAAGCTAATAAGCCTTATGTGGTATTTGTGGATGATGATAATAAGATTGCAAACGTATCCAGATATGAGAAGCATGGACTTCTTACGAAAGATTTTATGTAGTTTTTGTGCATTAAATAGATTTGCAGATTATCGTTCACAATAAATTTAATTTAAGTGTTCAGGATAAAGATTGAGAAAAGGGAGGATAAGAAGATGCTTAAAGGAAAAACCGTTGTACTTGGAGTAACAGGAAGCATAGCAGCTTATAAGATTGCCAATCTGACAAGCATGCTGGTCAAATTAAATGCTGATGTTCAGGTCATAATGACTAAGAATGCAACCAATTTTATTAATCCGATTACCTTTGAAACACTGACGGGTAATAAATGTCTTGTGGATACATTTGACAGAAACTTTCAGTACAGTGTGGAGCATGTTGCACTTGCGAAAAAAGCTTCTGTTGTGATGATAGCACCTGCTTCGGCCAATGTGATTGGGAAGATTGCAAACGGTATAGCTGATGATATGCTTACAACTACTGTTATGGCATGCAAATGCAAGAAGCTTATCGCTCCGGCTATGAATACCAATATGTATGAAAATCCTATCCTTCAGGATAATCTTAAGAAACTTGAACACTATGGTATGGAGATTGTATCGCCTGCAAGTGGAAGACTTGCATGTGGTGATGTGGGTGCCGGAAAACTTCCGGATGAGGAACTTTTGCTTGATTATATTTTACGAGAGATAAAGCATGAAAAGGATCTGGCAGGTAAGACTGTTCTGGTAACCGCAGGACCGACTCAGGAGGCTATAGATCCTGTAAGATATATAACCAATCATTCATCAGGTAAGATGGGTTATGCAATCGCAAGAAATGCTATGGAAAGAGGTGCAAGAGTTATCCTTGTATCAGGTGTAACCGCCATAGCACCACCACCGTTTGTAGAGGTGGTAAATATAGTAAGTGCTGCTGATATGTATGAAGCTGTTATGAAATATAAGGACGAGTCGGATATCATTATCAAATCCGCAGCAGTAGCGGACTATACACCGGTTACGGTGGCTGATCAAAAAATCAAGAAAAAAGATGACGATATGAGTATACCTCTTGGCAGAACCAAGGATATCCTTAAGGAACTTGGTGCCAATAAGAAAGAAGATCAGTTTATTTGCGGCTTCTCAATGGAAACCGAGAACCTCATCGAAAACTCAAGAGCAAAGCTTGATAAGAAAAATGTCGATATGATAGCTGCCAACAGCTTAAGGGTTGAAGGCGCAGGTTTTGGTACGGATACAAATGTAATAACACTTATCACAAGAGAGGATATAACCGAGCTGCCAATTATGAGCAAGGATGAGGCCGCTGAAAAAATACTTGATAAAATTTTAAAATTACCTCTTGACAAATAAAATTAATTGTGCAATACTTACGCATGTAAAGCAAAGGCGCTTTAGAAGATGATACTTCTAAGGTGCCCTTTTTTTGTTAAAAAATATGCTGATATAAAAATGCTGAAAAAAAGAAGGGAGAAAAAATTATGGTAAAAAACATTCCGGAGCTTTATGGAAGCTTAGTATTTAATGACAAGATTATGAGAGATAAGTTGCCTAAGGATATATACAAGGCACTTAAGAAGACTATCGAAAACAATACACACCTTGAGCTTGATGTAGCCAATTCGGTTGCGGTAGCTATGAAGGAGTGGGCGGTAGAAAACGGTGCTACGCATTATACACATTGGTTTCAACCGATGACAGGTTATACCGCAGAGAAGCATGACAGCTTTATTACTCCTGTAGGTGACGGACAGATT
>CADCDW010000105.1 GCA_902800325.1 uncultured Lachnospiraceae bacterium
CGTTTTCAAATACTTCGACTATTAACGCCGCATAAATTGTCATTCTGCAAGGCGTCTCGAACGAGTCGTAGTAGTAGCTACGGCGAGTGAGAGCAACGATGCAGATGTCAATTTAGGCAAGTTATATAGTCGATTTATTTGGAGACGGATGCACTAGCTGTTTCAAGAGTGCGAACGTGCTATGCGTGTACCTTCGCATATAGCCTGCCTCGTAAATACCATGCTCTATAATCGACCCTTTGCTTATAATCGGCCTCGTACATACCATGCTCTGTAATCGACCCTTTGCATATAGCCGGCCGCATACATACCATGCTCTATAATCGACCCTTGCATTGATAAACCGAAGTTTAATCTACAATTACCAGTATAGTTATCTTTTCGTCATTTACATCATTTGTAAGTGTTAAGGTTGTTGTTCCGGTTGCAACAGGAGCTATATCGAGAGTTGCCACATATCCGGTTTCGCCCCAACCATCCTGCCATGAACAGGTAGCTACACCGCCGTCTGCGATTGCAGGATTTACAGTTCCGTCCTCAGGTTCAAAAAACACTTTGACTGATTTGGTATCACCTTTTAAGTGAACTACACTGTCACTTGCAAAGAAATCATCATGACCCTGACCTGTTGCAGAATCGTTTGCAAAATTAACTAATGGTGCGTACTTATCATTTGCTGAAGATAATTCTGAAACCTGTGCTTCGTAATCTGCAACCTGACTCTGTAATGAGGAAACTTCATCTTCAAGGTCAGAATTGGCAGTATCAAGACCGGCTATCTCTTCATCTCTGCTGTCAAGCATAGCCTTTGTGCTCTCAAGTTCTTTTGAAACGGCATCCTTATCATTGGTAAGATTGTCAATTTTCTTGGTATAATGAAGATATCCCCATACTCCTACGCCTGCCATACCAAGTATAAGTATTAGTGAGATAACGATATAAGCTATCATTCCACCACCCATCTTACCACTTTTTTGCTTTGGCTGTTTTGCCTCCTTAACAGGCTTTGGTGCTTTTTCAGGCTTTGGTGCCTTAGGGGTTTTACCCGGCTTTTGAGCCTTTTGTGGAATCTCAGGGCGATTCATCTGTTGTTGAGTCATACCAGGCTGCATACCCATAGGTCTTCCCTGTTGCATGCTCATACCCGGCTGCATACCCATAGGTCTTCCCTGCTGCATAGCCATACCATTTGGCTGTGCTCCCACAGCTCCTTGAGGACCGCCTACTAAAGTGCCTGAATTTGAAGAATTCTGATTTAACATATCTGCTGTTAAAACTGTAGTGCTCTCCTCGCTCTTTGCTCCATCAAGCATATCAGCAGTAAGAACTGTAGTACTTTCCTCACCGGCACTTTCAAGCTTATCTTTTACTTCATCGGCTGCTGTTTTTACTTCTGATGTTACATTTTCTGCCACTTCCTTAACGTCTGAAGCTACATTTTCAACAGCAGCTTCTGCTTTAGATGTATCAGGTGCTTCTATGAGCTTTGCTCCGCACTGTATACAAAAGCCTGCACCATCTTTGTTCTCTACATTACATTGTGGACAAATCATTGTTGTACCTCCTGTTATTAATCAAATACTATATTTTTTATACTTTATCACAAATTAAATGATTTTTAAACCTCAAGTTTCATATCGCCTTCTTTAATAAGATTAAGCTTTCTCATTCCTTCTGAAACAGCAAGCGTAATTGCAGCCGGAAGAACAAAATGCATTATAATTATCAAAAGCATTGCCTTTCCACCGCCCATACCGTCAGCAGTCATAGCGCTGTATGCCGCAAACTGTCCGACAAAGCCGGCCGAACCCATACCAGATCCGACAGGTGTGCTGACCATATGTAAAACTGCTGATGCAATAGGTCCCAGTATAGCACTTGAAATGATAGCCGGAAGCCATATAATTGGCTTTTTAATTATATTTGGAACCTGAAGCATAGATGTGCCTACACCCTGAGCAATGAGTCCACCCATTTTATTTTCACGATAACTTGCAACAGCAAAGCCGACCATGTTACAGCAACAGCCTATAGTAGCTGCACCGGCTGCAAGTCCGCTTATACTCATTGAAATTCCGATTGCAGCAGAGCTTATCGGAAGTGTGAGAATCATACCCATAAGCACCGAAACGATAATTCCGCCTATGATTGGATGTGCCTCAACATTTACATTTACAAGCTCGCCGAGCCAGCCCATAAATTTACTTATATATGGTCCCACAAATATACCAACTGCTGCACCTGAGAGGATTGCAACCAAAGGTGTAACAAGTATATCAACCTTGGTTTTTCCTGCTACGAGATTTCCAAGCTTTATGGCAAATATAGCTGCCACAAATGCACCAAGAGGTTCACCCGGTTTTCCAAACCCGAGCGTTTCTATGGCAAGTACAGTTGGAAATGCACCTATCATGCCGGCCACCGCCGCCGCTACGGTTACAAGTGGTCCGCTTTTAAGCTTACAGGCTACACCTACACCGATACCTGCACCGGTTATTGATTTTGCAAAATTACTAATAGCTATAAGATAATCCCCTAAACTGCCACCTATCAAGTCTCCTGCCTGAGCTATGATAGTACCGATGATAAGTGTAGAAAAAAGTCCGAGTGCCATACCACTCAAACCATCTATAAATATCTCATTTAACCATCCTTTTACCTTATTCATTTGTTTTTCTCCCTTTTTACAATTCAGCATTTGTCATACATATTTTATTGACAGCATATAGTATAACCATTTTTCGTAATATGTCAATTAGTTTCTCTCATAGCCTCAAAAGTTTCAAATATATCCAAAAGCCCCCAGCCCCATGCTTCACTCGGATACTCTATATCAAGATTTTCCTCGGCACCCCTTATGAGCATCTGTTTGATGGTTGGAGTGTCCAAATCAGGATTATTGCCCTTATTAAACCCCCATTCCAAAAGGAGTGCAACAGCCCCTGCAGTTATCGCACAGGCGATACTCGTTCCATCCTTTCTGGTATAAAGACTTTCCTTTCCAATCAGATTGTTACCGGTAGAAAATACCCCATATACATCTACTGCAGGCGCAGTCACATCAGGTTTTATATCACCTCTTCTTGTAAATCCGCGGCTCGAATTTATATATATAGAATTGTTGTAATGATTATATCCGGATGCAGTTATCGTTCCTCTGGCATTGGCCGGAGCACAGACAGTTACATCCGGCTCACTTCTTATAAACATAACATTTGAATTAAGAAAATCGTGTATGGGAAGCCATGCATCAAAACCTCTTGCAATTCCAAGAACAGTTTCAGATACTTCGATTGTCCATATCCCCTCTGACGGTTTATAAAATCTAAAGAAAATCATCTGATCTCCCGACTGTCTTTCAACTGCTATATTTTCTATGTATACCTCCGTACCCTCATATAGAAAATTTATAACAGTACTATCATTTTTTATGGAAGAAATATTACTGAATTTTTCTCCTGTAGGAGATAGTAGCGAAATACTCAAAACCCCGGGTGCATTGCCCCATATCTCAAGTGCAAAGCCTTTATCCCCGGGTCCTACATAAATTTCCATGCTCTCTGCACGCGCAGATGCATTTATCTTTCTTTCAGCCGCAAAATGTCCCCCAAAGCCAAGCTCGTTTCCGGCAGCACTTACCACACATACGCCTCTTAAGTTTTGTGTCAGATCAAAAAAAAGTTCAAGATTGGAATTACCATTGTGATCTCCTGAACTCGTTCCCAAACCTATACATATAACTATGGGCTTGGCAAGCTTTGATGCTTCCTCAAGCAAGAATCTGATAGCAAGCATTATATCTGCTTCGCTATAGCATTTGGCATCGTCATTAATTAGATATAAATCTCTCAGATTTTTCTTTGCTTCCTTGAGCTTTACCATCATAATATCAGATTCAGGGGCTATACCCGTAAAAGTATCTCCAAGTTCATTTCCGCATGCTACAGAAGCGAGAAATGTACCATGTCCATCCTCATCAACAGACGGCACAACCGAAAAAGGATCTTCACTTCTTAAAGCCTCATTTATATCATCCTCATAATAAACAGCACCATATCCATACTTTTTTGGTCCGGTTCCCACCACAGCCTCACTTTGATCCCAGATGCATTTAATTCTGGTTGTTCCATCCTGCTTTAAAAAAACCTCACTGGTATAATTTATACCGGTATCTACAAAACCAATTATCGTATTTTGTCCCGAAAGTGCCAAACCCGATATCCGTCTCACTGTATCAGCACCCACAACCGATGCAACAGATGTATCCATAAGACCATAACATTTTGGAACCGAATTATATCCATATCTGAAAATTCTCTTTTCATTAAAATCAACCGATCTCTTATAAGCTATAAGAAACCGGTTGTTTATATTGTTTACACAATCTGGTATAAATGTTTCATATATTCCAAACATATAGTCATCATATCTGAATATAAAATCCAGATAATCCTCCGAATAAATATACTCAGTACATGCATCTATATTGGTATCATTTAAAAAATCCATAGTGACTCACATATAATATGTTTAGTCAATTATATTCATCACAGGGTCAAATCATAACCTGTCATACAGACTTTTATTATGTCTCACTCATCCTTGCTTCGTATTCATCTTTAGGCATAGGTTTCGCAAAATAATATCCCTGAATCATATCACATCCCTGCTCAGCCAGAAAATCTACCTGTTCCTTAATCTCAACGCCTTCTGCTACAGTTCTCATATTTAAACTCTTAGCAAGCTTTATTGCTTCGGTGACAACTATCTCTCCACGCTCACCGCTGTTTTCTCCTCTGAAAAATTCCGCATCCAGTTTAAGTACATCCAAAGGCATATCCTTAAGTGAATTAAGGGAAGAATAACCTGAGCCAAAATCATCCATAGAAACTGAAAAGCCATAGCTCTTAAGCTTTTCAATTGTACTAATCATAGCATTCTTATCATCAAAGAAAGCACTTTCCGTAAGCTCTATCTCTATAAGATTATGAGGTGTACCAACTTTATCTATCATATCCCTTATCTGTTCCGCAAGGTCACTTTCTATGAAATGTGCTCTCGAAACATTTACGGAAACCGGCACACATTTAAAGCCTTTATCAAGCCAAGCTTTCTGGTCTTTCGCAACATGCTGTATCATATAATGATCTATCTCAGTAATAAAACCATTTTTTTCAAATATCGGTATGATACGTCCCGGACTTACAAATCCATAATCCGGCGACTGCCATCTTATAAGTGCTTCCGCGCCTCTTAACTCATTGGTCTTCGGGTCATATTTCGGCTGATAATAAACCATGAATTCTTCATTATCAAGTGCCTGTTGCTGTTTTTCCTGTACCATATCGATCCACTTTTGTTCTTCAACAAGTTTTTCATCAAAATATGCAACACCCGAATCCTCACTTGTTCCAAAAGTCGCTCTGGCAGCACATGCATTGTTGTACTCCTGCTCTATATCAATATTTTTCCTCTTTACAAATCTTCCGTTTTCATCCTTGCTAACATCTATCTTATTGACACCTGCCTGAAATGCAAACTTATGCTCGGTATCTATCTGTTCTAACTCTTTTATAAGTGTCTTTATACGTATGTCAAGATCATCTGCATCTACATATCTAAGCAACATAGCAAAATTGGAATTGGTCACATGTGCCACAAGCTCTTTTTTTTCAATGCTGCTTTCCATCCAGTCATTTACCTTTTTAAGAACTTCCTCACCCTCGGTAACTGAATGACACAGACAGAAGGTTTTGTATTTTACAAAAACAAAATTGATAACTGCATATTTATTTTTAGCATTTTTCTTCTTGCGTAACAGTTGATCACTTCTGTCCTTAAACCACATCCAGTTTCTGCCCTTGGTAACCTGATCTGTAAAGAAAAAATTAGTAATTCTTCTCTGTCTGATAAAGCCTCCTATAACATTGGCGACAACCACTATAAATACTAAAAATATTATAACAGCTACCACAATAGCGAGGATAGTAAACAGTGCAACATCTCTGACATTTATCCTAACATAAGCCTTGGCTACAAGTTCATTTCCATCCCTAAGGTCAATCGAAATCCATAAAGGAAGCTCCGCAGAAACAACATCATTAATTGCATTCATACTTTCTTTGTATCTTTCATCATCTATACCAACATGTACGTCTATTTCGTTGCTGTCAATTCCGATTTTATCACCATATTCCACAAGTTCATCATGTTCTATGGTTCTGTCACCCACATATAAGACACCATCTTTATCATATCTGATCGACTTTATAAATTTAAAATAATCAAACATCAAGCTTCCTTCATTATTGACATATATATATTCATCATTTTTATCAAGATAAACATTTATTTTATTTTCCTCAAAATCAAAAAAAACTGATTTTGCCTCTTCAGAAGCTGTGATTTCACCCTTTTGATAAATTATATTTCCATCCTTATCTTTTATAAAATATAATCTTCCTTCCTCATCAAGAAGATCGTAATTATCAGATTTATGATTATCATAAAGTCTCGACATATAGCTTATGGAATCATACTCGGCTGCTATCTTTGTTTCAACTGCATACAGAAAAAAGAAATCAACAAATGCATAGCCAAGTGCACCCACCAAAAAAAGCGTGATAGTAAATATCAAAATCGAAATCCAGGAATGGTTTCTCTTTATCTTACGAAAACTTTTTTCATTTTTAGTTTTTTTATTCTTACCCTTGCTTTTCAATTCCTTATCATCCGCCATAAAAGCGCTCTCCCCCTTAGCTCATCAAAAGATATGCAAAATATCCTGCGTAGCATAAAAGCATAAATATTCCCCCCGGTCTTTTGAGCTTTTTATCCTTATTGCATACACATACAAACAAAATAACAGCGGCCGCGATTGCAACGATTGCATCCTTTATAAAGGCCTTCTCAAATGCTATAGGAAGAATAGTCGCAGATGTTCCTACAACAAATAATATATTAAATATATTACTTCCAACTATATTGCCTATAGCTATATCCGTCTTTCCCTGTTTAGCTGCGACAGATGAAGTTACAAGCTCCGGCAGCGAAGTACCAAATGCCACAATAGTAAGTCCTATAAGTCTTGTAGACATACCAAGTTCGGAAGCTATATAGCTTGCAGCCTCCACAGTAACATCCGCACTTATAACGATGCAAGCTGCACCCAAAACTACCAATAAGAGCAAAATCG
>CADCDW010000106.1 GCA_902800325.1 uncultured Lachnospiraceae bacterium
ATCAACAGCATTTTTTTCATTCTTACCATCTTTTGCTTTCCTATCCTTTTTAAATTTAATCTTTTTTCTTTTCTCTTTTTTTATTTTATTCTTTTTCTTCCTGCCCTTTATTGATTTATCTGAAGAAAAAACATCTGTTTCAACATCTTCATTAACTTCTGAAGCAATTTCATTTGCATGATCAAAATTAATATTATCATTATAATCATATGATAAATCCGGGTTATCAGACGGCACATTTTTCTTTTTGAGATTACCATCCGGCTGTTTTCCTTTTTTATTATCATTTAGCCCGCCTTCTATGCCAAAGGTCTGAGCCAGAGATACTGTAATAAATCCTACAAATACCATCGCAAAAAACCATATCAGTTGTCTGAATATTATGGCACACGCAAAAAGACCTGCTGTTGCAAGTCCACATATGATTGTAGCAAGAAGAGTTAACTTCACCGCTACCGAACCATATTTAAATGTATTAATTATCCTTTTCATAAAGCCAAGCCTCAATGATTAAATTTTATATAGCTATTATATCATCTCATTAAACAAAAAACAAACAGGTAATTGTTAATCCAACTTACCTGTTTGTTTTTTATAATATCAGCTTACTGATTTGCATTTTTTAATACTTTCTTTACCTCTTTAACTTCCTTCTCATCAAGCTTCTGAACTTCAAGGAAAGCTGCTAAGAAATCTGCTATGGAGCCGTCGAACCAAAAATCAACCATCTTCTTAATGTAATTACCTCTGAATTCTGTCAATTCTCTCTTAGGCTGAAAATATGTAATTCCTTTTTTAAAAGACTCTACAAATCCCTTATTCTTTAAATTCTTAAGGAATGTGTAAACTGTTGTCTCAGCATAATCACGTCCATAATCTGTCTTAAGTTTCTCGATAACATAAGAACATGGTACCGGTTCACCTGCATCCCACACACATTTCATAGCTACAAGTTCGCAATCTGATATCTCTGCCTTACGCATAATAATATCCTCCTTTTAATAACATTGTTTTTTATATTTTTTTCATATCTAATCAATTGACCTTAAAAACACATTGTGATATTATACTTTAGTATTATATCATACATGAAGTTTGCAGGCAATATCTTATATATATAGTTCTTTGTCTCTATCATCTTCGTTTGAACGTATATATATAATACTATTAAAACAGAAAATATGCAAGGAGAAAAATATGAAATTAAGAAAAAAATTTTTATGCGGTCTTTTAACCTTAGGAACTATAGCTTCCTTACTTACCGGATGTGGAAAGAAAGATGACAAAACTTTCACAGTTGGCTTTGATGCAGAATATCCGCCATATGGATATATGGATGAAAGCGGTGAATACACCGGCTTTGATCTTGAGCTTGCGGAAGAGGTTTGTAAAATAAACGGATGGGAATTAAAAAAACAGCCTATTGATTGGGCCAATAAGGATAATGAATTAAACTCAGGTTCTATAGACTGTATATGGAATGGTTTTACAATCAACGGACGTGAAGATGATTATGAATGGTCTGTACCTTATGTAGATAACAGTCAGGTTATAGTTGTAAAAGCAAGTTCAGGTATAACCACGCTTTCTGACCTTGAGGGAAAAACCGTAGCTGTCCAGTCAGCTTCTGCTGCTCTTGATGTTCTTTCAGATGAAGAGGGACAAAAAGAACTTGCAGACACATTCAAAAAGCTTCAGGAATTTGCAGATTATAATACCGCCTTTGTTGAGCTTCAGGCTGATTCTGTTGATGCCATAGCTATGGACATAGGTGTTGCGCAGTACCAGATAAGCGGACGTGGCGATGAGTTTGTAATCCTTGATGAGCATTTAAATGCCGAGCAGTACGGTGTAGGTTTCAAGCTTGGAAACACTGAACAACGTGACAAAGTTAACAGTGCATTGAAGGAATTAAAGAAAAATGGTAAGTTCGATGAGCTTGCTGAAAAATACGGATTATCAGACATGACTTGTCTTGAACCATAATCAATAATTAAACCATATCCAATAGGAGTTTACCAATGAATTTTATTACTATGCTTGAACAAATTTCAAGTGGTATGCTACATACCATTTTGATATTCTTTCTGACTCTGGTTTTTTCACTTCCTTTAGGTTGGATTATTGCTTTTGGAAGAATGTCAAAGAACAAAATAATAAGCAGCATAACAGGCTTTATAATATCCATACTTAGAGGTACTCCTCTTATGCTCCAGCTTATGGTTGTTTTTTACGGACCATATTTCTTATTTAAACTGCCCATAACCAATTGGAGATTTCCTGCCATTATCGTAGGCTTTTCAATTAACTACGCAGCTTATTTTGCAGAGATATACCGTTCGGGTATAAGTGCCATACCTGTTGGTCAGTATGAGGCAGCCCATATACTTGGCTTCAATAAAGTCCAGACATTTTTTAAAATTATACTACCACAGGTTGTTCGCATTATTTTACCTGCAGTTACCAACGAAGTAATAACTTTAGTAAAAGATACATCACTTGCATTTACATTATCTTATATGGAAATGTTTACTATAACAAAACAGATTGCATCAACTCAGACTACACTTATTCCTTTTGCGATTGCCGCTTTGTTTTATTATATATTTAACTTGCTTGTTTCCTTTACAATGAGAAGACTTGAAAAGAAATTAAACTACTATTAAAATCTGCAGATAAAACAGCCAACAATAAATACTATAAAATATTTGTAATAGTTTAAATGAGGAGCATAGGATGTCGGAAGAAAAAACATTTTTGGAAATGAATAACATAAAAAAATCCTTTGGTGATTTACAGGTATTAAAAGATATTTCCTTATCTGTTCATGAAGGTGAGGTTTTATCCATAATCGGGCCTTCCGGTTCAGGAAAATCCACTCTCCTAAGGATTGCAACCATGCTTGAAACCATGGACAGTGGTTCTATCAAATATATGGGTAATGAGGCAGCTCATGTTGAAAACAAAGTTATACATTATGCGAAACCACAAGCTTTACGGGAGATAAAGAAAAACTTCGGTCTGGTATTTCAGAACTTTAATCTTTTTCCACATATGTCCGTTATGCGCAACCTTATAGATGCACCTATACATGTACAAAAAAGGAATAAAGATGAAGTATTATCCGAAGCCAAAGAATTGCTAAAAAAAATGGGACTGGCTGATAAAGAAGACTACTATCCTTCCCAGTTATCCGGAGGACAACAGCAAAGAGTTGCTATCGCAAGAGCGCTTGCTTTAAAACCAAATGTACTTTTCTTTGATGAACCTACATCAGCACTTGATCCGGAATTAACCGGAGAAGTTCTTAAGGTAATCAAAGGACTTGCAGAAGAAAAAATGACTATGGTTATTGTAACGCATGAAATGTCATTTGCACGAAATATATCTGATAGAATTATATTTATGGATAAAGGTATTATAGCATTAGAAGGTGTTCCTGATGAAGTATTTAATTCCGAAAACTCCAGGATGCAGGAATTCTTAGGTAAGCTTAAACATGAATAAAATCAAGCAATCTATTTAATATAAAAGGCTTTAAATCATATACAGGTATGAAAAGCATACAACACATTTTATGATTTAGAGCCTTTTATTATGAAATAGTATAAAATCTAAAACCATTATTTAAGTCCCATATCACTGATTATATTATCAATTGCACAGTCAGAAAAATCAAATGCTCCCTGTAATGAAAAATATCTGATAAGCCTTAACATCAATTTCATCTTATCCATCTCGTCACATTCAAGTATTGTTAACCATATATCATCTGTATCTCTAAGAGTTCCATGATAAATATAGTCAGCATCAACCCCAAAACATTCTTCTATTAATTGAGCTGTTTTTTTTGAAATAGGCAGTCTACCGCATTCATTTCCCTTATATAAAGATTCTGATATACCAATCGCTTCTGCCATCTGCTCCTGAGTCATATGCTTGCTTATTCGAAGTCTTTTTAACCTTTTTGCACTGCTTTCATTATCTATGTTGTTCATGCTGATTCTCTCCTGAAAAAATAAGAACTATATAATAAAATTATAAAAGCAGATAAAATCATATAACAGTGAATTTTTTTAACCTTTAGGGTTAAATTTTTTAAACTATAGAGAGTTTATATTAATAAATATATTCGTTTGTGCGTATATAGAACAGATATGGAAGATGAAACCGCTCCCTACTCGTGTGCGAGCCGCCATTCAGCTTAAGCTGACATATACATTTCGGCGGCTCTGCGCATCAAATAAAAAGATCTGCCGGTAACATCCGACAGACCTCGTTTTATTTACTATCATTTTTTCTTGTAATAATCTTATTCTTTACCGCTCCAGCAGTACGTACAGAGCTTTTCAGGATCGATACCTACTGATTCTATCATATCATCAAGTCTATGGAATCTTAAAGAAGTAAACTTAAGTCTTTCTCTAATCTTTTCTACCATCATATCATATTTTGGAGAATTATAATCTGCATACTCTCTAAGTACGTCATCAGATACTTCTCCTCCTTCAAGCTCGGCTATAACGTCTCTTGTTATAAGCTCCATCTCGGAATTGGTTCTTGAAAAATTAAGATACTTACAGCCAAATACAAGCGGTGGACACGCAGGTCTTATATGAACTTCTTTTGCTCCATTTTCAAAAAGATATTCAGTTGTTTCCCGCATCTGAGTACCTCTTACTATAGAGTCATCGATAAGAAGAAGACTCTTATCTTTAATAAGTTCCTTAACCGGTATAAGTTTCATTTTTGCAATAAGATTTCTCTTGCTCTGAATAGTTGGCATAAATGATCTTGGCCATGTAGGCGTATATTTTATAAATGGTCTTGAGAAAGGTACTCCTGATTCATTGGCATATCCTATAGCATGTGCCGTTCCGGAATCCGGAACTCCTGCTACTATATCAGGCTTTACATTATCCCTCTTTGCAAGTGCCTTACCACAATTATATCTCATTTTTTCAACACTTACGCCTTCATAGGTTGACGAAGGATAACCATAATATATCCACAAGAAAGTACATATCTTCATCTTATCTCCGGGTGCCACAAGGGTCTTTAAGCTATCGGCAGTCATTATTGCTATTTCGCCCGGACCAAGTTCACGTTCTGTTGTATATCCGAGATTAAAAAATGAAAAATCTTCAAACGCCGCACAATGCGCACCCTCTTTTTTACCTACAACTATAGGTGTACGTCCAAACCTGTCTCTTGCAAGATATATTCCCTTTGGCGTAAGAATCTGCATAGACATGGACCCTTCTATAATTTCCTGTGCATACCTTATACCATCTATGAAGTTCTCTTTCTGATTTATAATAGCAGCAACAAGCTCGGTAGCATTTATCTCACCATTGCTCATTTCAAAGAAATGGGTATTGCCCTTAAGAATCTCATCTGTAATTTCTTTTGCATTATTTATCTTTCCTATAGTAGTTATGGCAAATGAACCATGATGTGAGCGCATAAGTATCGGTTGAGCCTCGTAATCGGATATACATCCTATACCCATGGTTCCATGCATTGAATTTGCTTCACTATCAAACTTGGTTCTGAATGGCGAATTTTCAATTTTGTGAATAGACTTCTTAAATCCATTTTCACCGTACACAGCCATACCTGCCCGTCTGGTTCCCAAATGAGAATGATAGTCCGTTCCAAAGAACAAATCAAAAACACAATCTTCCTTTCCTACTACTCCAAAGAATCCACCCATCTTTTTTTCCTCCAGTATATGTCATTTAAACTTTTCTAAAACAAACACAGAAGCATTATAACAATTTTTATTTCAAAAATAAAGAAAAAATATAAATAATTTCTTAAATATTGGGAAATATAAGCTTAAGCCCTATAAAATATTAATGCTTAAAGTAAAAGAATATGAAAAAATGGATTATTGTATTCTGACTTATACGAGGCGCGAAAAAATAAAGCAAGGAGAATTCTTATGAAATTTTTAAATATTTTATGCTTAACTATAGTTGTTATAGGTGCTATTAACTGGGGACTTATAGGATTTGCAGATTGGAATCTTGTTTCTGCTATCTTTGGTGACGCAACTGCCTTTACAAGAATTATATATGGTCTTGTAGGCTTAAGCGGTTTATATCTTATAAGCTTTTACGGATTAGTCGGAAGCGAAAGAAGTTACCAGTAATGGCTAAGGGGGCTTATTAAAGCCCCCTTTTATCAATCATCATCAAGTCCGCTTAAGTTTTCCGAAATCATTTTAAAATCATTATAATACGACATACTGACAACTCTTCCCGAATCATCATTGACAATAGCTATAAAGCAATCATTTTTATCAACATTATAATAATAATCCGTTGTGGATTTTCCGGACATCATATCGTTTATAACATTAAATGAATTTGTATAATTATAATTTAAAATATCACCTAACTTATATGCCGGATCACCTATCTTGACACCAAACATAGTATATTTTTTACTGTCAATTTTAACGCCCTTTTTTACCCCATTTATATATACAACCGAAATATCACCATTTGAACTTACGGAAATCTGTCCGTTAGAATACTGATGTACGCTTGATACCTTTTCAGGTGAATCTTCAAGCTTTATATCAAGCTTTTTTTCTATTTCTTCTTCACTCTTGCCTACAAGGTCGGTAATATCCTCGGCTCCTGCTATTTTTTTAAGCATCGATTTGCCAAAAGTAAATAAGAGGATTCCTATAATTACCGCTACTACACATTTTATAATATATGAAACTGCATCATTTTTCTTTGCAGGCGTCATATCATCCACATTTGGCACATCGGTACTTATCTTTATCGGCTTATAAACAGGCTGTTCCAAATCGGAAAAATCCATATTTTCATCTTTAGCCTGATTGACACTCTCCTGTTTATTTTTTTCTTCACCGTTTTCATTTTTTAATGTTAAAGCCATATACTCTCCCCCATCTTTTTATTTATAATACTCTTTTGTACAAAGGCAAAATGCAGAACTGCAATTTATTGCTCCTATTTATAATTCTAACATAGATATATAAATAATATCAATTACTATTAACAACATTATTTATCAATTTTTTTACTATATATAATTTTCGTAAATTGCAATAACAAGTTGGACACTTCTATCTAGGCTGCGTCTTGTTGGTAGATGATATCCAGTTCTTCCTCAAATATCTCATCAGGGGTTCGAT
>CADCDW010000107.1 GCA_902800325.1 uncultured Lachnospiraceae bacterium
GCTTGAAAACAGCATAGCTATCTCCCTGTGATAATCAAATTATTTTATAGGTAAAACAAACCTTCTATATTCTAATCATCTTATTATTTTACCTATAAGCATACTACTTTTCAACTATCTTATAGGTAAATTTTTGAAATTACAGCCTGTCAAATCGCTTAAATTACCTATAAGAGCTCTGTTACTGCTCATCTTATAGGTAAATTCTCAAAATTTCAGCATGTCAAATCGCTTAAATTACCTATAAAAGCTCTGTTACAGCTCATCTTATAGGTAAATTCTAACTTTTTTATGAGTTACGGCAACTACAAGTCATATGAATTGTTTCACTCTAGAAAAGAGCTCTTATTCTTAGGCTTTCCTGATACTTCTTTTGGGGTATATACATAAAGCTCGTGGCGGGCACGTGTCATGGCAACATACAGCATACGACGTTCTTCTTCTATTTCAGCGGATGTTTTGGCTTTTCTATAAGGTATACAGCCTTCTACAACATTCATAATATATACGCAGTCAAACTCAAGTCCTTTAGAACTATGCATTGTCATAAGCTTAAGACCTTTTTTATCTCTTTCTTCTATCTGCTGCTTCTTTAAAACCTCTGAATATTCTTCTATAAACTCGAACATCTCAGCATAGCTTTTAAAATCAACTATCATACTTGCAAATTCATCCAAAACCTCATAAAGTTCATCAGCATCTAACTGTCTGAATTCTGCGTAATCTTTTATATAATCATCAAAGCCAACTGCATTTCTAATAAAATTAAGTGCCGGATAAGGGCGCATTTTACTTATTAATCTAAGATCAGCCATGAGCTTATCAATTCTTTCAACCACATATTCCTTGTCCCTTGCCCTGTATCTTAATTCATTAAAGTCAATTTCATCTTCAATCAAAAGATTTCTGCTTATATATCTGCCGGGTTTATTCATTATCTGCAAAAACACAGCCCTACTCCTGTCACCCATAGCAAATCGCATATAATTAAGTACACCTTTAACCACAAAATGTTCAAATATATTGGGTAATGAATCACTTATCGTATAAGGTATATTAAACTGATTTAATTTATACACAAGGCGTCTCGGTTCTATATTGGTTCTGTAAAGTACTGCCTGCTCCTCATATGGTATACCTAATGCGTAATGCTCTCTGACATTGGCAATTATAGCTTCATTTTCAGAATTTACATCAGTTGTTGATACTATTTCATACTTACCCTCTTCAGATTTTTTTGAAACCAGTTTTTTATCAAATCTCTTTTTATTATCTGCAATAAGCTTCGAAGATACACCTGTTATAATCCTGTCGCATCTGTAATTATCTACCAGATAATATTTTCTTGTATTTTTAAAATCCTTTTCAAACAAAAACATTATCTCAGGTCTGGCACCCCTAAATCCATATACAGACTGATCGTCATCACCAACTACAAATACGTTTTCTAAAGGTTTAGCCAAAAGTTTAAAAATCTCATATTGAATTTTATTACTGTCTTGAAATTCATCAACCATTATGTATTTAAAGATATTTCTGCAGCTTTTAAGAATATCCGGTCTCTTATTCAAAAGCTCATAGCACATAACCATCATATCATCAAAATCAATTTTGCCAAAACGATTCATCTCATGGTGAAAGCGTCTGTATACTTCTCTGAAAACATCCTCAGGCATATCCTTACTGTAATAGTTCTCAATATTAATCATATCACACTTTACTATACTTATCTGTGATAAAATACTTGAAATAATATCCTCTTTATTCTCATATTCGAGCGACATACCTCCCAGTATTTTTTCAATTATTTTTCTTTTTTCATCGTTTGAGATTACACTTTGATTATTAAGATTATACGCTGTCTTTATTATCCAGAAATATATCGAATGAAATGTGCCAAATCTGACACGATAATCATGTCCTTTTGTCATAGCCTTAAACCTTTGCTCCATCTGACTCGCCGCAGCTCTTGTAAAGGTTATAACAAGAATATCTGCGGGTGAAACACCCGCAGATTCTATCAAATACTTTATTCTACCAGTAATGACTGCCGTCTTTCCGGAACCCGGTCCTGCTATAACCATACATGGACCATTTACATGCTTAATCGCAAGCTCCTGTTCCTTACTATATTTCATAAGTTTTTCCTCTATAATAACTCCTGTGCATTAGTTCTACAGTACTTCCTATAACTCCTATGCATTAGCTCTGCAGTACTTCCTATAACTCCTGTGCATTAGTTCTACAGTACTTCTTATAACTCCTATGCATTAGCTCTGCAGTACTTCCTATAACTCCTATGCATTAGTTCTACAGTACTTCCCTATAACTCCTATGCATTAGCTCCACAGCACTTCTTATACTTCTTACCGCTTCCACAAGGACATGGATCATTACGACCTACCTTAGGTGGCTTAACTACTGTCTTGGAAGATTTTTGAATCTTATATAATTCTTTACGTTTTTCATCCGAAAAAATCTTATCCCACTGTGGAAGTGTATATAACCACTCCGCATTACAACCAACCATATTCATATATAACTTCTCAGGATCAAATAAAAGCGATACCTCACTTTCCTCTGTTATATTATCAATATCGTTAGGCTTTATAAGGCTTTCCTCTATACCATCAAGAAATCCAACCATAAGTTCAAGCGGCATATCATACTTTTCACTAAGTTCCTTAACAGTTCCTTTAACTTCCTTAACCGGTTCCTCTAAAAGCTGTTCATAAATAGCCTTTTCTCTTTGAAAATAATCAAGCCAGAACTTATTTCCTTCCGGTGTTCTCTCATCAAGTCCATATGCGTGATCACGCCATTCCTTTAATAAACTCATATTTATCTCCTTGTATTCCTTTATATTTGAATTAATTTCGTTTACACAACAGCTCATACGTAATCTATAAAAGCCATATGTCAACCAAAGCATAGTATATCAAAAATAAACTTTCATTTCAATCCTTTTCTTCCCTCATCCATGTCATCCTTTTCTTCACTCGTCCTTGTCATCATTTTCTTTTTCCTCATCCTTGTCACTACCTGCTCCGTTTAAAAGTTTCCCAAGCCACAAGGCAATATACATAAAAAACGGAACTGTTATCATAAGTGCCAGGAAAGGCATAAATAACCTGCTGCCCATAATACCGGTAATAAGAGTTGCTATAACCAACATCGCAATTATAAAAAGACATATCCACGCTATAACTCTTGAAAATTTTCTTTTCGAAAGCTTTGATAAATATTTTAAATTATCTTCTCTTATATCCTTTGACATAGCATCTCCCATTATTCATATCTTAAAGCATCGATAGGGTTAAGATTGGCAGCCTTAACCGACGGTATAAATCCGAATACCAATCCTATAACCATTGAAAATACAACAGAAATAATTATAGCTCCACCACTTATGGCTACCGGTGTTTTTGCAACATCAGCTATAACATACGCAAGTCCTATACCTGCACCTACTCCTATAAGTCCTCCAAGACTTGTAAGAACTGCAGCCTCAGTCAAAAACTGTGCCAATATAACGCTCTTTCTGGCTCCTATAGCTTTTTTAAGTCCTATCTCACGGGTTCTTTCTGTTACAGACACAAGCATTATATTCATAACACCTATACCACCAACTATAAGTGATATACTTGCTATCCATATAAGCTGCTGACTTGTTGAAGCACTGACCTCCTGAAGTGCTTTCGCCTTTTCAAGAAGATCCTCACTCTTATATTTCAATACCGGACCTTCGCTTTCTTCTCCCGGCGCAGACGATTTATCATTTGCTCCTATAAACTCATTCAAAATATCTGCTGTCTTTCTTCCGGCCTTTGTCATATCCTCAGTCTTCCTTGGTCTGACTACTACATTATAAGGTTCATCAAAGCCAAAAAGCATAGGCCAGATATCATCTACAACAAATATTTTTCCAGAAGCATCACTGTAATAATATGTAAACCAGTCATTTACAGTTTCAACCTTCGGTTTAAATGAATCTTGCTGTTCAACAAGACCTATTACTTCGTAAACATCATTTTTTATAATGACATTTTTACCGATTATCTGTTTTTCTCCTGAAAAAAGATTATCTGCTGCAATAGAATCAAGGATTATAAATTTATTGAAGTTCTTTCGGTCATAATCCGTAAACATTCTACCCCTTTTTACGCTATAACCCATTACCGAAAAATAATCTTCATCTATTCCAAGTACAGTAACGTTATTTACAACGCTGTCATTATATACAACAGAATATACTGAACCTGTTCTGTATGAAGCCACTGCAGTCACTTCATCAACATCCATAATTTCATTTTTTACATCGTCATTGAATACAGGAAGACTGCCGGCTTGACTATCTCCGGAAACATAATTCCAATCACCGTTATAAAGTTCAACCTTAACGACATTGGTTCCCGTTCCGACAAGATTTTCTTTTATCTGCTCGCTTGTTCCTTTTATAGTTGATACAATCGCTATTATAGCTGCGATACCTATGATAATACCAAGCATGGTAAGGAAGGAACGCATCTTATGAGCCCATATTCCCTGAAATGACAATCTTATATTTTCAATCATTATGCTATTCCTCCTTTTTTAATAATACATACCTTCAAAATTGGCATGCTTTGTTTTCATACCTTCTTCTACATCACTTGCATAAGGAAATGCAACATAATCATCCATACTTAAACCACTCTTTATCTGGATAATCTCGCCCCACATAATCTTTCCTGTTTCAACATAAACTTTTTTTAGTCTGCCGTTTTCTTCCTTTAAGACATAATAATTATCATTATCTCTTTTTATAAACGGCATCAATATATAAAGATTTGTTGCATCACCGGAACTTGGCAGGGTTATCTCCATATACTGACCTTGCTGTAAATCATCTGCATCATCTATGGTTATGGTAACAGGATAATAGGTTTCAACAGTTTCTCCGCCATATCCTCCCGAAAGAGGCATTGTCTGTATATCCGTTATCTTTCCTGTATAATAAGCACCATTGTCATAGCACAAAAGTTCAACTTCCATACCGATAGAAATCTTAGCAAGTGAAAGCTCTCCTATAGATGAATTAACAGTATAACCGGAAGTACCACTTAAAACAATCATCGCAGTATTTTCACTAATGGCATCCTCTTCATTCTTAACAGTTTTTACCACACCGTCAAAATTGGCTGTTATTTGTCCGTTAGATAACTGATTCTCCATTATCTCATACTCTATTTCTTTCAACTGATATGCCGTATTCAGACTTTTTATCTCATTTTGCTTATCAGTAATCATCTTATTTAATTCATCTCTGGTGTAATATACTTCATCCGTCCCACCATTTTCCTCCGGAGGCGTATCACCTGTATCGGCAGCATCATTTTGCTGTTCTGAGGTATTTACCGCGTCACTGTTTGGCTGCCCGGAAGCATTTTCCCCAGTACCCTCACTTGTAGGAGTACCTTCTGCAGCAGGAACGTTGTTAACTGTATTACCACCATCTTTAGCCGTATTGTCATTGCCGTTAGGTGTTGCATCAGTTGAAGTACTTACCGTTGTATCTCCATTAGGTGCTTCTTCAGTTGTAGGTACTGCCTCGGTAGTTGGAGCTTCTGTTGTCGGCTCCGGTTGTGGCATATTCTCAACGGGAACTATAGTCTTCATCTCATTTAGTTCTCTTTCTGCTACCAGTACAGCAGTTCTCGCAAGCTCAACCTCTGTCCTCTTTGTCTCAAGAGAAAGGCTCTGTGCAGTCGTATCATATTCAAGGATAATGTCTCCCGCTTTTACAACATCTCCTTCTTTAACATGTACTTCTTTTATCTTTTGATTGTTTATTGGATAAATCTTTTGTTCCATATTAACGGAAACATTTCCGTCTATAGTCTTTCTACCCTCAAAAAAATCATTTTCCTGTCCAACCTCAGACACTGAATACACATCTATAACCTTACTGTCAGCGTTCTTTTTCTTTAAGAAATGAAGTACGGTAACAATAATTGCTATAACAACAATCGAAATAATCAAAGCTATCGTTATTTTCTTTTTACTGCTCATTGTCACTCCTCCTGTCCTCATCTCCCACAACCAGTTCACCGTCAATTATCTTGACCATTCTGTCTGCGTAGGATGCAATTTCATCAGAGTGTGTAATCATTATTATGGTTGTTCCTCTTTCATGCAATTCTCTAAATAGTTTCATAACCTGTATACCCGACTTGGAATCAAGTGCACCTGTAGGCTCATCTGCCAAAAGAATCTTAGGACGATTGACCATAGCTCTCGCTATAGCCACTCTCTGTTTTTGTCCACCGGAAAGCTGAGTTGGTCTGAAATTAACTCTTTCAGCAAGACCAACCATCTCAAGTGCCTCTAAGCAAAGCTTTTTTCTTTCCCTTTTAGGAACTTTTGCATATTGTAACGGAAGTCCTACATTGTCAAGCGCAGACTGTCTCGGCATAAGATTAAATGTCTGAAATACAAAACCTATTTCTTTATTTCTTACATACGACAAATCTTTATCTTTAAGATTATTTATTTCCTGTCCGTCCAAAAGATAA
>CADCDW010000108.1 GCA_902800325.1 uncultured Lachnospiraceae bacterium
TGAAAAAAATACAAATATGAATACTCCGACTATCCATTTTATCTTGTTTTCCCTAAATCCTTTTCTGATATCATATAAGATCAGATTTGCAAAAATTCTTCTATTCATAAGCAACAAGCTCTTTCTCTTTCTTCTCCTTTGCTTGCTGATGTTTAATTGTTATGATAATTATAAACCTGTGATGTGTCATAGTTGTAAAATAAAAAATCCATTGCAATTTTAATTATTGCAATGGATTTTTGTCACGACTTTACTATCAACCTATTTATCAGAATATCTTTTTATTAAGTCTATTTACTTATCCGATACCACCTTACAGCGCTTCTTATGAAATGCAATTCCGTATTTTATGATATTGCATCTGCCCTCTTCACGAAGTACAGCATCATATCTACGTGTATTTATCTGATTCATTGCATCTTCACAAGATTTATCCAATCCTTGAAAAGACGTTGCATATTTGACCTCTATGATAATTCCCGAATCAGGATCCTCCGGTTTTATGATAATGTCACTGAATCCATCCCCTGATTCCCTGTTCGATTTGATCAGCCAGTTCGGATTGCTTCCTCTCAAAAGGCCAAGCAAAAGACCATGGTAGAAATTTTCTTTCTGTCTATCGCGAGCCTTAGTGTCCAGAATACTTATCATACGATCCAGGATTATATTGAGCTGTCTCTGAATCTTTTCGGTGTCAGCCTCAAGAATAGCCTTTGACAGCACTCTGATCTCATCATTATCCTTTGCTACAACTTCCTTGAACCATTCTTGTATCTGCAGAATAAAAACTTCTCTGACCTCTTTGTTTGGGATAACAAGTTTAA
The DNA here is from genome assembly GCA_902800325.1 of uncultured Lachnospiraceae bacterium. Classification (GTDB taxonomy): domain Bacteria; phylum Bacillota; class Clostridia; order Lachnospirales; family Lachnospiraceae; genus Coprococcus_C. The sequence continues at coordinate 825 of CADCDW010000108.1, forward strand.
GTGCATAATTCTCACTATCCGGCAATTTCACTTCACCTACTTTTGTCAGGTATCCTGTAGTAAAAAGTACACTCCATATATTATCTATATTTTTGTCTATTTCATTGTACGTAAGTTCAAGATGAACCACTTTTTCAATAGCCTCTCCGGCAATTAAGCGCTCAACCTCATCCTTGGTTGTCGAATCAGCTATATTTATAAGGCGTCTTACAAGGCTGTTTCCGCTACTGTTTATCCAGTAAGTCTGTGGTCTGGCTGATGGATCAGCAATTGAACTCTTGCAATATTGAATCACATCCCACGGACAGTAAACATCTGTATTTCCAAAATGATATCCATCATACCATTCCTTTACTTCTTCAAAATGATTTTCCAAATCGTATGCTTTCAAAAGCTCCCTCACTTCTGAATCTATAAATCCGAAGCATTCATCATACCGTGTGTCTAGAATTGACAGTACTTCAAAGTTGTTTAGTCCGGTAAAAATGCTTTCTTTCGAGATACGAAGACACCCTGTAAGAATTGCAAATTGTAAATAATCATTTGTTTTTAAAACTTTTCCCAAAATACCTCTGATAAGCTCGACCATTTCATCGTAGTAACCGTGCTGGAATGCTTTATCCAGCGGTACATCATATTCGTCTATTATAAAAATAGTATTCTTGCCATAGTGTTTAGTCAAAAGCTGAGATAACACTTTTAATGATGAAATAACCACACCATCACTCATATGATATTTTCCATCTTTAATCTGTATAATTCCCTGATACTGCTCTTTTTCATTTTTACTAAGCTTATCACTATTCATTAGGAACGAAAATCCATTTGATATTTCACCTATTATCTGGACAAGTGCATCATATGCCCTGTCAAACGTTAACCCGTTAACATCTTTAAATGATATAAACACAACCGGATATTTCCCCATGTATTCATTGCATAAAGCTGTATTTTGTGAAATATACAAGCCATCAAATATAGATTTATCCGTACCTATTTCAAAAAAACTCTTAAACATACTCATATTAAGAGTCTTGCCGAAACGACGCGGACGGGTAAAAAGATTTACTTCTCCCCAATTTTGCAGGAGCTGCTCTATAAGCCTCGTTTTATCTATATAATAAAAGCCCGATTTTCGTATTTTTTCAAAATTATCTATTCCAACCGGTAATTTTAATGTTCTATCCATCAAAGCCTCCATAAAAAAATCCGCTATAACTGTTAATCATAGTATAGCGGATTATTTTATAAAATACAATAATTGTGTTATTGGGTTCTCTTTTACATCCTACTGACCTTTCCATCCTCTATCTTCATGACCTCATTACACAATATTTCTATATCCTCATGTATGTGACTGGCTAAAATAACCAGTTTCCCCTTCTCTTTGAAATCAAGCAGTATTTCTCTTATATCACTTACGCCTATACTATCAAGTGCATTCATCGGCTCATCCAGTATAAGAATGTCCGGATTTTCCATCATAGCCTGTGCAAGGCCAAGTCTTTGTTTCATTCCAAGCGAATAATTCTTTACTGATTTTTTATCGTCCGGATCCAAACCAACAGTTCTAATACATCTTCTTATATCATCATCTGTTATCGTTCCTCGTATTGATGCAAGATATTTCAAATTTTTAAAACCTGAATAATGTGGTAGAAATCCGGGATTTTCAATTATAAAACCTATATTTTCCGGAAAATCCACATCTTTTCCTACTATTTTCCCATTGACTGACACCGTACCATCAGTTGTATCCATCAATCCGCAAATGCATTTAAGCAACACTGTTTTTCCTGAACCGTTTCGTCCTATTATTCCATATATTTTCCCAGATTCAAATTCCATACATACCTTGTCCAATACTAAATGCTCTTTAAACTTAACCGTAACATCATCCAATTTAATCAAACTTTTATTTTCCATTTTTCAACCTCTTTACCAGTTTTCCCTTATGATTTGAAACAATGCATAATGTTCCCAACCCAATTAGCGTTATGCTAAAGAACCTAAATGTATATCCAAGATTGAGCCCCCATTTTGCCGCATATCCATAATACAGCTCTAACTGAGACAAACTCATAGGTGAAAACTTATACGCATAATCCATCCAATCATTTGCTATACATACATCCAGCACCGATAATATAATACCAATAACAGTTCCTACACCCTTACCGGTTATTTTATTGCCCCAATATATCACCAGTCCCAGCCATAACACGCTGCAAAATTCAAGTATAATACTTATTACCAGTGCAGAAAGAGGCGTGTAATTTGCTATTATATTTGGAGATACCGCTAATTGTATGCCATACTGTGTTCCTGCGTTAGTTTTGCCTAATGTTCCCCATATTTTACCCCATTCTCCGGAAAAATCTATCCTGGTTATATATGGAATTATGCTTGCAGCAAAAATACCTGCAACATATATAAGTGTCATTTTAATAATATATATGACTTGTCCAAGTCCCCATGCCGTTTTTCCGGAACGTGATACCATATACCGATATGTCTCATTTTCATATGGCGCATTTCCGAAAATAATAATCGCACATGCTGCTATTATAAACTGTACTCTATAGTTGTTTATAACAAATACAAAAGCATACGGTGTTACTTTTACATTAACAATACTGCTAAAAGATGCAATATTGGTAAGTGATTCCATTACATATATCATAGCCACAAATATTGCAATCGGAATTCTTATATTCTCATATAACATACGGAGATTATATCTTGATACCCGGTTTTCTTTAATAAATAGTTCCACTTTTTAAGCCCTCCCTCATTTTTCCAACAAAAAAGGCACCTATAAGTGTAACAATTGTAAGTGATATGGCAATAGCTATAAGTAGCGTCAATCCACTTGATTTTATAACTACCTGCCCTATAAGAATCATATCCGGTCTAACCATATCAGGTACCCTTATTATCTGAAATATCCGCACCAGCACATAGCTTCCCAAAAACGGAGAGAGAAGTACTACCATAAAATCGCTTGTATACAATGATACACAAAGAGCCAGACTTGACCATATAACACCACGACAAAATGCCAATATACTCAACGTCAGTATATATAACTGCGGATAATATACAGCGCTCCATTCATGAAAATAATCTGATACCACTGCTCCCTCAAACTCATCTCCGGCAATAGGAAATCTCATTGCAAGCATTAAAAACAACAATACAGTTCCACATACTGCAACAAATCCTCCGGATATAGCACTAACGATAAATTTTGCAAATATATATCTGTTTTTTCCTTCTCTGGAAACAATATAGGAAACAGCTTTATTATTTCGTTCCTGACACAAGCTTACAGAAAATGGCAATGCTGTAAATACCGGCAGCATATAATGTGTACACATTCCACCAAAAGCAGCATTGGAGAAAAAATATACTACAGATCCCTGTCCGTTTCTTAAGCCGGCTATCAAATCGTTAAATGAATCAAAGCATATTGAAAAAATAATACCTGCTATCGCAATTATAAGTCCTGCATTTATCGTCCTGCCAAATTCTGCCCTAATGACTTTATTCATGCTATTTCATCTCCCGTAATTGCATTTATTCTAATTGTATATCGACCATCTTCAGCGCCATTTCCATTTACTTCAAAATCAAGACACCATACAGGAATAAGTTTTATATCCGTAAATGAATCATTCTGCAAAAGCGGGAAATATTCCATCCATATATTAGTAGCTTTATATTCATCCGTAAGTATCACGTCTCCGAATTTCTTATTTAAAGCCTCTGTAATTTCCTTTTCTCCGATAATATCAACATTTGCATTACACACATCAGGCTCATCCATAATTCCTGATACAAAAACTGATTCTATTCCTCTATTTGATATCATAACCTCAATGTTTACAGGCTGTGCAATCAGCACATCTCTTGTCTGCTGCAATATCGGATCATCATTTGCATACACCTGCAGACCGTCTATCTTTATTCCATATGTAAAACAATAGATTTCTGTATCTGTCCCAAATGTCCTACTCTGCTGTTTTTTTGCACTTAGAAGGTCTTTATAATCAGAATCCTGCTCCATATTACTTTGTATATTGTTTAAATCAGCACTATTAAATGCCGTAATATTCTCTTTACCAAGCTCGCCCGGTATTCCCATTTTATCAGTCAGTTCTTTTACCTGTGCCCTTGCCTCGGTTATTGATTCAAACTGTAGCTCCTTAGTTTCTGCAAGCTTTTTTTCATCTGCATATCCACAAAGTAACTGCAGATATGATGTATCATCATCCTTAGAATAGCTCATTGAACCTGCTTCTCCACCAATATAGGAATCGTCATAATTAAACCCTCCGGCATCATCTTTTACCAAGTCTGATTCTTTTATGTCCGGATACAAATATGCCATAATATCCTTCAGATTAAAATCTTTTAATTTAGTGTTATATTCATTTAACTGTGTTTCAGGCATTTGCAAGGTTGCATCAATATATAGATTTTCATCAATTTTCTTATTTATTATTTCTTTGCTTCCTGTTTTTTCAGTATCTTGAGAATTAATTTCTGTATTATATTTTTTTGTATTGTTTATTTCATTACTATTGTTTGAAGATGTACATCCAGCTAGTGTCAGACCTAATCCACATGTAACTGCGCATACTTTTATTAGTGTTTTTTTATTCATCTATATCAGTTCCCTTCTTATTTAAGCTCACATGCAAAATCAGCTACCTCACATGGCTGTTCTCCGTCATTTTTTATAGTTTCTTTAATCCCTTTAAGACCAATCTCCTTACTTTCTGAGGTTCCATCATTATAGGTCACTGTACATGTTATCACTACATCATCAGTAAGTTTGGTAATCCCCTCAACATTATCATCCACAAAATCAGATTCAAATAACTCATCAATTTTCTTATTTTTTTTCATACCTTTGATAGCAAATATAGATGTATCAGACTCCTGCTTATCATATGCTAACGTATAACTTGAAAGCTCACGTATATCATAATTTTCTTCATCTGTCTCATCTTCCTTGCAGCCTTCCGGCGCAAAACCACCAGCATTAAAATATTCCCCTGTATACTCTGTACAATCAGTTATTATACTATTTCCATGTTTTTCACAAATCCAAAAGGCAGCTCCCTTTATACTGTAAGTTACTGTGGCAATATTATCGCCTTCACATTTAAAGCGCATCCCGGTATTATAAGCTACACTCTCACCATCTTCTCCTTGGTTTATAACATAGCCATTTTCATCATATCCGGCAAACTTGAGCGGTACACTTACCCCCTTTTCCAATTCTTTTGCATAGCAGGTTATAACAAACGGACTATTTTCGGCTACTGTTTGGTCTGTATCTTTATCTGTACCAATTGTAAAAGTTCCGCTTGCATTAATTCCTAAAATCAGCGCCAGACATGCCGCTACTGCTGCAAATATCTTGACAAACTTCTTTCTGCTTTTTCGCACTTTTCTGTATAGATAAATATCCTCATCTGCCACCTCCGGAATAAGCGTCTGTTGTAATATTTTTTCCAGTTTTTCATCTGTCATATCCTATAACCTCCAGTCTCTCCTTCCTATAATTTCAAGCCCTAAATCATTGATTTTTAGACTTTTTTCTTTAAACAGTTACCTCATAACAAGTGCTAAAGTGCATGAACATTCAT
>CADCDW010000109.1 GCA_902800325.1 uncultured Lachnospiraceae bacterium
CAATATATAAAAAATAATTTATATATTTATTATAAATGAAAAAGTAAAAAAACTAAATGATAAAAAATTATATTGACAAAATAAAAAATTATAATCTAATTAATTTCACTTGACATTATTAAAATATTTGGTTATATCAACTCCTTTAAATGGATTAATATTCATATTATTTCGCATTTTTTTATTTATATCATCTTTAAATTTTTTAATAATAGGTCTAATATCACTCGGATTTTGGCTTATTAAATCTTTAAGTATTTTTCCTAAATCATCAAGCTGAGTATCTTTCATATCATCTAACCAAGTCCATATATGTATTCCATTATTTGGTTGTAATTTAAAATTATCTTCCATATTATCCACAATGATAGTTTTACCCAAGTCCCTTCCAATTTTGCTGAGATCTTTACAAAAAGTAATTCCACTTAAAGTTACATGTTGTCGATATAATCTATATTTAATTAATTTTTTATAAGGGTCAAGTAAGTCCAAAATTGAATCAGCATAATTTTTCAAAGCAGCAGTGAAAATGACAATTTCAAACTTTTGGGACATTTCTTCCAAAAATTTGAGACAAAATGGTCTTATTAAAAACATACCACCTGATGGTGTATAAAAAAAATGAACTAAAGTTTCATCTAAATCTAAAACTAAAGTATAAGTTGTGCTTTCTTGTTCTGGTGGGAGTTTATTTAAATAAGGTCCTGGGACATTAATAAAACCTAAATCGGCAAGACTATTTGTTACTGAGCCAATCGATACGATTTTAGGGGTTGGGGATTTGTCATTTAATCCTCCTCTAATGTAGTAAAATAATATATTATTTATTATTATATTAGAAACGTTGAATATTTTATATTTATCTATGAGTCTAAAAATATCGATGAATATTGTATGAATTGGATTGAAAAATCCAATTTTGAAAAAATTATTCGAAAATTGCTTTATTGTTGTAATTAATATTTCTAAATTTTTATTAATATTTTTACAAAAAATATTTAATTGATCTTTATGTGTTCGTTTTATTTTTTTTAATTTTATAAATTTTGTATAAATTTCACTGAAATCTTTGGTAACTTTTGAACAAAGATTATTTTCTGATAAATTGTCTTTAAGAAAAACTTGGGAATAAAGTATAGTTAATAAATTTTCATTAATTATTGATAAAAGTCTCTTAATATTTGATTTAATTGTCATTTCGAAATTAAAGTCGGATAAAATAAATTTAATATAAGTTGCTAAAACAAAAAATATTTTAATTATTTTACAATAGCTATGATTTAATTGACCATTATTAAATATTTCTCCAGTTATATTATTATTTATAAATTCAGTTTCAATTAAATTTAATAATTTTTTTAATTGATTCCCCAATCCTATTTTATTATCAGCATGAAATTCCATAAAAATAAATATTTCCCATAATTTAATATGAACATCGATTACTTTTTGTTCCAAATTCATATTTAATTTATTTTCTTTTGTATTAATATTATTAATAATAATATTCGGCTCATTTCCTAATATTATATTTTCGCCACTTTTATTTAAATCATTTTTAATTTGGGGCATATTATTTAAATGCAAAGAATTGTCAAAAGGAGGGGGCGAATTTGAGACTTCCATGAGATTATTAATAATACCTTGAATATTGGACATTGGTTCATATTTATCTCGGGGTTTTTTCGGAAGGGAATTACTTCCTTTTTGATTGTTGAATTCTTTGATTCCTTTCATTTTATTTCTTTTTACATCGTTATTTAATAGTCCTTTTCCATCTATAATATCATTTCCTATTTTACTGAAAACTTTTCCTGGATTTTTATTTATATTATTATTATTATTATTATTTTTCGAATTGTTATTTATTATTAAATTATTCACATTTATATTTATTATATTATAATTATTTTCTTTCATATTATTATTGTTATTATTGTTATATATATTGGAACTTTCTTTTACTAATTTATTTATTTGATTTGTTGAATTTGAATGAACTATTGTATTCTTTTTTTTAGGCATTGATTGATTTGAATTTTTATTTCCTGTTAATCTATTTAGACGAATTAATTCTTGTTTGAAAATATCTTTTTGCGTTATCCCGAATAATAATTCCTGATTGCTCAATTTACGATCTTTCTCTTTTCCTCATCAGTCAGTTTGACCGCACTGGTAATAACGGCAAAACTGATCTTCTTATAGTCTTCATACATCCCCTCGAATTCTTTCGCAGCAGTGAAGAATTCGTTTATATGGTTATTTGTGACCATTACCGCAAGGAATGAATACAGAAGGTCTTCGACATTATCCTCGAAAGCTTCGGATAATGAATCGAGCCTCTCTTCCTTGGGGATTCCCGGATTCATCAGGAAAGAGATGTAATCCGGCTCCTTTTTAAGGAGCTTTCTGATCTCTGTAAGATCTTCTCTTACAGCATCCAGTGAACCGTCCTCATAGGCGGCTTCGAATAATGCGATCGCATATTCTCTTCCTACATTAGTCACTGCTCTTCACCTATCTTATCAATGGCTTTATCTATCAGGTCACGATGGTCATCCATGTTGATCTCGCGTCCGATGATCTGCTCGGAAAGGGTCTGAGATACGTCAACGATCTCTTTCTTGATCGTTTCTCTTGCATCTTTCCTCTCACGTTCGATATCGGCCTTTGCCTTACGGATGATCTGATCAGCTTTCTCACGGGACTCATAGAGCATGACCTCGTTACGGCTGTCCGCACGTTCGACTGCATCACGTATGATCTTATCGGCCTCAGCTTCCGCTGTTGCCATCTTACCTTCCCATTCAGCCTTTATCGAGTCAGCCTCAGCCTGCGTCTTCTCAGCCTTTTTATACTCAGACTCGATTTCTTTCTGTCTCTTATCAACGATCTTATTTACAGGCTTGAAAAGAAGCTTTTTGAGTATAAGGAAGAGTATTACGAGATTGGCGAGCGAGATGACTATATGCCAGATATTTACTGAAATAATATCCAGATCCTGCATGTGTCAGACTCCGTTTCAGCCGCCGATCGTAGTCATGAGAAGATCCACGAATCTTCCCGGTGCAACAAAGATCAAGAGGATGGCGATAACGAGCGCATAAAGACCCGTTGTCTCTGCAACAGCGCATCCCATGAGCATTGTTGAAGTAACGTCACCTTTGCACTCAGGCTGTCTGCCGATAGCTTCGCAGGCCTTAGCAACTGCATGTCCCTCTCCGATACCAGGACCGATACCGGCAATCATGGCGCAGCCGGCACCAAGAGCGCATCCTCCTAAGATGATTCCGATTGCAAGTTCCAACATATTTAAATACCTCCGTATGTTGTTTATATATTAATTTTCCGCATGCTTTCCAGCGGTCTGTGAACATGCTGCTTTGGCTGCAGCGCGTTCCTGTCTTCTCTTTTTCCTTGCAGCATATTCCTCAGCAGGGAAACCGCCTGCCACATACAGCATGGTAAGAACGGCGAAGATAAACGCCTGGAGACATCCTGAGAACAGATCAAAATAAATCGACAGTACAGCAGGAATACCGATCCTCAGATAAGGGAAGTCGGCAAGTGCTCCCGGCAGGAATGAGAACAGGCTGTTAGACAATTTGGTGAGTCCCACTGCTATGAGCACCGAAATTATCGAACCGGATAAGACATTTCCGTAATGTCTGAATGCCATGGATATCGGAGTGGCAACCTCACTGATGATATTAAGAGGAGCCAGGAGAGGCTGTGGCTGACCGAAACTCTTAAGATAGATCCAGGGGCCGGCCTTCATCTTATAGTATGTGATTAGGAAGAATACCAGTATTGCCCAGCCGGCGATGATATTGATGTCGGATGTCGGCGGGAAGAGTCCCAAAAGCGATGAGAGACTCGAAAAACCTGATAATCCTAAGATCGCGGCTATAAAAGGAGCAAAACCTTCAAAGTATTCTCCCATGTTTGTCCTTACAAGACCTGTCACCTTCTCCACGATCCATTCTGCGACCATCTGCCTTATTGATATGTTACGTGTCTTTAGACCCGTCGTAAGAAAAAGGCACAGGAATAGAACTGCAAAGATCACACACCAGGAATTGACCTGTGCTTCAGTTATCGGGAGATCCTGTATCGGCATTTTGATGGTAAAGAATACATGTGCACCCGATATAGCGATACCGTCAGATGCAGGGACAAACATAACCTTAACGGCTATGGCGGCCGCCATCGAGAGGATGCTGAGAATAAGGAACACTATGCTCATTCTTCCCCGTCCCCTCCGTTATCAGCATTATCTGCAGCAGCCGGTGCAGAAGCTGTACCGGTTTTCTTATCTTTATTGAATATTGCTCTCGTATAGACAGCGATGGTCGCAAAAAGCAGGGATATCAGTGTAGCCCACATATTAAATACGGACGGGATAAGTATGGCTATCAGTACAAGAATAACCATTAGCGCGTATCTCAGGGCATGGGATGCACGAAGGATCTCTTTTGCCCTCGTTTCCTCCTTTTTGACTGCTTTTTGAACAGACAGGCCCAGAAGGAAGAAATTAAGGATGCCTGTTCCTGCTCCTACAAGATTTCCGAACAGAACAGTAAGATGCCACTGCCTTAAGATCAGGAATACCGATTCCATCAGCATGCTGAGTATCAGAGTAACAACACATACATATATTGTCTCTTTTTTTACTGTCGGATCGATCTTCAAAAACAGCCCTCCCTTCCGCTGCCATCAACCATTTTCTTTCGTGGAGTATAGCATAAACCGCTTCGTGTTAGACGTAACAGATTGCACATTTAGGACAAATGGAAGAAATTGTCTAAATATGGTTTTCGGCCACACAAAACAAAACCGGCAAGAGAGCCGGTTCATCAAAGTTACTGATGATATACCTACTCTGCACTGTGTAATGGATTAATTGAAATAGAAATATGCCCGAAGCATATCGCTCCGGGCGTATCTTATAACTTAATGTTAATTATTTATTTAGCCTTGTGCTTGATTGCAGCCTGTGCAGCAGCAAGTCTAGCGATCGGTACACGGAAAGGTGAGCAGGATACATAATCCAAACCGATCTCGTCGCAGAACTCAACAGATGTCGGGTCGCCGCCGTGCTCGCCGCAGATACCGAGGTGGAGGTCAGGACGTACTGCCTTACCGGACTCGATAGCCATCTTCATGAGCTTGCCTACGCCGTTCTGGTCGAGACGTGCGAACGGATCGGACTCGAAGATCTTTGCCTCATAGTAAGCTGTGAGGAACTTGCCTGCGTCGTCTCTGGAGAAACCGAATGTCATCTGTGTAAGGTCGTTTGTACCGAAGCAGAAGAATTCAGCTTCCTTGGCTATCTCGTCAGCTGTAAGAGCAGCTCTGGGGATCTCGATCATTGTACCTACCTTGTAGGACATGTCTACGCCTGCAGCCTTGATCTCTTCGTCAGCAACCTCTACGACTACCTTCTTAACGTTTACGAGCTCCTTGATCTCGCATACGAGCGGGATCATGATCTCAGGTGTAACGTTCCAGTCGGGATGCTTAGCGTTAACGTTGATAGCAGCGCGGATAACTGCTCTTGTCTGCATCTTAGCGATCTCAGGATATGTAACTGCGAGACGGCATCCTCTGTGACCCATCATAGGGTTGAACTCGTGGAGAGAAGAGATCAATGTCTTGATCTCTTCAACAGACTTACCCTTCTTATCTGCAAGAGCCTTGATGTCTGCTTCTTCTGTAGGAACGAATTCGTGAAGCGGCGGGTCGAGGAATCTGATCGTAACGGGATGACCCTCGAGTGCCTCATAGAGAGCTTCGAAGTCGGACTGCTGCATGGGAAGGATAACTGCGAGAGCAGCTTCACGCTCTTCAACTGTATCGGAGCAGATCATCTCACGGAATGCGTCGATTCTGCCTTCACCGAAGAACATGTGCTCTGTACGGCAGAGACCTATACCTTCAGCTCCAAGCTCACGGGCCTTCTTAGCATCGTTAGGTGTATCAGCGTTTGTACGTACTTCGAGTCTCTTGAACTCGTCTGCCCACTTCATGATGCGGCCGAAGTAACCGTTGTTAGGATCAGCGTCAACCTGAGCGATAGCGCCATCGTAGATCTTACCTGTAGAACCATCGAGGGAGATGATGTCACCTTCCTTGAATGTCTTGCCAGCGAGTGTGAACTGCTTGTTAGCTTCGTCCATAGCGATGTCGCCGCAACCGGAAACGCAGCACTCACCCATACCACGTGCAACAACTGCAGCGTGTGATGTCATACCACCACGTACTGTGAGGATACCTTCTGCAGC
>CADCDW010000110.1 GCA_902800325.1 uncultured Lachnospiraceae bacterium
TATCACAGACCCATGTCTTGGCTGGGATAAAACCAGAAAACTTCTTCTTGAAGTAGCTGAACTGCTTTAGTCTTTCAAGAACAAAAACGGATACGCTGTGCTGGTGTATCTGATAGCTAATCAACGATTTACTAAATCAAATCTTCTAATTCTTTATAGGTGCATAAAAATCGAAAACTCGCTACTCTCAAACAGTTCGTTTTTTATGCACCTATTTTAAAACTTCTACGTATCACATATGTTTTAATATGAATATAATAAAATAATTAAAAATGTTTGTGGGGATTTTTATGTGTGGAATTGCCGGATTTTTCAATCCAAAACAGGATTTCAGCGATAATCCGAAAGCTAATATAAAGATTCTTACCAATATGATAAAAACCATGAAGATGCGTGGTCCGGATGATGATGGCTACGCTATTATAAAGCACTGCTGCTTTGCACATACCAGACTTTCTATCATAGATTTGGCAGATGGCAGGCAGCCTATGAAGGTTACAAATCAAGGTAAAAACTATCATATTATTTTTAATGGTGAAATATATAATCATCCCGAGATAAAGGATGAGCTTATAAGTCTTGGCTATGTATTTAATACGAAGTCAGATACAGAGATTATAGCCAATGCATTTATACACTGGGGCGCAGGATTTGTTAAGAAGCTAAATGGTATATTTGCTATAGCGATATATGATGAAACAAGAAATATGCTTTATCTTTTCAGGGATCATTTTGGTATAAAACCGCTTTACTATACTAAAATAGGTGAAACGACCGTTTTTTCTTCCCGCATAGATACTTTATTTGAATATCCGCGTATACGACCGGCTCTTGATATCAATGGTTTTAATGAGATATTTACTATCGGTCCTGCGAAAACCTATGGACAGGGAGTTTTTGCAAATATAAAAGAAGTTCTGCCGGGGGAATATATCGTTATATCTCCGGATACATTTAGCCAAAAGATGTATTATAGGATAGAGAGCAGACCTCATACCGACAACTACGAGGAAACAATAGAAAAGACAACTTTTCTTGTGGAAGACAGTATAAAGCGTCAAATGATTTCCGACGTACCTATATGTACATTTTTATCAGGTGGTATTGATTCTTCCCTTGTAAGTTCTGTATGCTCCAAGCACCTTAAAAATGACGAACTTCTTACTACTTACTCCTTTGATTTTGAAGATAATGATAAGCATTTTAAATCAAACAGCTTCCAGCCGACACAAGACAGACCTTATGTGGATATAATGAAGAATTATCTTCATACCGATCATATATATCTTTCATGTAAATATGAAACCTTGGCTGACTTATTATATCCATCGGTTGATTCAAGATGTCTCCCTACTATGGCAGATGTCGATTCCTCTTTACTTTATTTTTGCAGTGAAGTTGCAAAGAATCATAAGGTTGCTTTAACAGGTGAATGCGCAGATGAAATATTTGGCGGATACCCATGGTTCCATAAGGAAGAAATGATTAAAGCCAACACCTTCCCCTGGATGAGAGATATATCTTTTAGAAAGTCTTTGCTTAATCCTGAGTTTGCAGCCGTTCTTCATATGGAACAATATATAGCCAATGCCTATGAGAAGTCGATTTCAGAAATTGATATAATCCCATCCGAAAATGAAATAGAAACAAGCAGACGTCGTATCTCCTATCTCAATATCAGATGGTTTATGCAGACACTTCTTGATCGCATGGACAGAACCTCGATGCATAGCGGACTTGAAGCGAGAGTTCCTTTTGCAGACCACCGTATAGTTGATTATGTATTTAACATACCTTGGGAGATGAAAGCAAAAGACGGTATACCTAAGAATCTTCTCCGTCAGGCTTCAAAAGGATTTTTACCGGATGAGGTGCTTAACCGTCCAAAGAATCCTTATCCTAAGACCTATCATCCAAAATACGAAGAGATACTTGTTAATCGTCTTAAAGAAGTTATAAATGATACTTCATCTCCTCTTCGTTCCTATCTTAATCTTCCGGCTGTAAATAAATTCCTTGATTCACCTAAGGAATACGGCAAACCTTGGTACGGTCAGCTTATGGCAGGCCCGCAGATGGTGGCATATCTCTTACAGATAGATTATTGGATGAAGAAGTATAGTTTATCACTCTAAAAAAATATAAGTGCACTTTGATTTAAAGTGCACTTATATTTTTTAATCCGCTTTTCTCATCATAGCATTCACCTGCATACATATGGCTGTTTTCGATATCTCCTGAGGTTCCTATCAGTTCACCGTAGCCGCTGTATCTGTATTTAGTTTTTTCATATCTATAAGCCGGCTTTCATCAGAATCCGATGTGTGAAGTGTTATTCCGTTTTTTGCTTCAAGTGCTCCATTTAATGTTATTGCTTTCATTCTGAGAGTCTTATTATTTATAATATAGTTTAAGGACGATTTGGCTTCATATTTTAGATTTAAATGCATACTTTGCATATATCATAAACATAAAGTATAAATCGTCCCAAACCTATATTTCTTAATATTTAGTTCTATCTCAAAACTACCGGCTGTATCTGTTCTTTATTTATCGCCGCCTCAACTGTTTCCCCTATCTTGGTTACATCAGCGACCATAGAATTAGGTTTTTTGACATAATCGTCCTGACCAAACGGTACGAAATAAATATTTTTCATAACCATAAGTTTGCCGATATTTTGAAGATTGATACCAAGAGCATCATTTGTTGAAATTGATATTACCAATGGTCTGTTATTTCTAAGATGAGCCTTTGCAGCCATAAGTACAGGCGTATCGGTTATGCCATTGGCAAGCTTAGCCATTGTGTTTCCTGTACATGGAGCTATAACAAGCACATCAAAAAGTTTATGCGGTCCGACCGCTTCAGCCTGCTGTATGGTGGACATTCCCTCTTTTCCTGTTATGCTCTTAACCTCGTCAATAAAGTCTTTTGCTTTAGCAAATCTTGTATCCATATTATATGCATTAAACGAAAAAACAGGTGTAATATCTGCACCTTCATCTTTTAGAACTTTTATTTGTGATTTAATTTTATCAAAAGTACAAAATGATCCGGTTATTGCAAATCCTATATTGCACTCTGATAATTTCATACTAATAACCCCTTTTATTTATTGCGTAATAAGGTTATCTAAGATTGATATCATATATAATTGTTTCGGCGATTGCCTTTCCCGCTTCTGACGGATATTCTTTTCCAGGTATGCCAAGGTACTGTTTTGCATAGATTTTATGTTTCTCACAATAATCATAATCTATACCACCGTCACCTGATGCTATATCATAAAACTTTGTGTCCGGTTTAAAACATTTTAAAAGTTTTTCATCAAATATAAGCGCCGGAACCGTATTGAAAACTATACCAACATCCTCCAAATTAAATTCTTTGACATTATTCATGTCTATGAACTTATAACCGTTTTTTTCGATATTATTTCTTAACTCCTTACGTCTGACCAGTACATCAACCTTAGCATTGATTTTTTCATCTGCCAACGCCTTTGCTATCGCTTTTCCGCAAAATCCAAATCCTGCCACAAGACATCTTTTTTCTGATATTGTTGAATCATTAATTGAATTTTCAAAAATTGCCCCATCTGCTATGGCATTTTTTATAATGCCCTTTGCTGTCAGAATGGCATTTTTTTTGTTTAGCTCATCTATCTTAAGATAATCTACATAATCTATCTGCATAAGCTCGCACTGATGTCTAAGGCGGTTTGACATAGCACCTGCATATAAAAACTGACCGTATTCCAGATAAGGTATTATACGTCTGGTCATCTTTTCGTTGGCCGGCGGAGCCAGAACTATCATGGATTTATTGTTGATATTCTTTTCTTCCCTATACACGTCAAATCCAAGTGTATAAAGCTCTTCGGCCACATAATCCATTCTCTTGTCATCACCGATAACACATATATTGCTGATATCCAAATCTTATACCTCCTAACGATACTCTATTATATTCCCTACATTAAAAAATGTGATATAACCCTGTTAAAATAATACTTATAATTTACCTTATCTACATCCTCACCTATATATATATTAAAGCTTTTTACAGGCTCGTCATTTATATATATAATTATGCTCCCGCCTATATCCCCCTTTTTTAGTGGTGCATTAAAGCTTTCCGGCAGACTCACTTCATAGCTTATAGAATCATTATCTGATAAAAGCATGCTGTATTCATCATCTATGTAAAAATCAACTTCATCACAATCTATACCATCATTTACTTTAACAGAAGGAAGCGGATAACTTCTGTCAAAAATGTACCTTTTTTCAAAGGTTTCTAATCCGTAATTAATAAGCTTTTTAGTATCCTGCCATTTATATGTCTTATTTCCCGGCCAGCCACAGCCAAGTAATGCGACTATATATGTTTTATCATCCCTTGCAACCGCACATACGTAGCAATAACCTGCGTCCGACGTAAATCCTGTTTTTCCGGCTACAACTCCCTGCATCATATCTAAAAATGCGTTTTTATTGTTGACGGTAAAATTTCTTTTTCCACTATAATCTGTAAATGTATGACTTTTTGTCTGACATATATTTATAAATTCTTCATGTTTTGGCGAATCTTTTATACAGTACTTCATTATAAGCGCCAGTTCCTTTGCCGTAGTATGATGCGAATTTTTTTCATCTGAAGCATCAAGTCCGTTTGGTGTTATAAAATATGTATCGGAAAGTCCAAGCTCAACTGCTTTTTGATTCATCATACCGGCAAATCCTGCCACATCACCGCCGATATGCTCTGCTATCGCAACAGCAGAATCATTATGACTTTCAAGCATCATGGAATATATCAAATCCTCAAGCCGGTACTGCTCACCCTCATTTATACCAAGCTGCACATCCGGCATCTTGGAAGCATATGAGCTTACGTCAACTATATCATTCATATCGCCATATTCCAAAGCAACTATTAAGGTCATAATTTTTGTGGTACTGGCCATCGCCCGACAAGTATTTTCATCCTTTCCGTATAATACTCTCCCGGTATCTCCGTCTATCAAAACAGCTGAAAGTGCATATAGAGACAAACTACCTTCTGTAGCGTAAACATTGATATGATAATTGGCACAATTTGTAACAATAATTATTAATGTAAATATATATGCAAGACATTTTTTCATATATATAACTCCACAAATCTTATATTAACAGTATATTTTTGTAAAATATAAATTAGAATTAAATTGAAATTATATTATATATCTTGTATAATTATCTTATATATAAAATGCATAAGCACTATGTTAGATATTTTTTGGGGTTATAACATCGGTTCGAAATGGAGACGGATTAGTATGAAGACATTATTTGCATCGGATTTAAGAGAAGGTATGGTAACCGGAGCTGATACATATACAGATCAGGGTTATCTTGTTGTACCAAAAAACACTATTCTTACAAAAAACCTAATTACAAGGATTATCAATAATAATGTACTGACAGTAGAGATAACAGGTGAAGAAATCGTTTCAAAGAAACCTGAAGAATCAGAAAACAAACTCTTGCTTACCGGTGATTTTGTAAATATATCCAAATCTGTAGATACTACGACCAAGCAGTATCAGATGTTTAAAAAAGCTTATGATAACAATATTGAAAATCTAAGTGATAAGATAAATGATGTAGTTTATAAAAACGCACCTATAGATGTAGATGATATGCTTGAAAACACTTTAGAGATAGTCAAATCGACCAATTCGCCTCTAAGTATATTTACTATGCTCTCCACACTTAAAAATTACGACGACTCAACATTTAATCATTCATTAAATGTATCCCTTATATGCAATATCTTCGGACACTGGCTCAATCTCAGCGAAAAAGATATAGAGCTTTTAACAGCCTGCGGAT
>CADCDW010000111.1 GCA_902800325.1 uncultured Lachnospiraceae bacterium
GATTAATATGATAGCAAATAATCAATAATAATTAAAAATAATAAATAAAATGATTACATTATCAGAAAAATGACGTTCAATTTTATAATTTATAAAAAAGTTATGAAATAGCTATGATTAGAAGGAGTAAGATTATGAAAGTACTTATAGTTGGCGGTGGCGGAAGAGAACACGCCATAGCAGTTAAATGTAGTGAAAGCAAGCATGTTGATAAGCTTTATGCAGCACCGGGAAATGCCGGTATAGCAAATGTTGCGGAGTGTGTAGACATATCTGTTATGGATGCGGAAAAGCTTGTTGAATTTGCAAAGGAAAATGAGATTGATTTAACAATCATAGGACCGGATGATCCGCTTGTGGCAGGAGTGGCAGATGCATTTACAAAAGCCGGTCTAAGAGTATTTGGTCCGGCTAAAAATGCAGCTATTATAGAAGGCTCAAAGGCATTTTCAAAGGATTTGATGAAAAAGTATAATATACCATCTGCAGCATACGAAGTTTTTGATAATGCCAAAGCTGCACTTTCATACCTTGAAACAGCAAAGATGCCTATAGTACTTAAGGCTGACGGACTTGCTCTCGGTAAGGGAGTTCTTATCTGTAATAATCTCGATGAAGCAAAAGCAGGAGTAAAGACTCTTATGCTTGATAAACAGTTTGGTACAGCAGGTGATAAAATAGTTATAGAGGAGTTTATGACAGGAAGAGAGGTTTCTGTTCTCTGTTTCTGTGACGGAACACATATAAAGCCTATGACCTCCGCTCAGGATCATAAGAGAGCAAAGGATGGAGATAAAGGACTTAATACAGGCGGCATGGGTACATTTTCACCAAGCCCGTTTTATACAGAGGATATTGATAAATTCTGTAAAGAGAAGATATATCAGCCGACTATGGATGCCATGAAGGCTGAAGGCAGAGATTTTAAAGGGATTCTTTTCTGTGGTCTTATGCTTACGGAAGATGGACCTAAGGTACTTGAATATAATGCAAGATTTGGTGATCCGGAGGCTCAGGTTGTTCTTCCCAGAATGAAAAATGACATCATAGAGGTTATGGAAGCCTGTATAGACGGAAAGCTTGATGAAGTGGATTTACAGTTTGAGGATAATGCGGCAGTGTGTGTAATACTTGCTTCAGACGGTTATCCGGAGCATTATGATAAAGGGTTTGTTATAAGCGGTCTTGATACATTTGATGATAAAGAAGGCTATTACGTTTTTCATGCAGGTACCAAGGCAACCGATAAAGGAATAGTAACAAATGGCGGACGAGTACTTGGTGTAACGGCAAAAGGTGAAGATTTACACAAGGCAAGAGCCAATGCATACGAGGCTACAAAATGGATAAACTTTGAAAATAAGTATATGAGAAACGACATTGGAAAAGCTATAGACGAGCAGTAGATTTAAATCATATGGCGCATGCGATATGACAGAAAGAAAAATATGTTAATCGTAGTTTAAAACGGAGATACAGAATGTTTATTAAAATTGATTTTAACAGCGATGAAGCAATATATATGCAGCTAAGAAATCAAATAATAATGGGTATAGCCCAGGAGGAAATTAAGGATGGCGAATCCCTTCCGTCTGTAAGGCAACTGGCTGATGAACTCGGGGTTAATATGCATACAGTCAATAAAGCATATGCACTTTTGAGAGAGGACGGTTATTTAAAACTGGACAGACGTAAGGGGGCAGTTGTATGTATATCACTTGATTCCAAACCAAAACACCTTGAAGTGATAAATTGCAATATGCGTATGATGGTTGCAGAAGCGGTCTGCAAACAGATAAGTGCAGAAGAAATGCATCAGATTATTTCTGATATGTTTAAGGAGTTTGAAAGATTTGGCAACGACGGAGGTAAACAATGAAGACAGGAGATACATTGCAGGCTCAGGAGGTATTGGATGTAGCTGCTGAGACAGCAGGAAATATGAAACATAAATTTATAGGTACAGAGCATCTTTTATATGCGCTTATAACTTATCCATCGGGTACAGCCTATAAGGTGCTTGCCGAAAATGGCGCTGATGAAAAGGTTGTAAAAGAATACCTTAATAAGATAAAGGAGTTTGGGAAGGGAAAAGCAAAGGATACCTTATATTCAGGCAAGCTTAAACAAGTGCTGGATGTGGCATATGATGAAGCTATAAGACAAAAATGTAATGAAGTCGGAACTGAACAGCTTATAATTGCTATTATAAAAACGCCTGATTCCATAGCATATAAGCTTCTGGATTCTATGTCTGTAAATGTTCAGAAGATATTTATAGATGTTTTGGTTTCTATGGGAAAAGATCCTCAGGCGGCCAAGAAAGAATATTCTTCAGTTAAGAATCCTTCAGGTAAGAAGAAAACATCATCAGCGACACCTACACTTGACCAGTTCAGTAAAGATTTAACAAAGGAAGCAAGAGAAAAAAATGTTGATCCTGTTATCGGAAGAAATTCAGAAATTGAAAGAGTTATGCAGATTCTTTGCAGGAGAATGAAAAATAATCCATGTCTTGTGGGTGAGCCCGGAGTTGGAAAAACGGCTATAGTTGAAGGTTTGGCTCAACTTATAGCCCAGGAAAATGTTCCGGAGATTCTTGCTGAAAAGAAGATTATAAATCTTGATTTGTCAAGTATGGTTGCGGGTTCTAAGTATCGTGGTGAGTTTGAGGAAAGAATTAAAAAAGTAATAAATGAGGTAAAAGCAGCAGGGGATGTTATTCTTTTTGTTGATGAGCTTCATACTATAATCGGTGCCGGAGGTGCTGAGGGGGCACTTGATGCTTCTAATATTCTAAAACCGGCTCTTTCGCGTGGTGAGGTTCAGTTGATAGGTGCCACCACAAGAACAGAGTATAGAAAATATGTTGAAAAGGATGCAGCTCTTGAAAGAAGATTTCAACCGGTATATGTAGAAGAACCTACGGCTTATGAAACCGAAGAAATACTGACAGGCTTAAAGCATAAATATGAAGAACATCATGGAGTTGTAATATCTGACGATGCCATAAAAGCTGCTACAGAGTATTCGGTAAGATATATAAATGACAGATTTCTTCCCGATAAGGCGATTGATCTTATAGACGAGGCTTCTTCAAGAAAGAAACTTGGCCTTTATACAAAAAGCAAGTCAACTATCAATATGGAAGAACGTATAAAAGAACTTGAAGAAGAGTTGGAAGATGCTCTTACTGAAGGTGATTTTGAAAAAGCATCTGCAGTTAAAAAAGATATAGAAAAAAACAGAAAAAAGATTGAAAAAACCCAAATTGCAAATCACAATAAAGAAGCGGAAAAGCTGGAGATAACCGGGGATGACATAGCTGATGTTGTTTCAGTTTGGACTAAGGTTCCTGTGAGCAAGATAACTGAAACCGAGTCAGTAAGATTACTCAAGCTTGAAGATACACTTCATAAAAGGGTAGTTGCTCAGGAAGAAGCGGTTGATGCGGTAGCAAAGGCCATAAGAAGAGGAAGAGTCGGCCTAAAAGATCCTAAGAGACCTATCGGTTCATTTTTATTTTTGGGACCTACAGGTGTAGGTAAGACTGAACTTTCAAAAGCCCTGGCGGAAGCTGTTTTTGGCGATGAAAAATCCCTTATCAGAGTCGATATGTCAGAATATATGGAAAAACATAGCGTATCTAAGATAATAGGTTCACCTCCGGGATATGTGGGATTTGATGAGGGAGGACAGCTTAGTGAAAACGTGCGAAAAAATCCATACTCTGTCATATTGTTTGATGAGATAGAAAAAGCACATCCGGATGTGTTTAATATACTGCTTCAGGTGCTTGATGACGGTCATATAACTGATTCACAAGGAAGAAAAGTAGATTTTAAGAATACCATCATCATTATGACAAGTAATGCGGGTGCACAAAGAATAATAGATCCGAAAACTCTTGGCTTCGGCGGAGGAAACGATGCCGAAAAGGATCATAATGATATGAAAAAGAGCGTCATGGATGAGATAAAGCAGATATTCAGACCGGAGTTCCTCAATCGTATCGATGACATAATTGTATTCAGGACACTTAATAAGGACAATATCAAGTCTATAAGTGCGCTTATGCTTAAGGAACTGAAAAACAGAGTAAAGAAGCAGATGGATATTACTCTTACTTATGGCGATAGTATCAAAAACTTTATCTTTGATAAGGGATATGATAAGAAGTTCGGAGCAAGGCCTATTAAAAGAACTATTCAAAATGAGATTGAAGATAAGCTTGCCGAAGAAATTCTTAAAGGAAATGTCAAGCAGGGAGATAAGGTAAGTATAGGGGTGAAAGATAATAATGTAACTTTTACGGTCAAAAAATAGTTTTCTTCCCGATGTCTTAAAAGATGTCAAAAACTTCATACAAAATTAATAATAATTTTGTGGTAAAAAAAACTTTTATATTGTATAATTAAGTTGTGCATTATGTAAGAAGAAAAAAATACATTTCAGGATAATAATATAATACACAAATGGAGGAAAAAAGATGGCAGTAATTGAGGAGTTAATACGTGAAGAAGAGACAGGTGCATTAAGCTTTGGAAATTATGCTCTTGCATCAAAGACTAAAAAAGATGGTTTTAATTATAATGGAGATATCTATAAAATTAAGACTTTCAGGGAGATTACAAAGCTTGAAAAAAATGGTACATTTGTATATGAGTCTGTTCCGGGAACAGTGGTTCACAATTTCAGGGCGACCGATAAGGAAGTAATTTTAGATGTAGAAGGAACTGAAGATTCTCAGGTTACACTTGAACTTGAGGCAGAAAAGGATTACAAGATACATATAGACAATATATATGTTGGAAAGATGAAGACAAACCTTGGTGGCAAACTTAATTTAAGTGTAGAGCTCGAACCGGGCAAGCTTGTAAATGTCAAGATTGAAAAGATGTAATCCTATATTTCTATATTAATATGTAAGGGAGTAGATGTAGTGGCAAAGGAAAAACAGGTTTTTTTCTGTAAGGAATGCGGCTATGAATCTGCTAAGTGGTTAGGCCAGTGTCCGGGATGCCGGCAGTGGAATACATTTGTTGAAGAAAAAATTACTGTAGGTGCTAAATCATCTTCTGTTAAGAAGACGCTTGTAGCACCTACAAGCATTTTAAAGGTAACTACTGCAGATGAAAGTCGTATAAAAACAGATATAGGAGAATTGGACAGAGTACTTGGTGGAGGTATAGTTAAGGGTTCATTGGTTTTGGTAGGTGGTGATCCCGGTATAGGTAAATCAACTATACTCCTTCAAATGTGTAAAAAATTAGTAGATAAGGATGTTGAAGTACTCTATGTTTCAGGAGAGGAATCGCTTTCTCAGATAAAGATGCGTGCAGGGAGAATAGGCACATTTGATAAGGATATGATGCTTTTGTGCGACAATGATATGGATAATATATCTTCGGCTATTCAAAAAAGCAATGCCGAGGTTGTTGTTATAGATTCAATTCAGACCATGGTTGTCGATGAGGTTGGTTCGGCACCGGGAACGGTTACACAGGTAAGAGAGGTTACATCGCGTCTTATGCAACTTGCCAAACAAAATAATGTAGCTATATTTATAGTTGGACACGTAACAAAAGAAGGTACCGTAGCAGGTCCGAGAACTTTGGAACATATGGTTGATTCCGTTTTATATTTTGAAGGTCAATGGTTTTAGAATACTGCGTGGTGTAAAAAACAGATTTGGCTCTACGAACGAAATAGGAGTATTTAATATGACAGATGCCGGTCTGATAGAGGTTGATAATCCCTCATCTGTTATGCTTAACGGAAGACCGATAGGAGTGCCTGGTTCGGTTGTAGTTTCTTCTATAGAAGGCACTAGAACAATTCTTGTAGAGCTTCAGGCACTTGTTTGTAAGACTAATTTTAATATGCCGAGACGTACCTCTGTAGGTGTTGATTTTAACAGAGTAAATCTTATTATGGCTGTTCTTGAGAAAAGAGCAGGACTTGATCTGTGGGGATATGATGCATATGTGAGTATAGCGGGCGGTATGCGTGTCAATGATCCTGCTATAGACCTAGGTATAGCGGCAGCTATATGTTCAAGTCTTAATAATAAGCCTGTTGGTGATAAAACCATGATTATAGGAGAGATAGGCCTTGCGGGTGAGATAAGAGGTGTTACTAATATTATGCAGAGAGTAAAGGAAGCTGATAAGCTGGGATTTGATACCTGTATAATACCTAAGTCTAATTATGATAAGAATATGGAAAAGCTTGATATAAATATTAAGTGCGTATCATCGCTTACAGAAGCACTTGGTTTGTTATAGGTTATTTTATGAAAAAATATTAGATATGCTTTTAAGGTAGATAAAATATGAATAAAGACATAGCTGTTATCTTTGATTTCAATGGAACATGTATATTTGACGGAAAATTTCATGATGAGGCATGGAAGACTTATATAGAGGAACTTACGTCAAGAAATGTTTCTGTCGATGAGGTCAAAGATTATATAATAGGAAAAACCGCAAAAGATATACTTGAACACTTTCTTGGTTATGAGCTTAATGACAATATGGTGAATCAGCTTTCAGAAGAAAAGGAAAGGATCTATAGAATCATGCTTGCCAAGTCTGATGTAGGCCTTGCGCCGGGACTTGAAGAGTTCCTTAATTATTTAAGTCTGGCCAAGGTTAAGCGTACTATAGCAACAACTGCCAATCTTGAAAATATGAATTATTATTTTGAAAGATACAATCTTGAAAGATGGTTCAAATGGGAGGAAATTGTTATAGGCATAGGCAATATTCCGTTAAAACCACATCCTGATCTTTATCTTGCTGCGATTAAAAAACTTGATATGCCTGTAGAAAAGATAGTTGTATTTGAAGACAGTGAGTCGGGTGTTATGGCAGCCGAAAGGGCAGGAATAAAACATATAATAGCAATTACCGGAGACAGTAATAGCATGTGTTTGGCGGAAAGAAAAAACATTATAGCATCGGTGGAGGATTTTTTGCATCTCGGAGAAATTGATTTTAAGATTTAAAATAAATTTATTTGCAGTTTGGATGTATTGCATTTTTTAGGAGTAAATATATGAAATATAAATGTCCATGTTGTGGTTATTATACATTTGATGAAGAACCAAAAGGAAATTATGATATATGTCCGGTATGTTTTTGGGAGGACGAACCAATAATAGATGAGAATATGCCGGGTGGTGCCAATAAGGTTTCGCTTGTTATGGCAAGGGCAAATTTCAAATTATACGGAGCGTGTACTGAAGATATGAAAGAGCATGTACGTGGGCCGTTTGAAGATGAAATGCCTGTATATAATGAAGAAAAAGTTATTTTGACTGACAGACTTATACTGCGCAGATGGAATGATAATGATGCGGAAGATTTGTTTAAGTATGCCAGTGACCCTGATGTGGGCCCTATAGCGGGATGGCCTGCACACAATAGCGTGGAGGAGAGCCTTGACGTTATAAGAAATGTTTTCAATGGAAAAGAGGCATATGCCATATGTATGAAAACGGATGCAAAGGCGATAGGTGCAATAGAGTTAAAGCTTAATGGTCACACTGACATGACTGACAAAGATGATGAATGCGAATTAGGATACTGGCTTGGTAAACCGTTTTGGGGACAAGGGATAGTTCCGGAGGCTGTAGAGGAAATGCTTAGACATGCGTTTGTTGATTGTGGAATGACTGCTGTCTGGTGTGGATATTATGATGGAAATATAAAATCAAAACGAGTTCAGGAAAAATGTGGATTTGAATACAAGTGGACAACCGAAAATTTAGATGTGCCGCTTATGCATGAAAAACGAACAGGTCATGTAAGTATTATGACTAAAGAGCAGTGGTTAAATAAAAAAATTAATATGATGTAAAGACACAAGTTTTTGTTTTTACTATAACAAAACAAGGTATAAATATACATTTATCACATATTGTACAAATAGGAAAAAGCACGTATTTGCGTGCTTTTTGGCTTGTAAAAAAGTGAATTAAAAAAACTGTCAAAAAAAATAAAATTAGGTGTTGACATTCGAAAACCACTGTGATATATTATAAAAGCTGTCGCTGAGACAGACAGCAACGAACCTTTGAAAAATTAATAACATGTTAACCCCGAAGATTCTTTTAAAAAAGATTTTTTCGGAGGATTTTAAAAATCCTTTATTAAGTTTCAGAACAGAAACACAAAACAGTAAAGACAGGAACAAATTAAGACCAACGTTTTAAGAGTTCCGGGATTTATAAACTTTT
>CADCDW010000112.1 GCA_902800325.1 uncultured Lachnospiraceae bacterium
ACTCAAGATTTCATTAGCCTCAGCATCTGCATTTTGAAGCTTCGCATCATATTCTGTTTTAAGTTTAGCTGCGTCTTCCCTGTCTTTAGCTGCGCTTTCCAAATCATTTTTAACCTTTTCCTGACGATTTTCAAGTACCTTGCGGACAGGATTTATAAGTATATATGAAAGGAAGATAAAGAGAAGGAATACTGCACATCCCTGTATCAACACATCAAATAACAACTGACTGTCCAGTCCAAAGATACGACCTGAGAGAAGAGCAACATTTTCATTTACCATAAATGTCACTTTTTATCCTCCTACTTATCGAAAGGCTTAACGAACATAAGAAGCAATGCAACTACGAGTCCGTAAAGACCTGTTGTCTCTGCAACTGCCTGTCCAAGAAGCATGGTTGACATGATATCACCCTTGCAACCCGGGTTACGTCCTACTGCCTGAGCACCCATACCTGCTGCGTTACCCTGACCGATACCGGTACCAATACCTGAACAAACAGCAATACCTGCGCCAAGTGCAGAAAATGCATGAACTAATCCTTCAACGTTAATACTCATTTTTTAATCCTCCATTTTTTATTCTACATTTCTCTTATCGAAAACAAATGTCATCGTAAGCATTGTAAATACGTAAGCCTGAATCGCACCTGAGAACAAGTCTAAGTAAATGTGCAAAAAGGCCGGTATTCCGAACCTGAACAATACAGGTATAAGACCATAGTATAAAGACATCATTACTGTACCGGCTAAGATGTTTCCAAACAAACGAAGCGAGAGTGAAAGCGGTGTAGCAAACTCACTGATAACGTTCATAGGGAAGAAAAAGAACACCGGCTGGAACAAATCCGTAAATGCACCCCACTTTTTGTATCTGATTGCAGCGTACTGAATCATTACAAAGGTAATAAGTGCAAGGCACAATGTAGTACCATAGTCGGCTGTCGGCGGTCTTAAACCAAACAAACCGGATATATTCGAAAGGAATATATAGATAAATATGGCACCAATGTAGTTAATGTAGTGTTTACCTGCTTCACCCATACTGCCATGCACGAACTTGAGCAATGTCTCTATGGCAATCTCAACACCGGCAGAAAACTTCGTCGGATTATCCTGATGCTTAAGCACGCTGTTTCTCGCACATACAGCCAGAATCATAATCGTCACAATTATAATCGCCGCACACACATGGGTAGTGGTGATGTAAACCGTCGAGCCAAAGAACTTAACCGGAACCAGTTCATGAATGAAGAAATCCGCTTCATTTCGTATAGGTATCCTGCCAACTCCAATGGCTAAACCATTGTGCATATGTTCACCCTCCTTCTTTTATTTTAAAGCAGTATCTTTGTCAGATAACCGCCTGTTTATCGAGAGAGCCTGTAGGCTCTGACAATCGTTAATTATTCATCCTTATAATTTTTCATTTCTATGGGCTTAAATGTATACTCAAATTCATCATCTTCTGAATCTTCGTACTGATTATCATTTTCATCTTCCGAATCATCCGGTTTTATAACCTTGCTTTGAGCTTTCTCCGATGATTTTTTACCGAGGCTTTTTTCCGAGTTTTCCATCATAAGCTGATTAAAATCTTTTCTTTCCCCGGTATGACCCATAAGCTTTCTTACCAAAGGATTCATATATCCTGAAAATTTTAAAAATGCAAGTCCGACAGCTGCACCGACAAAGGCCTGCCAGCAAATTAACACTGCGACTATCAATACCGCTGCACTGATTGCATATCTGAGCAAGCTTTGAAGTGTCATATAATTGTTGGCTTTCTCACCATCCCGGCTTCCTAACGCCCTGTCAAGACTCTGGTAAATATGATATGCCTGATAGCAGGCTGTGAAGGCACCGGCTATAAGCCCGGGTATAAACCACCATGCATATCCTCCACATATAATTCCAAGAACCACACCAAGTATAAGTCCCGCTATCGTACAAAGAAATATACCGGCATATAGTTCCATTAAAACTTTACGACTTTCCATTATCATTACCTATAAATCTTTTAATAACTATTGCAACTGAACGAAATCCCGCACAAACCCCAAGAACGATAAACCATACCATAAATTTCGTCCCAAAATACTTATCTATAAGATAGCCAATACCCATACTTAAAAAGATTGTAACCAGCATGGTTATGCCAATCTGAGTTATAAGAAAAAGCATTTTTAAGACCTGGTGTTCGTTATTATTCATAGTCCTCCGTCCAACTGCACAAATAATTAATAATTATACCTTATTTTTTGCATTATTTCAACATTTTCTATAGTTTTATTTATATATGAAATAAAGAGCCATCAAGAAGTCTTATTATCAGACTTCCTGATGGAGATATGGAAGGAGACATGTGACGTTCTGAGGCAGAAAAATGTTCTTTGTCTCCATCTAAAAAGATTGAGTATGCGATTTCACATACTCAATTTTTTTCTTTAATAAAATATTATTTATCTATATTACTTCACACCGTACCAGCCGATACCTTCTGCATCCCAGCCTACACTTGCCAGATAATCATTTTCAGCCTTATTGGTTGTATAATTATGGCTTCCTGCTATTGCATTGGGATTATACTGTCTGTATAACGGTACTGTTTTGGCATCATCCGAATACCAGCCTATACCCTCATAATTCCAGCCTACACTTACAAGGTGGTCTTTTTCCCCGGCATCCATTGTATAATGATGGTCTCCGGCATTTGGATTATAAAGTCTGTATACAGGTGTATTGGATTCTTTTGGTGCCTTCCAGCCTATACCTTCATATATCCAGCCCAGACCAACGAGATTATCTTTTTCAGCAATATTTGCAGTATAAAAATGTTCTCCGCTGTTTGGATTGTAAAGACGGTACATATCAGCAGTCTGAACCGTTGGGCCGGTTTCATCTTTAGATTGATTTTGTGCTGCCAGCACTTTTAATGCAGCCTCTACAGAACCATCATTATATACAAATGTTACTGTATGATTGCCAACACTCAATGTATTTAAATAACTGTTTAATAATGTTAAAACTGTATTTCCACTTTCAGTTTTATAATTACTACCTGCCAACGTTGTTCCATCTACCTTTATTGCGGTTAATTTTGCTAAATCTCCGCTTGCTTTAATTACTATATCGTTAGCACCTCCAAGAGTAAATGACTGTCCATCGCCGGATTCTATTGTATATACAGACGGTGCAATTGAATCTGAAAGAAATTTTGCATAAACCACTGTATATTCGTTAATTGGACTATTAAAATCAAATGGTGTAGTAAAAGAACTATCTGCATACCAATTATCAAATATATATCCTACTTTTACAGGATCTGTTGTTGGCCTAGTTACTTTTTCACCATAATTAACTTTAACTGCACTTAATGTTTTATTTCCAGACATAAATGATACCGCATATTGTGTTCCATTATCTTTTAACCAAAAATCAGCATAAATATCTGTTCGTTGTGTAATAATTGTATTTTCAAAATCAAAATATGTATTTTTAAAGATACTAGTATACCATCCGGCAAAGACAGTATCAGGTGTAGAAGAAGGATCATCCGGTCTTTCTATTTTACTCCATCTTTGAACATACGTAATGCCTAAATCATAAAAATACTCAACTCTTACAGGTGCGTCAAAAGAGCCGCTTACCGTACCTAAATCAATAGAAACATATCCACCCCAGTCATGTATTGAATCAATTACAGTATAACCTCTTTTAGTTACATCAACACCATTAAAATAAATTGTTGCATTTTGATCTAATTCATATCCAGTTTCAACATCAACAGCAATATCCAAAGCATAATGTGTTTTCCCATCATCAACTGCAGTTGGTGTTTCAGAACCGAATCCACTCCAAGTACTAATTTCATCTGATTTAACCCATCCATTAGGATAAGATGGAGATACTGTAATATGCTCAGTTGTAGTTGACACTGTATAATCCGGCAAAACTCCTGCACTAACACTTGTAGTACTGCTTGAAATTCTTATTTCACTGATTTTAGTTGAAGCGCGAACTTCAATAAACGGTATATTCGAAAATAATACCGATAAAAATAATAGACTTACTATAAGTTTTTTGCTTAATTTTTTCATCTTAATCCCCCTTAAACACAAAGCCTTCAAGAGTCTTGAAGGATTTTACAGTTTGCCTTATAACCCCTTGAAACAACATTCTCCTCTGATGTCTTTGTTTAAAAATTATCTTAAATTTCCGTATATTTGTCAACAGTTATTTATGTTTGTATAAGCTCTTCTTTTTTACCATTTTTTTAACTTTTTTAATCTTGTTTTTTCTTTCCCTTTTCATAAAAAAATTGATTTTTTATATTTCTTTTTCACCGCATTATTTCTTGCTTTGCGAGCCCTGATGTAAACTTTCGGATACATGTGTGCCAAAAATACGCTTGATTAGTTGTTTTTTTAATGATAGTATTTTTTTATCATCTCTTTTACATTTCACCAATACTTTAATTTTTTTACCCAACCCTTAACACCTCACTCATTAATACAAACAAACATAATGAGGAGCGTGATCATATGTCAATTTTAAAAAAGCATTTCCCTATGATTAGAGATAGGGAAGTCGTTGTAAGTGAAATTAGTTCAAATTCTAATCTTAAATCTATTTATGATACATGGAATACGGAGCAACAGGAGCGATTTCTCGATTACTGCACAGGGGAACGCGGTCTAAAAATATGCTACGATGCTTATTTCAAGGAGATATTTAACGTCGAGTACGATAAATCAAGATTAGACGACCTGCTTTCATCAATCATGGGAGAAAAGGTCGAGATTGTATCTGTTCTTCCAAACGAAGGCGCACGAATATCGTCTGAAAACAACTTACTTTTAACAGATATTCTTGTACGCCTTGAAAACGGCAGTCTGGTAAATGTCGAAATACAAAAAATCGGCTATACATTTCCCGGTGCAAGGGTATCCTGCTATTCGGCGGATTTACTACTTCGTGAATACAAGCGTATGCGTGATAAGCACAAGAAGCATTTTAGCTACAGGGATATAATGCCTGTATATACTGTAGTAATATTTGAACAAAGTCCAAAAGAGTTAAGAGAAGCCAGGGAGGATTATATACATAAATCAAAAACGGTTTTTGACACAGGAGTCAAGGTCAATCTTTTGCAAAATTTCATCTTTATATCGCTTGACAACTTTAGGGATATACTGCAAAATAGGATTGAGGAAAGCCGTAACCATTCAGATGGTGATGCCTTGTCTTCGTGCGGTGATAACTTATCCGGTGACGAACTGTTACATAACAGACTTGAAGAATGGCTTATGTTTTTAAGCATGGATGAGCCTGAATTAATCAAACTATTATTGCGCTACAGACCATACTTCAGTGATTTGTATGGTGACATATATGAAATGTGTCTTAACACAGAGAGGTTGATGAATATGTATTCAAAAGTATTGTCCGAATATGATAAGAATACTGT
>CADCDW010000113.1 GCA_902800325.1 uncultured Lachnospiraceae bacterium
GATATCAATACCGAGGACTTCATGGCGGCGGTGGATTTCCTGTCCCTAAATGATAAGGTTGATCCGGAACGTATCGGTATCATTGGCATCTGTGGCTGGGGTGGTATGGCAATCAATACGGCAGCTCTTGATACAAGAATCAAGGCAACAGTTGCATCCACGATGTATGACATGACAAGGGTAAATGCCAACGGATATTTTGATTCTGAGGATAGTGAAGAAGCCCGCTACGAGAAGAAGAAAGCCATGTGTGCGCAGCGTTTGGAAGATCTCAAGGCAGACGAATATAAGCTTGGCGGAGGTGTGGTAGAGGTAGTTCCTAAGGATGCACCATTCTTCATTGCAGACTATCATGATTACTACAAGACTGACCGCGGCTATCACGCCCGTTCCCTTAACTCCAATGGCGGATGGAATGTGATAGGGTGCGAGTCCTTTATGAATCAACCTATTTTGAAATATTCCAATGAGATTCGCAGCGCTGTTCTGATCATTCACGGGGAGAAGGCTCATTCCTGTTATTTCAGTAAGGATGCTTATGCAGATATGATCAAGGACAGTAAGTATACGGACAATAAAGAATTGATGATCATTCCGGATGCGGTGCATACTGACCTTTATGATGGCGGTGGTAAAGATGCAATTCCGTTTGATAAGCTGCAAAGATTCTTTTCCGAATATCTGAAATAAGAAGAATTAACCGGGTGCGGGAAATGACTTTTATATAAAGTTAGAAAAAAGAAGTTTAAGGCTTGATGTAAATATTATTAAGAGATTTATTCCACTTGGACTTACATCACTCCTTTCCCAGATATCACTTGTTGCAGCCATGGCTGCAATCAATAATATGCTTAGAAAATATGGTTCTATGGATGAAATATTCGGACAGAAGGAATATGCACAGATTCCTATGGCAGTAGTTGGAATAGTAATGAAATTTTTTCAGATAGTAATTTCAATTGCTGTAGGAATGGCAGCAGGATGTATTCCGGTAGTCGGATATAATGTTGGGGCAGGAAGAAGTGACAGAGTAAGGCAACTATTTATTCTATTACTAAAATATGAAGCGATACTTGGCCTTATCGCTCTTTTCATAGTTGAGCTTTTACCAAGGCAGCTTATCGGTATATTTGGAGCGGCAAACGAAAGCGTTTATTATACTGAATTTGCAGTAAAATCCTTTAGAATATATCTATGTATGATGGTTCTGGCAACGGTAAATAAAGGAACATTTATTTTTTTGCAAGCGGTTGGAAAGGCAAAGGAATCAACTATAATATCAATGATGAGAGAGATTGTTTTCGGAGTTGGATTTGCGCTTATCCTTCCGAGATTCTTTGGATTAAACGGAGTACTGTATTCTATGCCTGTTTCAGATATTCTGGCTTTTGCGATAGCGTTTTACTTTATAATCAGGACATTAAAAAGCCTCGAAAATGAGATGATAGAAGAGTAAAAAACGACATTGCTATATGAGATATAAAGAACCAATACTCTGAGGGGTATGAGGTAGAGGATTGAGCAAATCGTAAATGAAAAAGATGTTTTAATGATTTTTTAAATGGCATATTTTTAATATCTGATAAAGAAGGGGGAAAGCTCCCTTCTTTTTTGTCTAAGTGGTATGACAATAATTAAATTTGTTGTGCTTTTGTTATAGAATCTATGGTATAATTACAAATAGATGTTAAAATGAGAAAAAAAGCATATTAATATACAGACAAGACCACGTTCAAAAACTATTGTGAGCAAAAACAATACAATGAAAAAATAAGGAGGATTTTTAAAATGAACATGAAAAAAATTGGTAGAGAGATGAGTTTACTTATGGGGGTTACGCTAAGCTTTTTCCTTTCACTGACAGGGCTTATCGCAGCAGGTAAGTTTAATGTGATTGGATGGATTATAAGCTTTGTCATTAGTACGATTATCAGTTTAATAATAGGATTTATAATTCCGATGAAGAAATTAACAGATGGTGTAAATAACAAGCTTGGTTTAAAGCCGGGTAAGCTTGGTACAAGATGTATGGAAAGCCTTATATCTGATTTGATATATACCCCTATTATTACATTGGCAATGGTATTTATGGCTTACAAAAAGGCGACAGCACATGGAGCAAAGATTCCTTTTATGGGGATGTTTGGTAAATCACTTGCATTAAGTATGGTTGTAGGATTTATTCTCATATTCATATTTATGCCTTTATATATGAAGCTGGTATTTAAAAAGAACGGAATAGGTGGTCCGGGAGGTCCGGGTGCACCGGGTGGAAGACCTGAAGAATAAAATGATACTGGTTATAGGATTAGCCTATAACCAGTTCTTTTTTTTATGAATTATACAAAATGAAAAAATGGTGCTATTATCATCACATAAACAGATAAGCAAGCTTTCACAAGGCTTTATTAAGAAGGACAGGGCTGAGTGAAAGTCGAAGAAATCATGAAAATAATAAAAAGAAAAGTGAGGTAGATATTATGGGAAAGAAAACAAGATCAGAAAGAAATTTTAAATTTGAAACAAAGCAGTTACATGTAGGACAGGAAACACCGGATGCGGTTACTGATGCAAGAGCAGTACCTATATACCTGACTTCATCGTATGTGTTCCATAACAGTCAGCATGCAGCAGACAGATTCGGATTAAGAGATGCCGGTAACATCTACGGCAGACTTACCAATCCTACTCAGGGAGTTTTCGAAGAACGTATAGCAGCACTTGAAGGCGGTGTAGCAGCACTTGCAGTAGGTTCAGGAGCAGCAGCACTTACATATGCGATACAGGCCGTTGCTCATGCAGGAAATCATATAGTTGCTGCTAAGAATATATATGGTGGTACATATAATCTTCTGGCTCATACATTACCTGATTATGGTATAGAAACAACTTTTGTGGATCCTTTTGACTATGATGCCATAGAAGCCGCTATCAAGGACAATACAACAGCAATTGAGATTGAGACACTCGGAAATCCTAATTCAGAAGTGGTTGATATCGAGAGAATAGCAAATATAGCTCATGCACATAAGATTCCGCTTATAGTTGACAATACATTTGCAACTCCTTATCTTGTAAGACCTATCGAGTATGGCGCTGATATCGTTGTTCATTCGGCGACCAAATTCATAGGCGGCCACGGTACCACAATCGGTGGTGTAATCGTTGACAGCGGTAACTTTGATTGGATAGCAAGCGGTAAGCATCCATGGCTTATCGAGCCAAATGTATCTTATCATGGTGTAAGCTTTGCAAAAGATACTGCACCGGCAACATTTGCTACTTATATAAGAGCGATTCTGCTTCGTGATACGGGAGCAACCCTTTCGCCTGTTCATGCATTTATCTTCCTTCAGGGCTTAGAAACTCTTTCTTTAAGAGTAGAGCGCCATGTGGAAAATGCATTAAAAGTAGTAGAATACTTGAAAAATCAGCCACTTGTTGAAAAGGTAAATCATCCGTCTATTTCCGAAGATGATAACCAACAGAAGTTATATAAGAAGTATTTTCCAAATGGAGGAGGCTCCATCTTTACCTTTGAAATTAAAGGCGATGCCAGGAAAGCGCAGGATTTCATCGATCAGCTTGAGCTTTTCTCACTCCTTGCCAATGTAGCAGATGTTAAGTCTCTGGCTATTCACCCGGCATCGACTACTCATTCGGAGTGTAATGAAGCTGAACTTTTAGACCAGGGCATTAAGCCAAATACAATCCGTCTTTCCATCGGAACTGAGAATATAGATGATATAATCGAAGACCTTGACGAAGCTTTCAAAGCAATAAGCTAGTTCATCCGCTTCACAAAAACAGGTCGGTTATGTAGTATGGTATAAAAAATAAAAGGCTGTTTATACAAGGTACACGCAAAGCACGCTGACGCTTAATGTTTTGCTTAGCACCTGTATAGAACAGCCTTCTTTTTTATACCCTACATAACCGACACGCTTCGCGTGATATATTAAGATACTCGTAAATTATTTATGAGCGCAGATGGTTCGCTATGAAAAATAGGCTTTAACGCTGCAGGTTTTGTGAAAATATAAAAATATGTAACGTTAACTTGCGTTTTTTTGTTTTGAGATATAATATAATAAATAACTAAGAGGTATCGGACAGGGGATAATTAAGTTTTAATTAGTAAATATAAGTATTTAAAATTGTAAATATAAGTATTTAAAATTGTAAATATAAGCATTTAAAATGATAAATATAAGCATTTAAAATAGTAAAATTAAGCTTTAAATTAGTTAATAATAAAAGGTTGTACGTTATGAATAATATTAAAATTGATAAATCGGTATATGTTGCACCGGGAGCACAGATAGTCGGCTCGGTTTCCATAGGAAAAAACTGCGGTGTATGGTACAATGCAGTTATAAGGGGTGACAGCGACACGATAATGATTGGTGATAATACCAATATACAGGATCTGGCGTGTCTGCATGTGGACAGGGGACATAAGTTAAGTATAGGAAATGGAGTAACTATAGGTCACAGTGCGATAGTGCATGGCTGTCTGGTTGGAGATAATGTGCTCATAGGTATGGGTGCAATTGTTATGAATGATGCTGTTATAGAGGATAATTGTATAATAGGAGCAGGAGCTCTTGTTACGGGAAAGATGCATATACCAAGCGGCTCGATGGTCTATGGTAATCCTGCAAAGGTTATAAGAAGTATTACTGAAGCGGAAATGGAAGATATAAAGACAAATGCCAAGGTATACGTTGAGCATGCGCAAAGGGCAAAGCTTGAAGCTGATAGTCAGTGATATTGGTTTTGATTTTTATATCAAATTTGTTGAACTGAGCATAAGATTAATAGTGAAATATTTTTTTCGATAGAAATAAGGGAGCGGATAATATGGGTGGAAATATCATACTCGACGGCAGAAGGATAAAGGCTATGGAAATTCTCTATGCGTTAGGTGAATATACAGGTAAACCAAAAGAATATATAGCAAACTTGTGGTCGGAGCTTCTTAAGGATGATGCTCTTATGGCTGAATTTATGTACTACCTTGATAACCATACATTTAAGGATGATTATAAATATAAGGAATACGGTCTTACAGATATATATTTTTATAATCTGAGAGTTGCTGAGATTAACTGGGATTTAGGCAAGGACTATCCCTCCGGCAAAGAATGGGATGGCAACAAAGAGACAATAGTTTTAGATACATTTGATATGATGGTAAAGCTAAAAAATGAGCCGGAGAAATATCTTAAGCTTTTGTTGGAAAATCCGGGACAGGATAGGTACATATAATAATGCCTGTGAGAAGGTTTATCAGTAAAGTTTATATGCAGCATGATAGTGTATATTAAAAGTTCGTCAGAAAAAGTGTATAGCATCACTAAAAGTTCGTCAGAAAAAGTGTATAGCATCACTAAAAGTTCGTCAGAAAAAGTGTAAAAAATTATACCACCTAAAGTTTCGCTCAAACCAGTATGCTTATAA
>CADCDW010000114.1 GCA_902800325.1 uncultured Lachnospiraceae bacterium
ATATATTCCTCTAAAAGCTGCTTTTACCTATGAAATTTTAACACTAATCAATAACTGCGATAAGTTATCTGCATATTATTTCCTTTCCAAATATATTTATATAATTTACCTAAACATGGTAATTACATATCTGCCAATTACTTTTTGACTGTTTTTTCTTCGTATAATTTTGCAATATCTTCTTTGTGTTGAAATATATCTTTCAGACGCAAGCTTTCCATATACTCATCGTCAGCCTTTTCTTGATATTGGCGTTTTTTTAATCTCTCTCTCTCCCAAAGTTCATTTAATTCATCTTTTTTACACTTTTTCGAATAAAAACTGTCTTTATCTTTGGAATGTGCATCAAACGCTCTTCCTGCCTCTTTTGTATGATCCTGCATATAGGAATAACCTTTATATCCATTTTCATCAATGTTTATTAAAGTTCCACCACACATCATATTTGAGCCATGGGCATCCTCTCTGATGATGTTCATCATTTTGTTTTTAAACTCTTTGTCCACCATCATTTTTTCAAATGCACTATTCGTTATTTGTACCGAAATATTCGATCCCCACGACATAGAATCTATTTCTTTCCAAATCTCTTTTTTAAAGGCTTCCAGTTTTTCTTCTTCAGTTAGTTCCACTTTCTCCGTCTGTGCAATTTTTCCTTCAAAGATTGCAGAATAAGCCTCTGTTTTATTGGTCTGTGACGAAGATTTATTTATTGCAGATGCTAAATATGCATATGGATTTGTTCCAAGTCCGTTTACATTTATTCCCATTGATATTCACCTTCTTATATCTTTTAATGATTATTTGTTATCCCCTAAAATCAAATCGGCTATTTACACTTCCGTTATAAAGATTACCTTTTGAAGAGTATCCACTGCTGTAGCTTTTAACACTAGCCTCTGCATTATTTGAAATTCTGGTAGCAATAAATTTAACCTTACTTACCACTTCGCTTTTACTTCCAAATAGATTTTCTAAGCTTTCAATATCAGCAGATTTCAATTTATCCAGGTCAACACTGGCAGTTCCATCTTTTGCAAAAGACACACCAACCTTCGCCAGTTCTTCCTTTGCATCTTCCGGAGCTTCAATAAGCATCTGCCTATAAAAATCATTCATTGTTCCTGCAGTATCCTTTAAGTTCTTAATGCCACTGTTATAATCTGCAAAAAATGTCTTGATATTATCATATAGTTTTTGCTTGTCGCCACTTTCTTTAACCTGTGCAAATAAGCCTTTTTCACCTTCCTGTAGCAAAGCGTCTGATGAATCAACCAACTTTTCTGCGGTTTTTCCTAGCTTCTCATATTTCTTTTTATTTTCTGTATCTATCACTGTTGAATTTTTCTTATTCAAAGCATCAAGTAAAGCATTCTTCCCATTCCCACCTATATGATCCAGTAGCGATGAATGATTAATTGGTAAGCCTGCTCGTCTTGCTGATTCATTTAACATCTGTGTCGTTATTCTCATAGCTTCTCCTTCCAATATTCCTATGTCAACGGTTACATAGATTTTTCTTACTCATGATATCGGCACATTCATTCTGTAATTTCATTAAAATGTAATGAAATAGCCTTTTTATGTAACGAAAAAGCAGGAACTCTCATTCCTGCTTTTGAAGCATAACTGCAAGTTCAAAATAACCATCCTCTATAGTAGTTTCTGCTCTTCCATAGTATTTTTCTACACAGGCTTCAATATTCTGAAGTCCATATCCGTGATTACCTGCATCAAGTTTTGTTGACTTAATCTTTCCTTCCTTCTTTGAAAGAACTCCATCAAAACTGTTTCTTATAATTATGAAAAACATATTCTCACGGCGATAAGAGCTCAGTGTGATACTTTTTCTTCCTTCCTTTTGATTTATACAAGCTTCTATGGCATTTTCCAAAGCGTTATTCATAATAATACTTAAATCAAAAGCATTTACCCCCATATCTGATGGAAACAAGAAATCAGCATTAAATTCGATACAATTCTTCTCCGCCAACTGTACGTATCTTTGCATGACCACATCTGTTACCGGATTTCCCGTGTGATATTTCATATCAAGATTATCAACTGAAAGCTGCAAAGATTCCAAATACTTTCGAAGTTCCACCTTTATCAAAGGATCGTCCTCGTCTTGTTTCATCAGCGCATCCATATCAGCAATATAGTTTTTCATATCATGACGCATACCCCGAATGCCATCATACAGGCTCTCGATATCCTCTATATGCTTTTCCATCTCTTCTACTTTATTCTTGTAAACAACAAGCTCGATTCTTTTATTGCTCTCATCTTTAAGATTGCGCAGCATCATAGCAGCAAAAATTATCGAAAAAATGCATAGCACAGAAATACAAGGCAACAAAAAATTCATTTCCGGACGCGTTTCTAAAAGCAGAAACATATCAGTACCATTTACTGAGCACATTATGCTTCGAACAATCATACATATTACAAGCCCAATCAAGTTTGGGAAAAGCAAAAAGACCTGCTCCCACTTCTGATATGTATCTTTCATATTTAGGTATGATTTCAATTTCCTTATTACTAACCAAGATACTATTAACTCCACAACGCAGTACATAATATTCCAAATAATCTCTGCCGACTGTGCCAGTGCTTGGAACGTAGCTGCATCATACATCTGTTTTTCAAGGTAAAAGTGAGTTATACAATTTATCACAATATTCAATAGTTTAACAAATACTGCATAGAGAGCAGATTTTACCAGCTCTATAATTGCATAAAAAGAAAGTGCATAATAACAAATCTTTAGTCTGTTCTCTTTTAACAAAACTCTAGCAAATGTATAAGTCACCACAAAACTTAGTATGACAAATGCCATACTGAATCGACTATTAACGTTAACTCCATCGTCCCCAAATACAATGGTTTTTATTATTTTTGAATTGTGCAAGTACATTTGTACTACCACATACTGCACAATGAATATCAAGCTCCTTGCATACTTGTTATGAAAATTGAATCGGCCTTGTGCTGACTGAAAGGCTATTGAAAGCAGTATTGCCTGTCCTAAATAAAAAAACAAATCTATTAGAAAATAAATAATGTTATACATCCATTTATACCTTCCTCAGATAATTCATATAAGCAGCAACAAAATCATTGTACTTCTGCTTTGCCAGATAGACGCTTACACCATTTTTTAGAATAATAGTTGTGGTATCGTATCTTCTAACTTCTGCTAGATTTACCAGATATCCTCTGTGTGAACGAAAGAATCTATCTCCAAGCCTACGTTCTAAATCCTCCATCTTTTCATAAAAAGAATAACTGTCATCATCCATATTTTTTGTGTATATCACAATTTTTCTAGCTTCATTCTCAGCATAAATAATATTATTTACTGGAATCTGGATATAACCGCCATTTGACTTTATAACTAACGGCTCCACCACTTGTCTTTTTTTAATCTGACCTATAGCATTGCCAATAACCTCTTCAAACTTCTGTTCATCAATTGGCTTCAATAGGTAATGGAATGCTCCCACATCAAAAGCTTCAAATACATATTCTTTCAGTGCTGTTATAAATATGATTATAGCACCAGATTTTTCACGAATCATTTTCGCCACTTCAACACCGTTTATTGCATCTTTTTCATTTAAATCCAACGAAATATCTAACAGTATAATGTCAAATACTGTTTTTTCCTTAAGCAAATCTTCTCCTCGCCCAAATGTACTAACATGTACATCTGCAAACTGCTCAGTCAACCTCTTAATATATTCTCTTATTGGTTGCTCATCCTCACAAACCGCTATCTCTATCACAATTCTCACTCCAAACTTCTTTATAATCTAAAATTCCCTAGTATACCCCTATAATATATTATCGGCAATTTAGTTCTACTCTCATCATATATGTAATGAAAAGTCACTTTTATGTAACGAAAAGTTTTTCCTTTCAAACAAAACACGCCCGGAGCTCAATAGTCACCCGAGTTTCCCGTTTTGTAAACGAGTTTCACATTTTGAAAGCGACCTTCAAATTTTGTACCCGACTTTCCACTTTTGTAATGACTTTCCCGTTTTTTTCCTTGCTTTTATGATATAATCACCTTATGGCAGAGTATTTTTTTGCACAAAAACTGGACGTCAGTTTTGGCTTACAAATTTTGTAAGCCAAAATTCACGTCTTTTGCTGTTCTTATTTCAGCCGGCGGTCTGTGCTTTATTCTGTCTTCAGGTTACTTTTTGAGAAGTCTTGCGGTGAGGTTGATGTCTTTGGCTGCAACCTCTTGGCATCCCAGCCTCTCCGCCAGGTCTTCTCCATAGTAGAAGCAGAACGCTTCATACGGACTTTTTCCGTTCAGTTTCCTTCTACGGTAGGAATTGATATGGTTCATCATCAGCTCTACGTCTGCCTGCGTCAGTTCATCAAAGCTTCTTCCTTTCGGCAGGATCCTGCGTATAAATTCATGTCCCACCTCGATCTCTGCTTTCTGATACGGCGCACTTGGATTGCAGTAATAGATCCTCGTCCTTTGAAATCCTTTTCCATCCGGTCCGTTCTCTATACACTTGGGATTGGAAAACTCACTTCCGTTATCCGTCAGGATGACCGGAAACAGCTTCCTGAAATCCTGCCCTCCCAGCCGGTGGTACAGTTCATCATAAATATCTATCACTGACTTTGAGGTGTTCGCTTCCCGCAGGAAACCCAGCATCAGTGACACATTTACAAAATATATCGTCAGCAGGACTTTCCCTCCCTTGCTGCCGATCACGGAATCCATCTGCACCACTGCTGTGTCCGGATGCTGTTCCATATATACTTCATAATCATGATAATTCCTTCCCACACGGCATCCACGGTCTACTTTCAGCTCCGGTTTTTTATATCTCGGACGGTACTTTACCTTTCTTGGCAGGTCTATGCTCCTGATATCAAACAGGCATCCATCCACGTAGTTGTAGAGGGTCTTTTCACTGCACATCAGTTCATCCTTATGTGTCAGGTAGATCTGATGGATGGACTGTCCCTGCTTTACCAGCGGCACCAGGATTGCATTAAGCCTGGCAAGCTCCCCTTCTGTTGCAAGGATCCCGCTCCGGGACTCTGATATCTTTTCCGTCGCCTGTCTCTGGGCTTCCAACGCATCGTACACGGTTTTGGTCAGCGTGCACTTTTTCACTTCACTGCATCCGTTGCATACATATGGCGGTTTAAAACGGTGGGTACATATCTCCCGTTACCGGATCAAGTTTCTCCTGTTCTTCCTTAATCTTGTATGGTGCCGGAGCAAGGATACGGATACCCTTTTCCCCTTTCTTAACGTGCCTG
>CADCDW010000115.1 GCA_902800325.1 uncultured Lachnospiraceae bacterium
AATCCCTGCGTTTTTACTTCTTCTGTTACCAGTTTGTCTCTTTTTTGATGCTTTTATGGTGTCTTATAGCCTGCCTTGTACATACCATGCACAAAAGTAATTGACACTTTATAACCCGTGGTTCTGTAATCGACCCTTCCCTCGATAAACCGTAATTTATGCCTTTATGCGACAAACCGGAGTTTAGGTAAGTACAAGGATAAAGTTTTTAGTTGACTAAATAAGTTAGTTGTGGCAAACTAATGTTGGCTTTTTGTATGTGTTTTAATGGAGGTATGAGCAGATATGTATATTGAAATAAAGGATGCAGTTAAGAAGTATGGAGAAGGTGAAAATGAGATTTTCGCTATGGATGGCGTGAATCTTGATATTTCGGAGCATGAAATATGCGTTATTTTAGGACCGTCGGGTTCGGGAAAGTCGACACTGTTAAATATGCTGGGAGGTATAGATACACTTACATCAGGAAAAATTGTTGTAAATGGGAAAGAGATATCCGGTATGAGTAAAAAGGAGCTTACTTCATATAGAAGGAGTGATATTGGATTTATATTTCAGTCGTATAATCTGATACAGGACCTTACGGTAAAAGAAAATATACAGACTGTTGCAGATATATCGAGAGAGCCACTTGATATAGATGAGCTGTTGGAGTCTCTTTCACTCAGCAAATATAAGAACCATTTTCCGTCGGAGCTTTCAGGCGGGCAGCAGCAAAGAACAGCCATAGCCAGAGCATTGGTTAAGAATCCTGCCATACTTCTTTGCGATGAACCGACAGGTGCACTTGATTCAAAATCCTCACGTGATGTGCTGAAAATGCTTGATAAGGTAAATAACATCTATAAAACTACGGTTATAATAATTACGCACAATGAAGGTATATCAAAGATGGCGGATAGAGTCATAAGGATACACGATGGAAAAATTGTTAAAAACGTAGTGAATGAAGCAAGAACAGCAGTTAAAGACCTGGAGATATAGTGTTTTTGCAAGACAGGCGGGTTTTGAGGAGAACGAACAGCAGTTAAAGACCTGGAGATATAGCGTTTTTGCAAGACAGGCGGGTTTTGAGGAGAACGAACAGCAGTTAAAGACCTGGAGATATAGTGTTTTGCAAGAAAGGCGGGTTTTGAGGAGTAAATTATGACATTAAATAAGAGATATATAAGAAATATAAAGAGTAATATTTCATTTTACATAAGCGTTATAATTATTACAGCGTTGGTGGTTTATATGTATGTGGCTATATCGGCGGCGTACAGCAGAGAAAAAGATTTCCTTGATACCAATGCCAAGGCTGTAAACAGGGAAGAAGGACAATTTACTTTATATAAGGATATGACAGATGAGGAGATTGCCGGCTTTGAAGAAAAATGGGATGTGGATATAGAAAGACAATACTATGTAGATGCAGAAATAAGCGAAGACACAGGGCTTA
Organism: uncultured Lachnospiraceae bacterium; assembly: GCA_902800325.1. Lineage (GTDB taxonomy): Bacteria > Bacillota > Clostridia > Lachnospirales > Lachnospiraceae > Coprococcus_C. The sequence goes on from CADCDW010000115.1 coordinate 1,442, forward strand.
GAATATTTGCTTCAAGTAAGAAGGTCAACAAGTATATAGTAAACAGGGGCAGTGATATAGAGAGCGACAATGAGATTTTAGTTAGCGAGCTTTTTGCCGGAGAAAATGATGTAGATATAGGCGATGAGATAACACTTTCTTTGAACGGTTACAGGGAATCATTTAAGGTCGTTGGATATGAGATAAGATTTGATTATCTTTTTTGTTTAAGAAATGTAAATGATACATTTAGTATTTCGTCTGAATTTGGAGTCGGAATTATAAGTGACAGGGCATTTGAAAAATTTATCCGGGATGCGGATATAGAAAATGGTAACTATTATTATTCCATAGTATATAACAGTGATAACGAAGATGAAGTAAGAAAAGAAATCTACAGTAAATACACGATATCTTCATACGTCTCAGCGGATATTAATAACAGGATACAGACTCCGAACGATCAGTTAGATGAGCTTGGTTCAATGGTAGGACTTATACTTCCGGTTTCGATTTTGCTGGTAGTACTGCTCATGGCCGTTATACTTGGAAGAAAAGTAAAAAATGAAAGAAAAATGATAGGCATTTTAAATGCACTTGGTATGACTAAGTTTGAGTTGGCAAGACATTACAGTATATTTGGCATGATTCCGGGATTTATCGGAGGGCTCATAGGTATGCTGCTTGGAAATGCAACCGCAGGTACTGTAATCGATATTATGATAGAGGGTAAGCTTGAGCCATTTAATATATCTGTCAGTTCAGATATGAGTACCAATATTATCGCGGTGGCTCTTCCGACTGTTTGCTATACGATTGCAGTATTTGTAATGGCACTTGTAACGATAAGAGGAAATTCCATAGAGCTTATAAAGGGCAGCGGAAAGTCTGCTACGCATCGACATTTCAGGCTGTCGAAAAGTAAAATGTCATTTAGGGCAAAATACAGGCTGCGTGCAGTCCTGGGTAATCCCGGCAGGACACTTACGCTACTGGGTGGACTTGCCATAGGTGGCATCATACTTGCATTTATGCTTGCGTGCGTTGATTCACTTGAATATTATGTTAAGGAAAGTGTTGATTCGATAGGAAGCTTTGAATATGAATATTTCCTAAATGAGCTTATGATAGAGCCAAATGACGAGGAGCTGCTTGAAGAAAATTCGGCAGGCTTTTTGGCTGCTTCACTTGCGGCAGAAGGTAAAAATGATATAGTTACGGTAATGGGTATAGATGATACAAACTATATAAATCTTAAAACCGATGATGGCGGTACACTGACCATAGAGGACGGCAGGTATTACATTTCAAGCATGGGCTCGATGATTTATGATGTGGATAAGGGTGATAAGCTTGTTTTAAAGGATATTAATTCGCTCGAAGAGTATGAGATAACCGTAGATGGTGTATTTGAAAACGGCTCACAAAATATGCTTGTTACTTCAAATAAAACGCTTGCTGAGCTTATGAAGCTTGACACAATGCTTTCCATAAATGTAAACGATGTAAAGATTTATAATGGTATTATGTCAGACAGGGAGATTTCTCTTGATGAAAGTCTCATTTTGAAAAAGATAGTGCGTGAGGATATCAAAAAGCAGCTTGATGAAAACATCCTAAAGAGTATGAAGAGTATGCTTTGGTTTGTTCTCATTTTGGGCGCAGGCGTTATGGTGATGATTATTTTTCTTATGGTAAATGTTTTGCTTACGGAAAGTATCGTAAATATCTCTATGCTAAAGGTCCTTGGCTATAATGACAGTGAGATTAATTCCATTATTACGCACATTTATCATGGTATAGTTGCTATAGGTTCTGTCCTCGGACTGCTGCTTGGCATATGGGTAAATGAATTTAATTTCAAACAGAGCACGTCAGTTTATAACTGTTATGTCAAAAATGTAATCACACCTTCTTCGGTTATGATTTACTTAGCTATAGCGATTGGAAGCTACGCGTTGTCACTCTTTTTACTTGGCAGCAAGGTAAAAAAGGTAAGTATGGTTGAAAGTCTAAAAGATACGAGAGCATAAAATCAAGGAAAAGGAGCTGATAATAAGTATGAAAGAGCTAAAATCAAGGGGAAAGAGCTGAAAAATAAGTATGAAAGAGCTAAAATCAAGGAAAAAGAGCTGAAAATAAGTATGAAAGAGCTAAAATCAAGGGAAAAGAGCTGAAAAATAAGTATGAAAGAGCTAAAATCAAGGAAAAAGAGCTGAAAAAAGATATAAGAGCTAAAATCAAGGGGAAAGTGTATAAAAAACAAGGATATAAGAGCATAAATATTAAGTTGGATAATTGATTTGGCTATGGTATAATTACAACAAATTATAGCTTTGTAAGAGATGAAAAAGCTAAAATGAGATAGAAAATGAGCGAAAAAGCGTGTAAGGGTGACAGGGTATGAACAAGCCTACCAAGGTTATATTATTATTTTTCATTGTATTGAGTTTTATAATAGCTGTATCAGGTGCGTATTCATTTTATGTAAACTTGCATAAGGCTGATAATTGTACAGAAGAAGTTAAAGGTATATGCAGCGATATAAAAGTTTCCAGGCATGACAGGAACAGCAGTAACAAGCATAGGGGAGATTCCTATTATAAATATACGCCGGTTTTTTCATACGAATACAATGGGAAGAAGTATGAACGAGAGTATGGTATCCATTATAGTGAGGAAGATAAAGATACCTTTCGCGAGGGTAAGGAATATGTACTATATGTAAATCCCAAAAGCCCACGTCAGTTTATAGTAGAAGGCCATGAAGAAGATGTAGATACCTTTGCGATTATTGGTCCAATCGTTGGTATATTTATGTTTTTCATGTTTGTATTTATATATCTTGTGGTTAAGAAGAAGTGTTAAACAAATAGTAACAAATGTACAAATGAGGAGGGTTACTATGGATATAAATGAAAGAGCTGATAAGGCGGTAGAGTTAAAGTTAAGTGGCAGATATAATTGTTCTCAGGCAGTAACGGCAGTTTTTGCGGATATGGTTGAGTTATCTGATGAGCAGTTAAAGAAGCTTACAGCCGGTTTTTGTGTTGGTATGGGGAATCTCGAAGCAACCTGTGGAGCACTAATAGGCGCAGGCATGATAGCCGGACTTTTAACAGATGGAAACGGAACGCTTAAGGTTACAAGAAATATACAGGAAACTTTTCGCAACAGATGCGGCGCTATAAGATGTAAAGACTTAAAAAACGTTACAGACGGAAAACCGCTATGCCCTTGCGAGGATTGTGTTAGAAATGCTGTGCTTATACTGGGGGAAGTGCTGGGTCTGTAGAAAGAGGAAAGAAAACAGAAACTTTGAGGGAAAGAAGATTATGGAAGCATCTGATAAAATTCTTTCCAGGATGGGAATGTATCTTGTTATCAAGCTTTCGCTTAAGTTGGTGAAACAGCCGAGCTTTAAAACAGCATTCAAAGCTTTAAGAGATGAAATCAAGAGTGAATATACACGTCATAGTTATATTGCAGATTCAGATAATCTTTCTGCAGAAGAAAGAAGAATATTTAAAAACCTGTCGATGGGGATTGATGATTAGGAATTTCTGGATAAAAGGAAAAAGATATGTTATAGTAGGCTTGATTATGGAATTATGATTGCGGAGGTGAGAGGATGGCAAGGCAGGTATCGATAGGGACACAGGATTATGCAAGTTTAATTGAGAATAACTATTTTTATATTGATAAAACACAGTTTATAAGTGATTGGTGGAACAGTGGAGATGCAG
>CADCDW010000116.1 GCA_902800325.1 uncultured Lachnospiraceae bacterium
TCCAAATGCCGGAGATCATCACTACACAACCAACAAGGCAGAAAAAGATTTCCTTGTAAGTGTTGGATGGAATGATGAAGGTATAGGCTGGTACTCAGACGATACACAAAGCTTGCCTATCTACAGACAGTACAATCCAAATGCTGTCTCAGGAGCACATAACTTTACTTCAAGCAAAGGCGAGAACGACTGGCTTGTAAGCCTTGGTTGGAGCGAAGAAGGCATAGGCTGGTACGGAGTAAAGTAAAAATTAAGTAAAGCTAAAGAAAAACTTAATAAAAACTAAAGCAATACATTGAATATATTTTAAAAGGTTTCGACCGGAACAAGCGATATGGATTCTTGAATAATTAACAGGGATACATCAAATTTTGTTCCGGTCGAAATTTATTATGTGCATTTTTATATAAAAAAAAGAAATTATATAGTTATATGAAAAAGTAAACTGAATTGTTATATAAAAAAAGGAACTGTCTTAGCATAAAAAAGTAAACTGTCTTTTATTGATATTAATAATGATTTATGTTAAAGTTAGAGAAATAAAATGGTTATATTAGTTTAAAAGGAAAGAAGGTGCAGATAGTGAAAAAGATTGGCATAGGATATGAGGAATACAAGGAATTTATAGATGACGATATGTATTATATAGATAAGACGATGCTTATTGAAGATATTGTAGAAAGAGGCGGTAAAGTAACGTTATTCACCAGACCGAGACGTTTTGGTAAGACCCTTGCGCTTTCCATGCTCCGCACATTTTTTGAACTTGAATATGATTACAGTGGTAATGTTATAGATAAGAAAAGATACTTTGAAGGAAAGAAGATTATGGGAGCACCTGACAAGATTCTTTCCATGATGGGAAAGTATCCTGTTATCAAGCTTTCGCTTAAGTCGGCGAAGCAACCTGATTTTTATAATGCCTTTATAAAGCTTAGAGAGGAGATAATGTCTGAGTTTGAAAGACATGCATATCTTGAAAAATCAGATTTACTAAGCGAAGAGAAGAAGGAAGTATTCAGCAAATTATATAAAAATTCTTTTGGACGTATTGATAGAAAGTTTGAAAGTAAAGAAGATGAAAAAAAAGAATTTTTAAAAGAAGTGGGACATTATTCTACGGCATTAAAAACACTTTCCGAGTGCCTTAAGATGCATCACAAGGAAAATGTAATCATACTCCTTGACGAGTATGACGTACCTCTTGAAAATGCATATTACAGTGGTTTTTATGATGAGATGGTTGGATTTATACGCTCTTTATTTGAGTCAGCACTTAAGACCAATGATGCTTTACAGTTTGGTGTAGTTACAGGCTGCCTCAGGATAAGTAAGGAGAGTATATTTACAGGGCTTAATCATCTGCAGATAAGTTCTATATACAATAACGGATATGAAGAAGCCTTTGGTTTTACTCAGAGCGAAACAGAACAGATGCTTATAGATTACGGCATGGAAGACAGGATACCTGAGGCAAAAGAGTGGTATGACGGATATCTTTTTGGAGAAACTGAGATATATAATCCATGGAGTATCATAAAGTATGTTTCAAGCATAGCGATTAATCATATGAAGTTTCCGCAAGCATACTGGGCAAACACATCCTCAAACCAGATAATCAAGGATATGATATGGCATGCGGATGTGGAGATGAAACAGGAACTTGACATACTCATAAATGGTGGAACGATAGAAAAACAGATACATGAGGATATAACTTATGATGACATCCATGAGTCAGAAGATAACCTATGGAATTTTCTATTCTTTACAGGATACATGAAAAAGGTATCGGAACGAAGAGAGGGTAAATATATATATCTAACTATGAAGATACCTAATGCTGAGATAGCAAGTATATATGAAACACAGATAAGAGGCTGGTTTGACAAGCAGATAAAAAGTGAAGACAGGAAAATACTTCATAAAGCAGTACTTGATGGGGATACGGATGCCATAGCCGGATATGTTACAAAACTTCTTAAAAAGAGCATAAGTGTATTTGACAGTGACGAATCTTTCTATCATGGCTTTTTCCTATCGCTTTTATACGGAGTACCGGATTATGCACCTATGTCAAACAGAGAGGAAGGAGACGGAAGACCGGATATCGTTCTCTATCCTGACAATCCAACTGACCCTGCTATCATCTTTGAAATAAAGAAAAGAAAGAGTTTTAAAGAAATGGAAGCAGGTCTAAAGGAAGCCTATGACCAGATAAGAGATAAGAAGTATGAAGAGGGCGTACTTGAAGACGGTTATATGGGAGTAAAATCCTATGGGATATGTTTCTGTAAAAAAAGTTGTATCGTAGGGGCGCTGGAGTAATGCAGTTGATAGATATATCCCTTTCTTTAAAAAGGACGGGTATATGTGATATGTGATATCTCTGACAGTCGCGTATATTCCACTATAAAAAATCAAATAATCAGAATTTGTAGTACATTTGTTGCACTTTATATGTTATAATAGTATATGTCGATTAGAAATGAATTTGTAATGAAAAAGTAAATGTGATTTTATGCTAAATAATTATAAAAACAGGAGCAGGTAATGATAAAAAGGTACTTGACAGATATGGATAGAATGGAATACGATTTAGAAACGAAACGAAACGAAACGAAACGAAACGAAACGAAACGAAACGAAACGAAACGAAACGCGTTAACTGCGTTCTTTTTTGCTGTTCAAAAGGCTTTTTATATGTCAAGAGTATATATGTATGACTGTTAACCGCAGGATAAGAGGAGTTTGAGACTCCTCTTATCCTGCGGTTTGTTTTATTTAAACGTGATAAAAAAATAATCCATAAGGCATTAAATAATAATATTTATAAGCTGTTGTGGATTTTTACATAGATTAAGTGAGAAGTGCGATTGGGAGATACTTATGATATGGCACTTCCAAATAACAAAAAGGGAGGTATTTGAATGATACAAAAAAAGAAACACGGAAGGAAGATTATAAGCTATATGCTTACGTTAGTGATGATTTTTAGTATGCTGACGGGGATTATACCGGGGACAAGTCTTGTAGTAAAAGCAGACGGTACAGAAATTAGTATGGATGGAGAGACTTTAAAGATAGGCTCATCAGAGTGGACAACGACCGGATCTGGTGCAGACGTGAATTTGTCTCTTGGTGCAGGTAGTTATATATTGCAAAGTGATATAACAACTACTGCACCGATAGAAGTATCGGGTACTGTTACACTTGATTTGAACGGATATGGTATTACAACGAATAAGACAGCAAATACTACAAACAAGAGTGTTATAATCATTGGAACAGGAGCCACTTTAAACCTGATAGATAGTCAAAGTACACAAACATCACATGATTACTACATAGATGAGAACGGACTTGGACATTTAACAGATGATGTAAATCTGAAACAATATACTTTTTCTGGTGGTTATATTACCGGAGGTGAAGGTTATAAATATAATAATCTTTATCATGGTGGTGGAGTTTATGTAAATGGCGGAACTTTCAATATGCAGGGTGGAACCATAATTGGAAATCAAACTAACTGGTCAGGAGGCGGAGTAATTGTTATTGGAAAAGATAGCTATAATAAATCGACTTTTAATATGTCTGGAGGAAAGATAATCGGTAATACAGCAAAAAATTATGGTGGTGGTGTTACTTTTGACTCTTACAGCCAAGGTACAATATCAGGGGGCGAAATTGCATATAATACAAGTAATAAGTATGGTGGCGGAATAATTATTTTCCCTGACGATATAATATCAATAAATGGTGTGAAAATACATGATAATACAGCAACAGAATGTGGCGGTGGAATTTACCTCTGGGGTCCTAAAGATAACAGTTTCGAAATGAAAGGTGGAGAAGTATATAAAAACCACGCTGTTAGAGGTGGAGGAATCTATGCTGATACTCTTTATACAACCGATCCTATGAATTTTTGGATTACCGGTGGAAGTATTACAGAAAATACTGCAGAAGAAAATGGTGGCGGTGTATACATCTTTAAATCTTATTTAACACTTAAAGGCAACCCGACAATTAAAAATAACAAAGTAAATGGGATAGAGAACAATTTGGCCGGAAACTGTAGAAAGGAATATAGCGCTCTTTTGGCTTATAGTGCTGTGGTAAGCGTTAATGGAGCGTTAACTGGTGAAAATGAATCTATAGGTATAGATCCCTCAATAAATAGCGTTATTATTACAAGTGATGGTGGCGTTAGTAATGATGATATAACTAAAAAATTTGTATGTGATGACAGTTCATATAAGTTTTATACATCTAAGTACACCAACGACCAAAAAACATATATTAAATTCGAAGTAAAACCCCAATCAGTAACTCTGACTGGTGGTAAGAATGCGACAGTAACCGGTTCAACAAACCAGACAAACTTAACTGGTGCGATGACTACTGTTACTTATACAGCAAATGAAGGATATTATTTTGCTGCATTTGAGGATATAGTTAATAATGGTGTTACCGTAAGAAGAAACAATAGTACAAACATTACGGTTTCCGGAAAGCCGACTGATGATGTGAATATAGTTATTCCGGATGCAATAGAAAAAACAGCATCAAGTGTAACAACAGAGCCAACTGCAGATACAACACTTAAGTATGATAGTTCTGAAAAAACGCTTTTATCAAATAATGGTGTGGCAGAAGGTGGAACAATAAACTTTGCTGTTACAGAAACTAATACACCACCGGGTGCAGGTGCGTACTCAACAAGTGTTCCTAAAAAAACCAATGCAGGAACTTATTATGTATGGTATAAAGTTGTTGGTGATGAAAGTCATAATGATATGGCTGCTGTGACTACACCTATTGAAGTTACTATTGCAAAGGCAGATGCACTTTCTAAAGAATCGCTTTCTGATGCACAAAAACCATCAGGAGAAGATAAGACATATACAGGTTCTGAAATTGTACTTTTAACTGCTCCATCATCACTACCTGATGGATATACCGGGGTATTATATAAACTTAGTGATGAGACAGAATGGAAAAATACTATTCCGAAGAAAATCACATTGGGTACTTATACAGTTAATGTAAAATATACCGGTAATAATTATGATGATTTATTACTTGATGATATAGAAGTGAAAATTGTACCGGTAGATAAGACTGAATTAAAT
>CADCDW010000117.1 GCA_902800325.1 uncultured Lachnospiraceae bacterium
CACCGCCTGTTGAGATATGGCTCATCTTATCGCCAAATCCAAGCTGGTTAACAGCTGCTGCTGAATCACCACCACCGATGATTGTTGTAGCATCAGTCTCAGCGAGAGCTGCTGCAACTGCCTTAGTACCGGTTGCAAGTATAGGATTCTCAAATACACCCATAGGTCCGTTCCAAACTACAGTCTTTGCGGTCTTAACTGCATCTGAGTAAAGCTCGATAGTCTTTGGTCCTATATCGCATCCCTCTTTATTTGCATCCATCTTATCAGCATCAAATACTTCTGTCTCAACAGGTGCATCTATAGGATTAGGGAAATCGTCGATCATAACTGAATCAACAGGAAGTAATAACTTCTTGCCAAGCTTTTCAGCCTTCTCCATCATTTCCTTACAATAATCAATCTTAGTCTCATCAACAAGTGACTTACCGATTTCATATCCCTTAGCCTTAAGGAATGTATAAGCCATACCACCACCGATTATTAATGTATCGCACTTTTCAAGAAGATTTGAGATAACATTAAGCTTATCAGCAACCTTAGCACCACCAAGGATTGCAACAAATGGTCTTACAGGATTCTCAACTGCGTTTCCGAGAAAATCGATTTCCTTCTGCATTAAGTATCCGACTACTGCTGTATCAACAAGACCTGCAACACCTACGTTTGAGCAGTGAGCTCTGTGTGCGGTACCGAATGCATCATTTACAAATACATCACAGATGCTTGCAAGATCCTTAGAGAATGCCTCTCCGTTCTTAGTCTCTTCAGCTCTGAAACGAGTATTTTCAAGAAGAATAACGTCTCCATCTTTCATAGCCTCAACTGCAGCTTTTGCATTAGGTCCTACAACCTCAGGATCTGCAGCAAACTTTACTTCCTGTCCGAGAAGCTCTGAAAGTCTCTTGGCTACAGGTGCAAGAGTCTTAGTCTGCTTGTCCTCTTCTGTCTTAACTTTTCCAAGATGTGAGCAAAGTATAACTTTTCCTCCATCAGCAATTAACTTTTTAATAGTTGGAAGTGCAGCTACAAGACGATTCTCATCAGTTATCTGTCCTTCCTTGAGCGGTACATTGAAATCGCATCTGCAAAGTACACGAAGTCCCTTTACATTGATATCATCTACTGACTTTTTGTTTAATGACATTTTTTAATTGTCCTCCTTAAATGTTTTTTATTAGATTATTCCATATTTAAGATAAACTAATTTTACTTAATCTTATATGAAATATAATATTTATCCTACTGTTACTATAGCAGAATAAAGAAATAAAGGTCCGGTCCATATAGACCGGACCCCTTAGGCCTAGCATATTAACTCATAGATAAAACCATAAGCTAATTATAAACTCTGTTAGCAATAATTATGCAAGCTCTGCGAAGTACTTGATAGTTCTAACCATCTGGCTAGTGTATGAATTCTCGTTATCATACCATGAAACTACCTGAACTTCGTAAAGGTCATCTGCTATCTGAGCTACCATAGTCTGAGTTGCATCAAATAATGAACCAAATCTCATACCAACGATATCTGATGAAACGATCTGCTCCTCATTGTAGCCATATGACTCTGATGCAGCAGCCTTCATTGCAGCATTGATGCCTTCCTTAGTTACGTCCTTACCCTTAACAACTGCAGTTAAGATTGTAGTTGATCCGGTTGGAACAGGAACTCTCTGAGCTGAACCGATTAACTTACCGTTTAACTCTGGAATAACTAAACCGATTGCCTTTGCAGCACCTGTTGAGTTAGGAACGATATTTACAGCTGCAGCACGTGCTCTTCTTAAATCGCCCTTTCTGTGTGGTCCATCAAGTACCATCTGATCACCTGTGTAAGCGTGGATTGTTGACATAATACCTGACTGGATTGGAGCATAATCATTAAGAGCCTTAGCCATTGGAGCTAAGCAGTTAGTTGTACATGAAGCTGCTGAGATGATTGTATCATCCTTAGTTAATGTATTCTCATTTACGCTGTAAACGATAGTAGGAAGATCATTTCCAGCAGGTGCAGAAATAACAACCTTCTTTGCACCGGCATCGATATGAGCCTGTGACTTAGCCTTTGATACATAGAAACCTGTACACTCAAGTACAACGTCTACATCAAGCTCTCCCCAAGGAAGCTTGCTTGCGTCTGCCTCTGCGTAAATCTTTAAAGTCTTGCCACATACTGTGATAGTACCTGCTTCATCATCAGCTGAAACCTGATCAGCATACTGATACTTACCCTGTGATGAATCGTACTTTAATAAGTGTGCAAGCATTGAAGGCTTAGTTAAGTCGTTGATTGCTACAACCTCATATCCTTCAGCATCAAACATCTGTCTGAATGCAAGACGACCGATACGTCCAAAACCATTAATTGCTACTTTTACTGCCATTTTTTATTCCTCCTAAGTTTTGAATAATAATGTTTATTAATACTGCTAGGCGCGCAGTAAATAATCTTGTGAAAAATCACAAACTAATAATACCTTTTTTTCACATATAATTCAAGTGTAAAATTGGTAAAATATTCTTTTTTTTGCGACAAATATTTTTAAATAGATTTTTAACCCAACATGTCTCAAACATGTATTCAAAGTTTACATTTTAATTAACGCAATTTTCCAAATAATAATACTATAATATCTTATTAAATGACTCTTTCTGCCTCTTAAATGTACAGTAGTACTTAAATCCCATATCAAGCAGCATATCTCTTGCCACATCAAATCCGTAACCTACATGCCCTGCATCATGAGAATCACTTCCAACTGTAATTATCTCACCACCAAGTTCTTTATATATCTTAAGAATGTCCTTATGCGGATGAATAAATCCAAGGCCCTTATATAATCCTGCGGTATTAAGTTCTATGCCCTTGCCATGCTCAATAATAGTTTTAAGTATCTCATATAATACATCATAATAATCCCTGATGTCAAAATACTTTGCCTTGTTCGGACCACATCTTAATATATAATCAAGATGTCCGTAGACATTATAGGCATCATACTCCTTGACATTTTCAAGAATAGTTTCAAAATATCTTCGATATCCTTCTTTTTCTGTTTTATCGGAAAAATACTCAGGATAATAAGGATCAAGCATATCAACGACATGCATACTTGCTATAAAAAAATCATAATCGGGATGTTCATCAACAAAAGCCTGACACTTATCCTTTGATTCATGCATAAGCCCAAGTTCAACGCCAATTCTTAAATCAAAATCAGGTGCAACCTTATCTCTTAAATCACTCATATATTTGTAATAAGTTTCATAATCAAGCTGAAAATCCATCTCCGGCTCATCTTCCCTTACAGGAAAATCAATATCATAGTGATCAGTTATGCATATTGAGCTTAATCCATTTTCTTTAGCGTTTTTTATATTGTCCATCATATCTGCACTTGAGTCAGATGAAAATGATGAATGCAGGTGATAATCCGGAAAAATCATACTGAACCTCCGTTATTAATCTTTCATAGTATTATTTTGTATCATTTGCTTATGCGGTACTATCTTTTGTCGTAATTATTGTACTGTTTTCAAGCTACTGTTCTTTATATAATCTTCATATGCCGGTGACATGCTTCTTAACTTATTAACAACAGCCTTTACATGATCAACAACATAATCCGCATCTTCCTTTGTATTTTCATATCCAAGGGTAAGTCTCAGAGAGCCTTTTGCTACCTCCTTAGGCAATCCAAGTGCCATAAGCACATGTGACGGATCAAGCGAACCTGACGTGCAGGCCGAACCGCTTGATGCACATATTCCTTCCATATCAAGCATTATTAGTATAGATTCGCCTTCCGTAAACTGAAAGCAAAAATTTGCATTATTGGGAAGTCTTTTTGTTCTGTGACCGTTCAATCTTACATAAGGTATCTCTATAAGAATTCTGTCTATAAGATAATCTCTTAAATCTGTTTCTTTTTTAATTCTTTCGTCCAACTCATTTGAAGCAATTTCACAGGCTTTGGCAAGACCTGCTATACCCGGTACATTTTCGGTTCCCGCTCTTTTGCCTCGCTCCTGTTGTCCTCCATGAATCAAATTTTCAAGTTTTATACCCTTTTTGATATATAAAAAGCCTGTTCCTTTAGGACCATTCAGCTTGTGACCACTGGCACTAAGCATATCTATATTTAACTCATCAACATCTATATGGAGCTGTCCATATGCCTGAACCGCATCCGTATGAAATGCGATATTATGTGTTCTTGCTATCTCTCCTATCTCTTTTATAGGTTGAATCGTTCCAATTTCATTATTTGCATACATTACAGAAATTAGAATTGTATCGGGGCGAATAGCTTTTTTTAAATCCTCTAATCTTATTATTCCGTTTTCATCAACACCAAGATACGTAATTTCAAAGCCATTATCCGCTAAAAACTCTGTTGTATGAAGCACTGCATGATGCTCAATCTTAGTTGTAATAATATGCCTGCCCTCCTCTTTATGAGCCAGAGCATATCCTTTTATAGCCCAGTTATCAGATTCCGAACCGCCTGCAGTAAAATAAATCTCAGAAAAATCAGCATTTAGAGTTTTTGCAATTACCCTTCTGGCGTTACTCACAACATCCCTGTTATTTGATGCAAAAGAATAAACGCTCGAAGGATTACCGAATTTATCAGTAAAATATGGCATCATAACCTTTGCAACCTCCGGATGAACCGCAGTTGTTGCCGCATGATCCATATATACAAACCTCTTATCCTCCATATCATTTTCCTCAGTCAAAATCATAAACTTAATCTTATAACTATCATATGCATAAGTAATACAGTGTGACACGGGGACAGGCACTATGTAAAATTCAATTATATATGATTGCGATTTTTGACAATCTCATAAGCAGACCGTTTTTTAACGTCGGTACTTAGCGAGGTTTTATCGAGCTTAGTACCGCTACGTTAAAAACCGAG
>CADCDW010000118.1 GCA_902800325.1 uncultured Lachnospiraceae bacterium
ATGGTAAGCGTGTTATTCATCTCATTTCGAAGCCGGCTGATATTGAATACATTCACCGCACCAAGCGTCACAACAAGCAGCACCGTGATTGCAATCATCGCTGTGATTATGAACTTCTTCTGTAACGTCTCAACCAATTTATTCCACCTCTACAAGTCGATATCCAATTCCCCGTTTTGCCTGAATCTCCACATGTACATTTAACGCCTGCAGTCGTTTCCGCAGATACGAAATATACACCCAGACGGTGCCAACCTCGGCGTCCGTGTCAAAGCCCCATACTTTCTCTAACAGGCTTTCCGTCGACATATAAATGCCCTGATTAAGCATAAAGACTTCCATCAACTGATATTCCAGCTTCGGCAATACAAATGATTGTACATTTCCACTTAATTCATAGGTATGCATGTTGAGCGACAGATCGCCGCATTTCACAATATCCGGGGTGAACTCTTCCTTGCGCCGGAGCATCGCCCGGATGCGTGCAAGCAACTCGCCCATGGCAAATGGCTTCGGGAGATAATCGTCAGCTCCCATATCCAGCCCTGCAATCCGGTCTTCAACTTCTGCCTTTGCCGTAAGCAACAACACCGGCGTCCGGTCACCGCGGCTCCGCAGCTTCTGCAGCACCTCTAATCCACTCATCTTCGGCATCATAATATCTAAGATGATGCCATCGTATTCACCGATCGTTGCATAATCGAGTGCTTCTTCCCCATCAAATACAGCATCCACCATATACTTGTGATAGGTGAGAATGTCGACCAACGCCTCGGACATATCTACTTCATCTTCTGCAAGTAATAATTTCATGCTGGTTCCTCCTTTCCTATTAAAAAAAGGTACAAAAAAATCGGTGCGACGGGATTCGAACCCACGACCTCTGCGTCCCGAAGAATATTTAGCAATATCTAATTAGTATCAATACATTTCAAAACAGCCAATTTACAGGCTTTATCAATTTTTTTCAAATTCCAATATCACAATTTAATACAGGATAAAAACGCTTTAAACAAAAATTCTTAGACATTTCTTAGACAGATTATAAGCTTTTTCTCTCTATTTGTCATAAGAAAAAACAGACGGTTTTAGGCTGCCAAGTTGAAGTTGGCGTTTCAACTTATATCATACGCCAAGCCTGCATTGTGGCAAACAATGAGGGCGATAAAACCGGCTAACACTAAATCGCTGATTTATCCGCTATCTGCAAGGTCTTTGGGCAGTATAAACATAGGAAGAAGTTTCGTAAGCTTAACAATAAAATTACGGGGTTGCATCTTATACCCAAGTTTCCATACAGATGCATTACCAAAGGGGAGGAAATGCCACTCAAATCCTCATAAGAGCAGGGATGCTCTTCCCGAAACCAAAGGGAAGTCTAAAGGCTTTTACTAAGTCCATGATTAAAGAAGTGGCGGGGGCAATTTGCTATCTTTGAATATTGTTAGTGAATGTTCAAAGGGATACACGTAACAACTTGAAAAAGTTGGTAGTCGGATTGAAGCTGAGGTGACTATCAAAGCGTGAAAGATAATCTACGGATTACTTTAGTCAGGAAACAAAAATACGGATACCTCACGACGATGGGATTGTATTTTAAGGCTTATTCTACTATTCAGTAGGATAAGTCTGCCCAAAAGCCGTTTCCTACTCCTCAGGATGCATTCTTCTTTGGTAAGGAATTTGCTGAGAAATGGTTTCCAAACCACCAAACCCTTGTAAGCGTTCATAAGGATAAAAACCATATACACATCCACCTTGTTACAAATACCGTAAGCTTTGTGGACGGAAAAAAGCTTCATAATACAAAATCAGATATGGAAAAGATGAAAGCCTTTACCAACGAAATGTGCCAAAAAAGAAATCTTTCTATCGCTCAAAAGGGCAGACACTTTGATGGAAGCAAAATCGAGGATGGAACACTTATAGCATGGTCTAAGGATAAATATCATCAGTTACTTAATGAACAAAAGAAAAGCTATGTTGCTGATTGTGGCTTAGCTGTCCTTAGCTCCATACAAAATTGCAGTTCTAAGGACGAATTTATAGAACAAATGAAAATAAACGGTTGGAATACTCAATGGACGGATGCAAGAAAACATATAACCTTTATAAACGATAAAGGACAAAAGGTAAGAGATACCAATCTTTCCAAAACTTTCAATCTGAATATCGGAAAGGAGGAATTGATAAATGAATTTAAAAGACAGATTAGCCGAAAAGCAGAAAATAGTAGAGATGTCAAAGAAAGCCAAAGAAGAGAGCTTGAACAATACTACCGAGAGCTTGAACGTGCAACCGTTGGAGAGCCGGATAATCGAAAAGCAAAAGGTTCTGATAGACAAGCTATCGAGAGAAAACAAAGAGCTTGCCAAAGACAAAGAACAATTCATAGAAGATATGAAGAAAGAAGTCCAAGCCGTTAAGGAAACGGCATATATAGCCTTAAATAATGCAAACGAGCGAGAGGAAAAAGCAAACGATAAAGTAAACGAATACATAAATCTAAAAAAGCATCAAAAGGAAAATGTCGAAAAGCTTGCGAATAAGAAGATAAATAATGAAAAAAGACTTCTTGCACACAATTACAGCATTTCATTAAAAACGATAAGAGCCTCATACGGTATGTTCCTTTTATACTCAATCATAGCAACACTATTACTTACACTTGATAATAAGCTTTTTATGGACGATTTAAGGCATTTTGTAACTATGGTACATAATTTATACATAAGCTATTTTGACAGCCTTATTTGCGGAAATAAAGAAGAAATTATATGTATAATCATACTATCAGGCATATTACTTATAGCTTTACTTATAACGACATGGGCATTTAAAAACTACCTTTCCGAAAACAGAATAAATATATGGGATGAAAAGACTGCACTTGCAGTATATCTTATATATGCTTTTATACTTCACGCAGGAAAGCTTATACATATAACCAATTTGATTAATCTATATCTTATACTGCTTGTCATTTATATAATATCACGCATAGTTTTACAGATGAATGATAAGCAAAAGAAAGATATAGCAATAACCGGAATAGCCACTCTTATACTTATAGCTTTTGTATGTATTTTCAGCTTTGGAAATCTGATAGATGCTTTAAAAAATATGTTTGCAAATTAGATTGCAACAAAGAAAACCCTTACCGGTCAATGATCCGATAAGGGTTTTAATTTGTAAAAATATAAGATTTTTATTGCGATACAAAAAGGCTTTCCTGCACTGACTCAACAAACTCTGTAGAAAAATCACATAAATCAACTATTTCTTCTACAGTTTTCCCCTTTTTCAACATTTTTTCTACTATTTCTCTGTCACGTTGACTGCGTCCTTCCTCAATACCAATTTCTCTATTTTCCAAATCTCTCATAATAAGTGTCATATATTCTCGCCTCCATTCCTTATTTTGACGTGCTTTATATACCGCTGCTTCCAACTTCTTTACATATTCATCATCTGACGGTTTACCGGCTACATAATCAAGAAACTCTTTCAAGCTTCCATGAACATCATCCGCCGTACCCACAGCATTTAATACAATCTTAGTTGTGCCGTCATTCATTTCAAGTTCAGGTATCTCATGGCATCTGTTTGTAAATGTGTACTTATGAAGTCCTTTATCATAATAATCAAAAGGACATATCGCTATGATATAGCTATCCTTTAAGTTACTGTAGACAACGCCCTTTTCAAGCATATCCGAATCTGCCATTGAACTGTAAAAACGAAGTCTGTGAGGAAGATTACCTCTGTTAAGTACCTGCATTTCTATCTCAATAACTGTTCCATCATCACTCTTTACATAAATGTCAAATCTTACACCATGTATATCCCTGCCAAGTTCTATGGATTTTTGTGCTGTAATAATCAAATCCGTAAATTCTACTTCCGGCAGTATCATACGAATTAACTCTGCAAGTAATTCCTTATCCTGCATTATCTTGCAGAAAATAAAATCGTTGGTTATACCTATTTCTTCCCACTCTTTAGAAATATCATTAACCTTAATTTGTATATTTTTCAGTCCTTCTTCTGAAATACCCTCAATAGATATATCGACATTATCTAATATTTCTTTTGCTATATCACTCATTGTATCACCCCAATTTCTTACTAATATAATATCACAAAGGTAATGTTTTATCCATAGAAATTTAAAATCCCTCTCAAAAGAAAAAGATTCCGAAATATCAGAATCTCTTTCTTACAACTATTTATATTCTGCTCATATTTAAACTCTCCGCAGCGGAGAAATCAGGAGTTGTTCCCGATTACTAATATTATACCAACTACTTCATCAAACGTCTTCTAAGTGTAAGATAAAGTCCTGCCATTGCGGAATCAATCATCAACATAACTATCGCACCTAAATTAATCTTATCTCCTGTTGTCGGTGCTTTTGGTGTATCTGCCTTTGGAGCTTCGGTTGTTGGAGTATCAACCTTAGTGGTCGGTACCTCTGTTGTTGGTGTTTCAGTTGTAGGTGTTTCCGTTGTTACTTCTTCCTTTTTTGTATCAGTATAAGCTAACGCATAAGTAGAAAATTTATCTGTTTCAAATGATAATGTTCCATCTGCATTAAGAGTTGTAGGAAGTACAGTAACGCTTCCGTCATGAAGTCTTAATACCACATAGGTTCTTTTATATCCATCAGCTACAGCAGGGAAACTCTTTGGTACTCCTATAGTAAGCTTAAGTGGTGTAGTGAGTTCATGTATGGAAGTTGCTCCCTGAGACTGTCCACTTATGGATATTTCCTTGAATACGGATATATCAAAGTATTCTATATTGTCTGCATTTGTTGTGGATGCCTTAATCTTTTCCTTATCTGAAGGACTAATTGCATCACTTATATCCTTTATCTCAAGATATACATCTACATTAACGTCTTCACCATTATTAAT
>CADCDW010000119.1 GCA_902800325.1 uncultured Lachnospiraceae bacterium
GATATAGTCAATGAAAATAAAAGCAGTAATTTTACTGAAAGTCTTTCAATATATGAAAGAGACTTGGAAGCCGGTACTCTTGATCAAAGAGCGCTTACTGCGAGAAGACAGATGGAAGAGATAAGGCTTTCCATGACCATGGAGGCATCTGTTCGTATGACAAGCCTTGATGTCAATGTTGATACAAGGGAACTTTCAAAGTTTGTCAATATGTTAAGAGACGTTGAAAAGAGAATGCTTGGTGATGCATTTAAAAATACCGGAGTAAAACCAAGTGGCGAAAATATACGTAACCTTAGTGAGTTTATAGGTAAGGTCAACGATATAGCGGCTGCACCGGCTCGGATAATAGCATCCCCTCTTTTGGACGATGGAGTGTTTACGGTTAATTCACTTCATGTTAGAGCTATGTCAGCAAGTGCAGAATATTCTGCAGATTATTCTTTTGCGCAAGGCATGAATTCAGAAGAAAAGGGCGCAATTAATGTTCAGACTGATGAGACGCAAAAGCATACACAGGCGAGATTTGAAACTGTTGCAAGAAGCTATGAATCGGTTGGAACAGCTCCAAGATATGATATGGGTGACAGTATAAGTAAAGCATTTAACAATATCAGTGATATTTTGGAAAGTATGAATATGCCTGTAAATCATGAGTCTGAGCGTGCGGTAAGAATACTTGGTTATAACCGTATCGAGATTACAGAAGAAAATATATCAGAGATAATCAATTATGACAGACAGGTCAATGAGCTTATAGACAACCTCTATCCTGAGGCGGTTCTTGGACTTATCAGGGATAACATTAATCCTATGGACGTTTCGATAGAAGATTTAAATAAGACTCTCAGAGATAAAAAATACAATGAAGGTGTGACCGAGGCAGAGGATTTTGCTTCATATCTTAGGGATATGGAGAAAAACGGTGAGGTAAGCAGGGAGGAAAGAGAAAGCTACATAGGCATATATCGTATGATGAACAAGCTTGCCAAATCCGGTGACAGAGAAGCCGGATGGTTGTTTGCCAACAGCAGCCGTTTGACGGTAAGAAATCTTCTTTCTGCCATGAGAAGCCGCAAAAATGCAGGCGTTGATGTATCGGTTGATGATGCATTTGGGGCACTTTCGGATATTAATATTAAAGGATCACGCATAGATGCGCAGATAGAAAGTGCATTTAAAGAAATGCCGGATACAGTGCCGGTTAATGCTGATGATATAGCTGATGATATAAAGAAATTTGATGAACTGGGAGAGGAAGTACGTGAGTTTATTAAGGAAAATGATATCAGGTTTTCTATGGTAAATGCATTTGCGGTTGAAAGTATGGTTCATACTCCGGGCGGCATATATCAGCTTGTTTCAGAGCTTCTTTCCAATTTAAAATTCAATATGGATGGTACGGAAAAACTGGTAGATGAGGAAACTGAGCATATGAAAGATTCCTTATCGGGAGAGGACATAGATATCGATATAGCAAGCTTTGAAATGGACAGTATTTTGGAGAGTCTTCGCGGAAGTGAAGAAATGTCGCTTAAGTATGATGATTTAAGAAATCAGATTACGGAAATGATGTATCAAATGGGTGCTGCAGGACGTATGAGCAGTATTGACATAGCATCGATAAAGACGATAAATGCAGGCTTTAATATAATGAGTTCCATGGCTAAAAAGGAGCATTTTCAGATACCGGTAAGGACAGATGAGGGAATAAATGTTATCAATTTATCAATAAGACATAGCGAAGATAATAAAGGCAATATAAGCATAAATATGCCTGATTCAAAGCTTGGTAATATCTCTTGCGATATAAGAGTAAGTGAAGACAGATTTCTTTCGGGACATATTATCTCAGATACAAGTGATGGAAATAATGCACTTATAGGACTTATAACGGGTTTTGCCGAAGCTATGGAGAGCGAAGGTTTTGATGCAAAAGATATCAGCATGGGTAGTATAAGCGGATTTGCAGGTAGCGGTGAGCAAAGCATTTCCGAAAAGACGCTTTATCAGGCAGCAGTTTCACTTGTGAGAGGATTGGCAAAGATAAGTGGTTAATTAATGGGCATTTAAAACCGATAAAAATAATAGATTTATTGAACAGTTTTATGTACGGAGGTAAAGAATATGAGGATAAACCATAATTCGCTGGCACTTAATGCAAGTGACCATTTTGCAAGAGTTAATGACAATATAGCAAAGTCTATGGCAAGACTTTCTTCAGGAAATAAAATAACAAATCCGGCTGATGATGCAGCAGGACTTGCCATATCAACCAGAATGGATTCACAGATAAGAGGCTTAAACAGAGCTTCGCTTAACTCCAATGATGGTATATCTGTTATCCAATCTGCAGAGGGTGGCTTAAATGAGCTTCACTCAGTTCTCGAAAGAATGAGAGAACTTGCTGTACACGCTGCCAATGATGTGCTTTCGGAAGATGACAGAGATATGATTCAGATGGAGATAGATGAGCTGGCCAAAGAGATAGACCAGATAGTTGATACTACTGCATTTAATGATCAGAAGCTTTTGGACGGTTCCGTATCAAGAAGAAGTCTTTCAAGCGTTTACAGTATACAGACCACTTATATTTCGACAGAGGTAAATGCCGGAGAGTATCAGTTAAGCGTTACTTCACTTGCCGAAAGAGCCACATATACAACAGGCTTTTCGTATTCGGGAGCGACTGTTACAAAAGAGCAGGCAGGTTCATTTAAGGTTAATAATTTCACCGTTGAAATAACAGAAGGTATGTCGATGACAGAAGTTTATGAGAACCTTCAGGAACATTTAAAGAAGATAGGTGTAGATGTATTTGCATCAAATGACGGCGGAGATACTGAGGCGGACTTTTCTTCGGGAGCACCGGTTATATTTAGAACCATGGAGTACGGTAAGGATCAAAGAGTTGAGATTAATGTTGATAATCCCGAACTTGAAGCACTTCTTGGAATATCAGATGGTGATAAGGAAGTTGGAAAGGATTGCGTTGCTTCTATAACTCCTTCAGATAAAGGCTTTTCAACAACGGCTACATATACTGCAGAGGGTAATTCTATAAGGATTATAGACAGAAATGGATTTGAAATGCTGGTTGATGTTGATCCCGAAACGTATGATCCGGCTGAGACAGATACAGTTATAGAGGTGCTTACAGCAGGCGTAATGACAATTCAGACAGGCGCTAATTCCGGAGAAGAGTTAAAGCTTGATATCCCAAGCATGAGTGCAAAATCGCTTAAAATAGATAACCTTATAATGTATACCAATGAATATGCATCAAAGGCTATAGAAGCTTTAGATGAGGCGGTTAAGAGAGTTTCCAATATACGTTCAAGACTTGGAGCATATGAAAACCGATTGAATGATATATATGACAATCTTGAAGTACAAAACGAAAGCTTAACGGCTGCATATTCAAGAATTATGGATACAGATATGGCAGAGGAAATGACTAACTATACCCAGCAGGATGTCCTTTCGCAGGCAGCTATATCTATGATGCAGAAGTCAAACGAAAGACCGGAGTCACTTTTACAGCTTTTACAGTAGGATAGAAGTATCTAAGCATAGCATGAAATTAGGATTGTGACGCAGGATGACTGAAAAGGATGGTATGATTATCGGAGGTTACAGATGACCAGCGAGTTAAAAAAAGAATTTACTTTAAGGATTACACAGGCAAATCACAGCGGACTTATACTTATTCTTTTTGACATGGAGAAGGTGTATGTAGAAGATGCACTTTCGGCATTTGAAAGGGAAGATAAGGACGAGTATTTAAAAAATATAAATCAGGCAAAGAAGGTACATAATGAACTTATGTCAGCGATAAACCCGGCAGATGAAAAGGGAAGAATATATCTTAATATATTGAGGTATATTTTTACAAAACTGATAGATTCATCAGTTAAGAGAGTTCCCTGTGAGCTTGACAGATGTCAGAATATGATGGATAATCTTCGTACCGGCTTCGAGAAGCTGCACGAGTTAGATGATGAGGGACCTGTAATGCAAAATACTCATCAGGTATATGCCGGACTTACATATGGAAAGGGAACTTTAAATGAAAGTCTGGGCGGTACAGACTACAGTAAAAGAGGCTTTAGGGTATAGTGAAGATGGTTTTACAGGAATTGTAAATTATATGATTGCTATAGGATAGCCACGACAGAAACGAGGAGGTTAAACGATGACTAAGGAAGATTGTATATTCTGCAAAATTGCTAAAGGAGAGATTCCATCAGCAACCATTTATGAGAGTAATGATTTCAGGTGTATACTTGATGTAGCACCGGCCAATAAAGGACATGCTCTTATAATTCCAAAGGAGCATTATGACAATATATTTGAGCTTGATGCCGATATGGCTGCAAAGGTATTTTCATTTGCAACCGTAGCAGCAAAAGCTATCAGGGAAGAGACAGGCTGCGACGGACTTAATATAGTTCAAAATAATGGTGAGACCGCCGGACAGACCGTAAATCACTTTCATATGCACATTATCCCAAGATTTAAGGGCGATGATGTTAAGGTAACATGGAAGCAGCTTGAAACCGAAAGCGAAGCCCAAAATGAGCTTGCAAAAGCAATCAATAAACGATTATAGTACACCCTTATATATACGTAAAAATCCTCATGGTTGAAGAAAACTTCGGCTGTGGGGATTTTCCAATTTGGAGAGTAGCAGGCACCTTGCCACATTTATAAGACTTTTTCCATACATCAGATAAAAACAGGTCAATATGTTAGCTAGTACACCGAATAATAAGTATCTGGTACAATCACGAAGAGAAATTGTCTCAGATACAAGACGGAAGAAGGAGGCGATGCGGTGGCATCGTCGACTGA
>CADCDW010000120.1 GCA_902800325.1 uncultured Lachnospiraceae bacterium
CGATGGGTAGTTGTGCAACCTACCTGATTTTCTTTTCTGCCATTTAGATAATTAAAGTACAAATCCCCTTATATCGGAGACTTCCATATCTTACCCCGATAAACCGGAGTTTAGTATTGCTTTTATTATAAGGAAAAACTATAATTGTGCATAGGTTATAGGAACAGACTATAACATGTAGAAGAAAATAGGAATTATTCAAGGATTATTTTCTATGATATAGTGAGCATATGTTAATTAAAGATTGAATCCTTGAATAGTAATTTAAAGGAAATGAGGTAGAGATTATGACACTGGTGCAATTAAAGTATGCGATTACGGTAGCGGGTGAGAATTCATTAAATGATGCAGCCAAGAAGCTTTTTATATCACAGCCGAGTTTGTCGGCGGCTATACACTCTCTTGAAGAGGAGATTGGCATAGAAATCTTTATAAGGTCTAAGACGGGTATAAAGGTAACTCCTGAAGGACTTGAGTTTATCGGATATGCCAGACAGGTTGTTGAGCAGTATGAACTCCTTGATTCAAAGTATATTTCTAAATCGGATGTTAAAAAGAAATTCAGCGTGTCGATGCAGCATTATACATTTGCGGTAGAAACATTTTTGAAACTGGTTGAACAGTATGGATTGGACGAATATGAGTTTGAAGTAAATGAAACCAAGACGCATGAGATACTTGAAAATGTAAGAAATTATAAAAGTGAGATAGGGGTTCTCTACTTAAATGATTTTAATCAGACGATATTGCTTAGATTGTTTGATGAATATGGATTGGAATTTCATGATTTGTTTGAGTGTGGAATATATGTATATATGAGCAAGAATAATCCACTGGCTAAGAAGAAGGAAGTATCGCTTGAGGAATTGGAAGAATATCCGTGTCTGGCATTTCAACAGGGAAGTCATAATTCATTTTATTATGCTGAGGAGGTTTTGAGTACATATAAGTATAAGAGACTGATACGTGCCAATGACAGGGCAACTATGCTTAATCTTATGGTTGGTTTAAATGGATATACACTTTGCTCGGGTATCATCTGTGAGGAGTTAAACGGTGAAAATTATTGTGCCATAAAGCTTAAGTCGGATGAGAAGATGAGGATAGGATATGTAACAAGAAAAAATGCAAATATAAGTGATATAGGCAGGAAATATATAGAAGAATTGGCTAAGTATAAGGCAAATGTATTGGATTAAAGGATATAGATACTTTTTTCTCAGGAAAAGCAGTATAAATAGCGGTAGCTGAATATGATTATTTAGACAATAATCAGACGAGGAAAAAGCAGTATAAATAGCGGTAGCTGAATATGATTATTTAGACAATAATCAAGAAAGGAAAATGTGTAGTGAATTTCCCTGTGAGTTCATTATACAAGGTTGGTAAATGAGCAGAGGTTTGGATACAAAATGTCTTCATCTTGAGGAAGATGAGGGATTATTTGAAAATTATGGAGCGATTAGCTTCCCGATATATCAGACAGCAACTTATGCTCATCCGGGTGTCGGAAAAAGTACGGGTTATGATTATAGCAGACTACAAAACCCGACCAAAAACCAGCTTGAAAAGGTAGTTGCATCACTTGAAAATGGAAAAGATGCTGTCGCGCTTTCATCAGGTATGGCGGCCATTGCACTTGTTATGGAACTTTTTAAACCGGGAGACCATATCATTATTGACTCGGATCTTTATGGAGGAAGTATAAGACTTTTTGATAATATATCTGTAAAAAACGGTATAAATATAACCAGGATAGATTGTTATAAGGATGATATCGAAAGCTTTATTACAAAAGATACAAAAGCAATTTATATAGAAACTCCAACCAATCCGATGATGAATGTAACTGATATAAAGAAGGTAGCTAAAATTGCAAGGGCTCACAGCGCACTTCTTATAGTTGATAATACTTTTTTGACTCCGTATCTTCAAAATCCTCTCGACCTTGGTGCGGATATCGTTTTACACAGCGGAACGAAGTATCTCGGAGGACATAATGATACACTGGCAGGATTTGTAATTACAAAGGACGAAGAGCTTGGCGATAGATTTAAGTTTTTGCTTAAAACCATAGGTTGCGGTATCTCGCCGTTTGATGCGTGGCTCATATTAAGAGGTATTAAAACTCTGGGTATACGTATGGAGCGTGCCGAAAAAAATGCCGGGGTGTTAGCGGAGTGGATGAAAAATGAGGCGAGTATAAGTAAGGTGATTTATCCGGGGCTTAAGGAGCATCCGGGACACGAAATCATGAAAAAACAGAGCAGGGGTTTTGGCGCCATGATTACATTTCAGGTGGAAAGCAGGGAATTTGCGCTTGCCATACTTGAAAAGGTTAGAATGATTAAGTATGCAGAGAGTTTAGGGGGCGTGGAGACGCTTATCACATACCCTACAACCCAAACACATGCTGATGTACCAAAAGAAATCAGAGAGAAAAATGGTATAACAGAAGCAACTTTAAGGCTTTCAGTCGGTATAGAGGATGTGGAGGACTTAATCAGTGAGCTGTCAGAAGTTTTTGAGGATATCAAAAGCGGGAACTAAAAATTATAAGATATATAACAAAGAAAAATGTTCTTATGCGATAGAGATTAAAATTGGGACAGATGATTAAGTATGTATCAGTGTGCTTATATGACATCAAAGATTTAATATCGGAGGACTAATATGCCTGAAAGAAATCTTGATTTTGACAAAGTTTATAACAGAAGAAATACCAAATCTTTAAAATATGATTTCGCTAAAATAAGAAATAAGCCGGAAGATGTGCTACCTCTTTGGGTGGCTGATATGGATTTTAAAACATCAAGTTATGTTGAGGACGCTTTGGCTGAGCTTGCAAGACATGGGATATTTGGATACAGCGAGGTTGAAACACCGTATTTTGAAGCGATAAAAGGATGGATGGAAAAGCATCATAACTGGGAACCGAAGGAGGATTGGCTGATTAAGACCCCGGGAATTGTTTTTGCGCTTGCTATGGCAGTAAAGGCTTATACAAGTGAGGGTGACGGCGTTTTGATCATGACACCGGTTTATTATCCTTTTTTTGAGGTAATTGAAGATAACAAAAGAAGAGTCATAAGCAACGAGCTTATTATGGGAAATGATAAACGATATCATATAGATTTCGAAGATTTTGAGGATAAGATTATAAGGGAAAATATAAAGCTTTTTTTACTATGTAACCCGCATAATCCCGGTGCCAGGGTATGGACTAAGGAAGAACTCACACGTTTGGGAGATATATGTATTAAGCATGATGTCATAGTTGTTAGTGATGAGATTCATCAGGACTTTGTGTTTGGTGAGGCAAAGCATATAGTTTTTGCAGATATAAAAAAGAAATTTCAAAGTATAACAATTACATGTACTTCACCGACTAAAACCTTTAATCTTGCCGGGACGCAGGTATCAAATATATTTATAGCCGATAAAAAACTTCGGTATGCTTTTAAAAAACAGGTAGATGCTGCCGGTTACAGTCAGTGTAATGTGATGGGGCTTGTAGCAGGAGAAGCGGCATATCTTTATGGAGAGGAATGGTTTGAGGCGGTCAAGGCATACATATGGGATAATATTAAATTTATACAGACTTATGTTGATAATAATCTAAAGGGTGTAACCATGACTAAGCAGGAGGGTACATATCTGGTCTGGCTTGATTTTAATAAAACGGATATCCCTCCGGAAGAAGTTGACAGAAGGATTTTATATGAGGCGAAGTTATGGCTTGATTCTGGTGCCATATTTGGAAAGGCGGGAGAGGGCTATCAGAGAATAAATGCGGCGTGTCCGAGGAGCATTTTAGAGGACGCACTTGACAGGATAAGGAGGGTGATTTAGAGGAACTATTGCTTGAACAAATATGTATCGTTGCTTGGATTATTATTTGGATAATTGTTGAAAAAGCATAATGTTATAAAGTTATAACTTCAGCTTATAACAAGGTAGAAAATTAAGCAATAACCACAAGTATTGACAAAATAATGTAATAGGAATACAATAAATACATAGTAATCCTACTAAGAAAGTAGGAAATGATTACAACGATGCTTTTATAATAATATGTTATAAAAACACGATGCTTTTGAAAAATGTTTGAAAACACGATACTTTTGAAAAATGTTAAAAAAGTAAAAACACGATGCTTTTGAAAAAATAAAAAATTCTTAAATGAAAGGGGAAATTATTTATGAGTAAGATTAAAGAAAGTGCACTAGAGTTGATTGGAGGAACTCCTTTACTTAAGTTAAATGGATACAGTAAAAAACAGGGTATAACCGGTGCAACTATTTTAGCAAAGCTGGAGTATCTTAATCCGGCTGGATCTGTTAAGGATAGAATTGCATTGGCTATGATAGAAGATGCTGAAAAAAGTGGGAAATTAAAGCCGGGGGCTACTATTATAGAGCCTACCAGCGGAAATACAGGTATAGGTTTAGCAGCAGTTGCAGCTGCCAAGGGTTACAAGGCGGTTCTTACTCTTCCGGACACTATGAGTGTTGAGAGAAGAAACCTGCTTAAGGCTTATGGAGCCGAGTTAGTGCTCACTGAGGGTGCTAAAGGTATGAAGGGTGCCATAGCCAAGGCCGAGGAGTTGAAAGAGAGTACTCCGGGTTCTATCATACTTGGACAGTTTGTAAATCCTGCTAATCCTGCAGTTCATAAGGCTACTACAGGCCCTGAGATTTGGGAGCAGACCGATGGAAAGGTTGATATATTTGTAGCAGGCGTGGGTACCGGTGGAACAATTACCGGTGTCGGCGAGTATCTTAAAGAGCAAAATCCTGATGTTAAGGTTGTGGCAGTTGAGCCGGCCGGAAGTCCCGTACTTTCG
>CADCDW010000121.1:0-4815 GCA_902800325.1 uncultured Lachnospiraceae bacterium
GGATCCGCTTATGAGTCTTAATTATGTTGGAGTTAAAGGTGGTATGGTCGTTTATGTGGCTGACGATCCGGGACCGATATCTTCACAGACTGAGCAGGATACAAGGCATTATGGCAAGTTTGCAAAAATTCCTGTATTTGATCCTGCAACTCCTGAGGAAGCATACGAGATGATACAGGAGGCATTTGAATACTCGGAAAAGTATGGTATGCCTGTATTTTTCCGAGCCACAACCAGAGTGTGCCATAGTTGTGCAACTATAGATGTAGGAAGCTTCCCTGAACCGAAAGAAGGCGAAGGGTTTGTAAAGGATACTTTAAGATGGGTTATCTTTCCGAAATTATCATATGAAAACAAGAAAAAGCTTGAAGCAAGAGAAGTCGAGCTTTCAAAGGTGTTTTCTGATTCAAAATATAATTACGTAACCGGAAAAGGTAAAATAGGTATAGCGTGTGGTGGGGTAAGCCGCGCTTATGTTGAAGAAGCAGTAAATGACATAGATCCTGATAAGAATATATTTAAAATCTTTAATGTAGGAACACCATATCCATTTCCGATAGATGCGGCACTTTCATTTATAAAAGATATAGATAAGCTTATCTGTTTTGAAGAACTTGATCC
Organism: uncultured Lachnospiraceae bacterium; assembly: GCA_902800325.1. Lineage (GTDB taxonomy): Bacteria > Bacillota > Clostridia > Lachnospirales > Lachnospiraceae > Coprococcus_C. The sequence continues at coordinate 622 of CADCDW010000121.1, forward strand.
TGTAATCGAAGATGCATTTACATATATTTTGGGTAAGTTTAATATAAAACTTGAAATACTTGGAAAACGTAGTCTGGACGTTCCAAACGCCGGAGAACTCGGTGTTGTAACCGTTACCAGGATCCTTTCAAAACTTATAGGAAGAACGTATAGTGAACAGCAGGAAAGATTTTTGGATTTACCAACCATACCGGGCAGACCTCCGGTCTTATGTGCAGGTTGTCCTCACAGGGCATCATTTTATGCGGTTAAGCAGGCTATGAAAGGCAGGAAAGCTATATTTTGCGGTGATATAGGTTGCTATACCTTGGGAAATGCCGCACCACTTGATATGACTGATACTTGTCTTTGTATGGGCGCAGGCATAACCATAGCCCAGGGCCTTGATCATGCGGAGTTTGATAAGGACGAAAGAAGTGTTAAATTTGCATTTGTAGGTGATTCTACTTTTTTTGCCTCGGGAATAACAGGAGTTATAAACGGTGTTTATAATAAGGCCAATATGGTTGTATGTGTTCTTGACAATTCCACGACAGCCATGACAGGACATCAGCCTCATCCGGGTATAGGTAAAACGATGATGGGGGATGTGTCTGCTGCGATAAGCATACCGAAGGTGCTTTCCGCAATCGGATTAACAAAGGTTGTAACGGTTGACCCGCTAAATCAGGAAGAAGCTATCAAAACTGTTAAGGAATTGGCTGATATGCCCGGGGTTAAGGCTATTATATTTAAGTCGCCTTGTGTTGCTATCGTTAAGTCTAAAAAGCAGGCAGCAGTCGACAGGGAAAGATGTATAGGTTGTAAAAAATGTATAAATGAGCTCGGATGTCCTGCACTTTATATGAAGGACGGCAAGGCTTGTATAGATAAAGCTTTATGTACGGACTGTGGTCTTTGTAAGACAGTGTGTCCTGTAAAATGTATAAAGGGGGAAGCGTAGTATGAAGAGTTTACTATTATGTGGCGTTGGCGGACAAGGTACTGTGCTTGCTTCAAGAATACTTGCACAGGCGGCTATGGAAGACGGAAGATTTGCAAGAACTGCAGAAACCATTGGTATGGCACAACGTGGTGGATGTGTAGTAAGCCATGTGCGGATAGACAGTAAGGAGTGTGCTTCACTTATACCTTACGGAAAAGCGGATATACTTATAGCTTTCGAACCGGGTGAAGCGGTCAGGAATCTGCCGTTTTTAAAACCGGACGGAATAGTTATAGTTTGTGATAATCCTATATGTCCTGTTACAGCTTCGCTTGCAGGCATAGAATATGACAGTGAAAAAATGATTGATTATATCAAATCAAAGGTTGAAAAGGTTATTGTGGTAGACGGTGACAGGATATGTGAGCAGTGTGGCTCGCCGAAGGTTGTAAATGTTGCACTTGTGGGTACAATTATAAAGACAGGCGCTGCAGATATATCTGTAGATGCAGTAAAAAAAGTACTTAAGGATAAACTTAAACCGGAATTCCTTGATATGAATATGAAAGCTCTTGCACTTGGTATGGAGTGTGCATAACTTAGTTATGGAAAAAAGAAAAACAATATATTATCAAAATGAATTAGAAGATGAGTTTGCAACGGACCATATAAAAGCTCGTAAGATAGATGAGAACTATGATTATGATGGCGGTATGGGAAGAAAAATAGCACGTCATATACTATATGGTATACTGGCAAAACCAATAGCATTTATATATTTAAAGATAGTTTATGGACACAGAGTTGTTAACAGAAAAGTAATAAAAGCTCATTTAAAGAAAAAGGAAGATAAAAGTTTTTTCTTATACGGCAATCATACCAATGCCGGTGCCGATGCGCTTATACCATCTATAGTATGTATACCGAAAAATGTATCTGTTATAGTTCATCCCAATAACGTATCCATGCCGATATTCGGGCATATAACACCATGTCTTGGTGCATTGCCTCTTCCTGATGATAAAAAAGCGATGATTAATTTTATGAAGTCGCTTGAAAGGCGTGTCGTGGATATAAAGGATTGCATAACCATATATCCGGAGGCTCATATCTGGCCTTTTTATACACATATAAGACCGTTTACGGACAAGTCTTTTGGATATCCGGTCAAATATAAGACGCCTGTTTTTTGTTTTACCAATACCTATCAAAAAAGGTTTTTCTTTGGAGGTACAAGGATGGTAACTTATGTAGACGGACCGTTTTATCCTGAGGAAAATATTCCTGTTGTGGCAAGCAGAAAAAATCTGCGTGACAAAGTGTATGATGCGATGGTAAAAAGAAGCGCTAACAATACTGTTGAGAAAATTCATTATATAAAGAAATTTGAAGATATAACAATAAATGATAGATAAAAAGGGTTTAGTATGAATATTTTATATGCTGGAAATTATAAAGTCTTTGACGGCGTTATGACAAGTATGCTTTCTGTGCTTAAAAGGACAAAAGTAAAGGAACCGTTTGTTTTTTATATACTTACAATGGATGTTTTTTTTATCAAAGAGGAATATACACCGATAACTAAGCAGCAACTTGATATACTCAGTCAAGCTGCAAAAAAATATAATCCTCAAAATGAAATAAAGTGTATAGATGTTACTGATATATATAAAAAAGAGTTTTCGGGAAGCCCAAATGAGCAGTGCTATTGTTCTCCATATACACTTATAAGGCTTTTTATGGATATGCTTCCCGATATACCTGACAAGATTCTTTATCTTGATGCGGATATTATGTTTAACAGGGATATAGAGCTTTTATATAATCACGACGTTTCGGATTATGAATATGCGGCGGCCAGGGATCACTACGGCAAATATCTCATAAATCCCAATTATATAAATGCAGGGGTTATATTATTTAATATGAAAATGTGTAAAAAAACAGGCCTTTTTAAAAAAGCACGTGATTTAATCCGGTTAAAAAAGCTTACTTTTGCGGATCAAAGTGCAATCATTAGAAGTACTACAAAGAAGAAAATGCTTCCACAGAAGTTTAATGACCAAAAGTTTTTGCATAAAAATACTGTTGTAAGACATTTTTCAAAGAGGCTTTTTTACCTGCCATATCCACATACGGAAAACATAAAGCAGTGGCATATAGACAGGATGAAAAAGGTTTTTCGTTATAAACAGTTTGATGATATATTGGACGAATACTTAGATTGGAAGAGTATTCTTGAAAATGAAAACATATAACAAAAAGGAGAGACTTGAAAATGAGCAGATTTAGTCCGGCATCCAGGATACTTATGAGAAAGAGCAATCTGATACCTGTATTTTTTGCTATAGATGATAAGTATGTAAAATACTTTGCAGCATGTATTAAATCATTTATCAACCATACAAGCAGTGAAAACCAGTATAATATACACATACTTCATGAAGATATTTCGATAAAAAATCAGGATAGAATAAAAGAGATGGAGACAGAAAATGTATCCATAAGCTTTGAAAATGTTGCTAAACGAATTGAAAAGATTAGAAAAAAGCTGTCTATCAGAGATTATTATTCATATACAACATATTACAGAATGTTTATAGCAGATATGTTTCCGCAGTATGACAAGGTGCTTTATCTCGATGCCGATATAATAGTTTTGGATGATGTGGCAAAGCTATACCGTTACGAATTGGGTAAAAACTATGTAGGCGCTACCAATGAGCAGGTCATGGTCAATCATGATGTTTTTGGAAGCTATGTAGAACAGGTACTTGGTATAAGCAGAATGGCATATTTTAATGCCGGAGTTTTGGTAATAAACAGTAAACAGTTCAGAAGACAGAATATATTACAAAAATTCGTTGATTTGATAAATGAATATACATTTGTTGTAACGCAGGATGAGGATTATCTCAATATAATTTGTCAGGATAAAATTCTATGGATAGATAAAAGATGGAATTATCAGACTTCGGATCCTGTAGACAGGGATTTGAAGGATGTTGGTATAATTCACTATGCTTACGCAGTCAAGCCTTGGCACAGCAAGAGTATAAGAAATGCGGACGAGTATTGGAAAATTGCAAAGGAAACTATGTTTTATCCTATGCTTAAGAATGAATACAATGAACGAACTGCTGAGGATAATGCTGCCTTTGATGAGGTTGGAGAACGCCTTGAGCATATGGCTATGGATGAGATGAACAGAGAAGATAATTATCTCAATAAATATCTTGGTATAGATCATCCCGAGATTACAAGACAGG
>CADCDW010000121.1:4940-8640 GCA_902800325.1 uncultured Lachnospiraceae bacterium
AGTTGATTAACTTAGAAAAAATATGAAAAACCGTATGAGAACCAGATATGCATTTAAGATAGCAAGATGGTTTCTGAATACGATGATCATAAAGAAACAGTTTATCATAAAAGAGATAAAGGGTATAGAGAATTATAGAAATTTAAAGAGCGGTGCCATTATAACATGTAATCATTTTAATGCCATGGATAGCTTTGCCATGCATATAACCTATGAGAAATCAAGACAAAGAAGACGTAAATTTTTTAGAATTATAAGAGAAGGAAATTATACAAGTTTTCCGGGCTTTTACGGACTTTTGATGCGTAATTGCAACACACTTCCGCTAAGTTCCAATAAAGAAACAATGAAAAAATTTATAAAAGCTGTAGATACTATACTTCAAAAGGGGCATTTTATACTTATTTATCCTGAACAGAGTATGTGGTGGAATTATAAGAAACCAAAGCCTTTAAAGAAGGGTGGATATACATTTGCAGCTAAAAATAATGTGCCGGTACTTCCTTGTTTTATAACGATGGAGGACAGTAATGTACCGGGTGAGGGCGGACTTCCTGTACAGGAGTATACCATACATGTATCAGAACCTATATATCCGGATCCGGAAAAGAGCCGCGCAGCCAATGTTAAAGATATGATGGATAAAAACTATGCCGTATGGAAAGAAATATACGAAAAAACATATGGAATACCGCTTAAATATACTTGCGATGAGTGAAACCGGTGAATGAAAAAGGGAGAACGTGGAAATGCAGACAAGCTGTGATACATGTGCATATTTTGCATATGATGATGAGTACGAAGAGTATTACTGTGATGTAAATATGGATGAGGACGATTACGGAAGACTTGTGTCAAGTAACTTTAAAGGATGTCCTTATTATAAAGACGGTGATGAATACAAGGTTGTAAGACACCAGATATGATATAGTGAAAGCATTTATTATACGCTTTTGTTAATATCCGGTACGTTTTCGGCTGTTACACAAAAAATTACTATTATATTAATTTTACAGTACATTTTTAGTGTGTTTTATGTTACAATAATATGTAGTTGTAAAAATTTGTTCAAAGATAAAGCTTGAATAAATTATAAAATAGGAGAGAAATATGTTTGAAAAGTACTTGACAGACATGAACAGAATGAGATACGATTTCGGAACGGAACGCTATAATTGCGTTAATTTTTGCTGCTCAAAAAACAAACCGGATGTCAAGAGTATATATGTATGACTGTTAACCGCAGGATAAGAGGAGTTTATGACTCCTCTTATCCTGCGGTTTTGTTTTATCTATAACCTGATAAGACAATAATCCATGAAGCAGTGAATGAAAAATTCATTGGTTGTTATGGGTTTTTACATAGATTAAGTGAGAAGCGCAATTGAGTAAACCTACGATATGGGCACTTCTAAATAATAAAAAGGGAGGTATTTTAATGAAACAAAAAAGAAAACATGGAAGGAAGATTATAAGCTATATGCTTACGTTAGCAATGGTATTTAGTATGCTGACAGGAATTATGCCGGGGACGAGTCTTATAGTTAAAGCAGCCGGTACAGCAATCATTATGGAAGATGAGACACTGAAGAAAGGTGACGCAGAATGGGAGGTTACAGAAACCGAATGGCAATGGTTGCTACTTCTTGAAGATGGTAATTATCAATTGCAAAGTGATATATATCCTATTGCATCAATAAAAGTTACAGGTAATGTTACAATTGATTTAAATGGATATGGAATTATTGCCAACCATAGTAAAGTCCAAAATACGAGTGTTATAACAATTGGAGATAACGCTTCATTAACGTTGATAGACAGTAGAGCCGAAAGTGACGATGCTGTACATAATTATTATATTGATGCAGATGGCCTTGGACATGTTGGAGAGCCAACAGATAATACTCTGGAAACAAAGACATTTAATGGCGGATATATTACCGGAGGTCAGGGTGCTTACAGTAATAATGTAAGTGGTTTTACGTATTCAGGAAAAGCAGGTGCTGGTATTATTATATCAAGTGGAGGAAAACTTGATATGCAGGGAGGTACTATAATCGGAAATAAAGTTTCTGCAACTTCAGATGGTTCTGATGAAGGAGGTGGAGTAGCTGTTGGTAAAGGTGGCGCTTCTTTTATAATGTCAGGAGGTTCAATAATTGGAAATCAATCAAAAGGATCTGGAGGAGGTATATACTTAACTAGCAATTGTACGTTTAAAATGACCGGAGGTACGATTGCTTATAACACTGCTGGAAGAGAAGGTGGAGGCATATATTTTAACAGTAATACTGTTAATTTTGAAATGACAAATGGAAAAATATGTAATAATAAAGCTACGAAGAATGGTGGCGGACTTTGTTTTGGTAATGGTGAACCAATTGTTTTTAACGGTGGAGAGATAAGTGGTAATGAAGCAGAAAAAGGCGGAGGAATGTACTTAATTGGTCAAAATGACACAGTAGAAATTAATAATATAAGTATTACCGGAAATGCTGCAACTCAATATGGCGGAGGAATTTATAATGGTGAATATATATATCTTAATGGAGGCAACATTACTGGAAATACTGCAGGAGTAAGTGGTGGCGGAATATATATAAATGGATTTATATATTTAAAAGGATCCATAGAAATAAACCAAAACAAAGTAGATGATAGAAATAGTAATCTAACTGGAACATCGCCTACTAATATTCGTGTTTTTATTCAAGATGGTGGGTTAACTAATACTCAACCAATTGGTATAGATCCTTCAATAAATAGAATTTCCGATTCTGGATCAAAAAGTATAACAGAGGAAAATTTAAATCAGGTATTCTCGTGTGATGATCCGGCTTATGAAATTTATTTAAATTATAACAGTATTAATTTTAGAGAAAAACCTATGTCAGTAACATTAATCGGAGGTAATAATGCGACAATAACCGGTTCAACAAGCCAAACAAACCTAACCGACGCAATGGCTACTGTTACCTATACAGCAAATGATGGATATTATTTTGCTCCTTTTGAAGATATTGTTGTTAATGGTGTTACCGCAAAAAGAATCAGTAGTACAAACATTACGGTTTCCGGTACACCATCTGCAGATGTGACTATGACAATTCCTGATGCGGTAGAAAAAACAACATCAAGTGTAACAACAGTGCCTGTTGCATCTACCACACTTAAGTATGATGGTTCTGAAAAAGAACTTTTAGAAACTGTAGGAGTGGCTGACGGCGGAACTATATATTATGCTGTTACAGATACGGAGGATGCACCAGCTGAAAATGCATATTCAGAAAGTGTATCTAAAAAAATAAATGCCGGAACTTATTACATATGGTATAAAGTTATTGGTAATGAGAGTCACAAGGATACGGCTCCTGTGACTACACCTATTGAAGTTACTATTGCAAAGGCAGATGCACTTTCTAAAGAATCGCTTTCTGCTGCACAAAAACCATCAGGAGAAGATAAGACATATACAGGTTCTGATATTGTACTTTTAACTGCTCCATCATCACTTCCTGATGGATATACCGGGGTATTATATAAACTTAGTGATGAGACAGAATGGAAAAATACTATTCCGAAGAAAAACGCATTGGGTACCTATACAGTTAATGTAAAATATACCGGTAATAATTATGATGATTTATTACTTGATGATATAGAAGTGAAAATTGTACCGGTAGATAAGACTGAATTAAAT
>CADCDW010000122.1 GCA_902800325.1 uncultured Lachnospiraceae bacterium
TATTAGTCCATCTCGCTTTTCAGCTCGATGGTGTTTCTCGTCAAAGTGTCGCTTGTGCCAGCACAGCGACACCTTTCCTCGTATTAGTCCATATTATCAAAATATGTGTTTACAAGATCTACATACTCCTGCTTGTATTCGTCTGTATCAAAATCCTCAACCGATTCTGCAAGTGAGATTATAAGTTTGCGGTCGGTATCTCCCATATACTCGCTATCCTTAAGGTACATTCCAAATGCTGCCACAGAGGCTGCCCATCTTAAGTTATCGCTGCCCTTCTTTGAATAGCTTTCTGTCTTACATACGAAATCTATAAGACTACTCTCATCTGCTTCCGGCTCTTTGTATCTTACTCTTAATGTAAATAATTCGTCATTGTATGCTCCGTCTCCATATATTTCATTGTCTGCACCATCACTATATTTTAAATCTGCCGATGGAACATCCATCTTTGAATCAACCGGAATTATCTCATATATTGCTGTTACACTATGACCTGCGCCCATCTCTCCACCATCTTTTGTATCATCATTGAAATCCTCTGCTGCCATGGTTCTGTTCTCATAACCTATAAGTCTGTACCCTTTTACAAGTGCCGGATTAAATTCCACCTGAAGCTTTACATCCTTTGCCACTGTTACCATATTGGCACCTAAATCATCAACCAACGCTTTCTTTGCTTCAAAAATGGAATCAATATATGCGTAGTTTCCGTTACCTTTATCTGCAAGTGTTTCAAGCTTGTTATCTTTATAATTTCCGTATCCAACACCTATTACGCTTAAAAATACTCCTGATTTTTTCTTTTCGGTTATAAGTTGTTCAAGTGCGCTCTCGCTGGTTACACCTACATTTAAATCACCGTCTGTTGCAAGTATTACTCTGTTGTTTCCACCTTTTATATAGTATTTTTCTGCTATCTGATATGCAGTTTCGATACCTGCAGCACCATTGGTTGAGCCCCAGGCCTCAAGTCCTTCAATTGCATTACATATTTCATAATAATCTGAACCTTTTGCTCCCTCAAGTACAACTTCATCGCCACCTGCATAAGTAACTATGGAAACTCTATCCTTTTCAGTAAGATTTTCAGCCAGCATGCACATTGACTGTTGTACCAACGGAAGCTTGTTTTCGTCAAACATTGAGCCCGATGTATCTATAAGAAATACTATGTTAGACTCGGGTGCATCGCTAAAATCAACCTTCTCAGTATTGAGTGATACAAGTGCCAGCTGAGTATCTTTATTCCATGGACAATCTGCGTATTCCATATAAACGCCAAACTTATCCTTACCTGTAGGTGCCTCATAGTCATAATGGAAATAATTTATCATTTCCTCAATTCTTACCATACCCGGATCAATTTCATATCCGTTGGTTATGTTGGTTCTTATCTGGCTGTAGGATGCTGTATCGACATCTGCTGCAAAGGTAGAAAGTGGTGAAAGTTTAACCGACATCCAAGGATTTTCTGCCAGATCATTATACTCATTTGTATTAAACTCCTCATCGCCATAATAGTAATCTTCTGTTTCTACGTAGTAGGCACCTGATACATAATTTGCATCCATATCGTACTCTGCATATGTTTCTTCGGCCTGAACGTCATACATTTCAACTTCAACATCACTTTTTGAATTATCATCATTTATTTCTCGTGATTCGGTAGTGCTCTCCTCAGTATCCTCTGTGTCAAACATTTCAGTAACCGTTCTGCTCAAATTGCTTTCTTCATCTTTTTTCTTACCACAGGCACACATACCAAGCATCATAGTTGCTGTAAGAGTAAATGCAATTATTTTCTTTCCCAAATATCTTTTTTTCATAATTTTTTCCTCCATTTTCATGAAATTGTTTTTTTCTGATTTACCTTTTTTAATATTTTTTGTCTTAAATCCATACTGTCATTTTTAAAATGCGGTTTTAATTTTTAAATGGTTTTGATACCTTTTTGTTGTATCTGATATATATACGCATGTAGTTTTATTTTTTATGGTGTTTTTTGAAAATTATTTTATTATTTTTCAAAAAATATTGTTTTTATATAAATACACAGAAAAAATCTACATTTTCAGCAATACTTTTAACATAATACTGTTTTATTAAATAAAAAAAGAACTATAATAAAGTGACCTCCAAAAATCAGACTGATAATCCGAAAATTGGAGGTCGATGCATTTTTTAGCTCTCGCCAATATACTGTTTTATTAAATTGAATCATTTTTATTTTTTCTTGGAATTAATATCTTTCCTTTGATACCTTGTATAAGTGTTCCCATACATTACATATATATATTCTGTATTACCCATATCTCCTGTCCAGATTACCGTAAGCTCTTTTTCCGAATAATCACAGAAATCGTTTTGAATCTGCTCGCTCACATTATATTCAGATGGTATCTTTTCCTCTTTTATCATTCCGGCATATACATAAGCTGATTCTTTAAATACTATCTCCTTAGCTATTTCATTTTCAGAAACTTCCGCGCCTTCTGACATATCATTTTGGTTATCATCATCTCGCATTTCACTTTCGACATCAAGGCTTTGCTCAACACCGGAAGTCTCCGCTTCCTTTTTATCGCCGGAAACTTCATTGTTAGTTATCGTTTCTTCTTTAAAATCATATCCGTCAGCAGAATATTTTTCTTCCGCTTCAGTTATCTCTTCATACGAATCGTATGTTTCATCTGCGTCTTCTGACTCCACCGCAGCTTCATTATAACTTTCATCCGTTTGTATATTTTTTTCCGAATCATTTTTTGTTGTCGTATTGTCCTTGTTTTTCTTATGATTCGTTACATTAAGTATTGCTACAGGGATTGCTATAACAACTATCAAAACTGCAGCAGCTATAAATCCAACTGTTTTCTTTCTACGTGCTTTATTCTCGTTATTTATAAGATTAATCTCCTTTTCAAAGCCCGCATCGATGCGTGACCACAAATCAGGAGTGTCATTTTCCACTTGTTTTAAATACTCATCAAGGATATCAGAAGACAATTCTTCCACTACGTTTTCAATGTCTTCCTGACTGTCCTTATATTCATTTAAATTAATTACTTTTTTACTCATAATTAGAAAGACACCTCCTTAGTTTTTTTATCCCTTCATTATATAGCCACGTGACCGTTCCTATTGGCTTTCCGGTTATCTTTGCAATCTCCTTAAATTTAAACTGTCCCATAAGCTTCATGTCTATTACTTCCTTTTCATTTGGATTAAGCATCGACATGGCTTTCTTCATATCATGTGACAGAACAGTCTCATTTTCTATACCTTCCGTATGCGGCTCATCATACTCCGCCACGGTATTTTTATTTTTCCTGATCGCATCAATTGCCATATTATTTGCTATGGTTACAAGCCACGTCTTGTGAGGGCTGCCTTTTTTAAAGCTTCCGGCCACACGAACCAGCTTTATAAAGAACTCTGATGTTATATCCTCTGCCTCTTCTTTATTTTGGACCGTATTAAAAACAACTGCATATATCAATTTCATATATGCCTCATATATCTGCCTCAGTCCATTTTTATCCCCATTTAAAAGCAAATTTATGGCTGACGTAAATTCACTGTCAGTCATCTTAAAACCGCCTTTCTATTAATATATACGTATCATGTTTCATTTTTTATGGTACAATTTTACAACTTTTTTATGTATCTTCAAGCATTGTCCAAATTTAGGTTTATTACGGTTCTGACATTTGCATTCCGCTACGCATCATCCTCATGACACGCACCGCTTGTAGAAACCTGCAAATTTATTTATACATTATATTTAAGTCTACGTCACCTGATATGCCGGGGATTCTTCCGGAACACCCCATTTGCCACATGATATAATCACCGGTATAATCTGTTTTATCGATGTAGCGTGCCAGCCATACAGGCGTTTTTTGTTCATTTGTCCATAGGCATTGGAGATAGTTTTTACTGCTGTATAGCATAGCATCATATCCATATGAAGTAATTTCATCGTAAAACGTCTGATATATATCATTTATATCATGAAGATTTATTTCGTATTTTTCAAAATTTTCAAAATCTTCCCAATCATATGCTATCGGATAATCAAGCTTTTCCTCGCCCAAAACACCCATAAGCCACTTTACATTTTGCTTAACTTCTTCTACGCTTCTTTCTTCCGCATGATAGTAGATTCCTACTTTTAATCCGGCAGCCTTTGCATTTTCCATATTGGTATAATAATTGCTGTCTACATATACGCTCCCATCGTCATAGCCACCTATTCTTATAATCACAAATTCACAGCCTGCCGCCTTAACCTGATTAAAATCTATGGTTCCCTGCCATCTTGATACATCTATTCCAATTTCTGTTTGTGAAGTTTTATAATCATTCATAAAATCCTCAAAATATATAGTTGGACGAGGCTTGTTCTCAGGAATTGTCGAAACCACATGCACTGTCATGGCAGCATCTGTAGTATTTCCTGCCTCATCGCTAATAGTTATTTTGAG
>CADCDW010000123.1 GCA_902800325.1 uncultured Lachnospiraceae bacterium
TGGACACCCTTGCTGTTCGGCTATACACTTCCTCGTTGCCTAGGCGTGTTCGGGACTTACACCCGTTAGAGCGCGCCCATGGCGCGCAAACAAAAAGGCAGCTACGCCATATACGCAGCTACCCGACAACTCTCTTCATTACAATATTTTTTTATATCCGCAATCACAATACGGACCACCTGATGCAAGTGTATATTCTCTGACGAAATCGGAAGCACCGCCCAGTTCACTCATTGTATAGTCCATATGGCACATCGCAGGAACCAGATCATAAAAACCATATTCCCTCATAAGGGCACATATGCCACATGTATAGAATCTCGCCTCATATCCACTGCCATCTTCATACGGGATATAATCCATGTTCCACGAATACGGATTCCTGTCGCCTGCTCTGAGAGCAGCCGTCCTTTTCATTCCTTCAATATCACTATCTGTGAATTTCTTTTTTCCACCTATACGACAGAATATCTTTGTAGCCTTATTTGTCATCGCATGCTCATAATAACGGGTCGCCTCTTCCACTGATGGTCTTCTGTCCATGCTGAGAAGAAAAGCCGTCAGAAGCGCACAGTTTACAATATTTGTCTTGAATCTGTCTTCCTTTTCAAACTCAGGAAGTTTTTCTATGATATCCCGATATTTGGGTTTTGCTGCCCTTGTTATCCTATTTGCATCGGAAAATCCATATCTGAGATCACCTACAAGGGCTTTCCGAAATTGTTTCTTAAATAACATCCACATTCCGGCAGGCATTCCACTGTATTTCATATTCAATCACCTCGTTTTTTCACTGCGTCTGCATCAACGGTTCTTCTTTACTGCAAATCTGAACATATCTGCACCAAGAATTTTCACATTTATCTTATCTGCTTCATTTTCAAGAAGCCTCATTTCACTGTCTGTAAGTTTAGCGTTTGCTGCTGCGAATAAGTCATCAACCTGATAAGGCTTTCTGCAACCACAAACAGGCACAATTCCCTTTGTCACACAAAATGCCATAGCAACCTGAGGAATCTTAAGATCATGCTTATTTCCAATTCTATTCATCAGTACATACAGCGAATGAAGTTTCCTTTTCCTGCCATTAAAAATGAGCTTCATGAGCGACATCTTCGTCTTTACTCTCGGGTCTGTAAGCATTCCCTCTTCAAGAACAGCCCATGCCCAAAACAAAATACCGTTCTTCTGACACCATGCTACAAGCCCATTCTTCTCCCATTCCCGGTTAATCAGACTATAGTGATTCTGAACACCATACAAAGGAATACCGGCTCTATCAAGAATTTCCTTTGACCGCTTACATTCCTCAAGCGTAAAATTGGAAATCCCCACATGCTTTATCTTTCCCTCTTTTACGAGTGCGATGATCTCATTTAAGTTTTTTTCTATATCTGAAGGAAGATGGAGCCAGTATATATCTATGTACTTACGTCCAAAGTCCTGTAAATCCTTTTCCAGTGATCTTCTGACTTGTCCTGCTTTATAAGACCCGGTCGGAGTGAACTTCGAGGATATGATCACATCATCGGTTCCAAACTCTCCGATCATTTTTTGAGCCTTGCCAAGTCCATAGTCCTGCGCCAGATCAAAGATCATAAGATCCTTTTCCTTCGCTCTTTCATAACACTTTCTAATCGTATCGATATCAACGCTTTCTCCACGAAGCACCTTACCATATGCCGCACTTCCCCATGAATTAGTTCCTACAACCGCTAACGGTTTTAGAATCTCCATCTCGCACCTCCAAAATCTTTCAATTTCTTTTACACAATTTAAAAACAATGAGCATATCCATGCTGCCAAAGCAGAAGCCGCAAGGAATATAATCAACAGTTTTATTAATTGACTCTTTATGTTGTATCCGTACTTCCGCCCCGCATCACGCTTCCTATCTCAGGAAAATAGAATTGGAAGAAGTGAAACTTCATCGACAGAAAATAATCAAAGCAAATTATATCGTAAAATTTATATATCGTGAATATCACTGTAAACCAATCAGGCACACTAACAGTGTAGTTAGTATTAGTTAACTTGTCAACATTAATTTTTATTTTTTAATCAAATAAAAAACACATGATAAACCCGGACAAAATAAGGCTGTTGTACAAAGTACAACAGCCTTTACTATTTTAAACAGCCGATTATATCTGTATTTTAACAAAGGAAGTTGTTTCGATATCCGCCGCCCGAAGCACCGGAAGATGGGATAGTATATCAAGGATTACGGCTGTATTGATATTTTTATCACATATTTATTATACTCAGTTTTTCTTCCTTTGTTACTTAAAACATATTTCTATTTGAAATATCCGTCTATTATTTCCTGTGCCTTGGCACTGTCATTTGAAACTACCAAAACCGCATACTGACCATTGGTATACTTAACTGCAGCATCAAGCTTAGGAATCTCATCCGGAAGGTAATCTGCACATGCCGCCTTCTGTGTGCTTATTCTAACATCAAATGCTGCTGTAACTATCTTAACATTTTCTGCTGATGTAGCTTTTATTACAATTATATCTTCTGCCGATGCACTTGAATTTGTATAAAAAGCCGACTCCTCAATTATTGACGTATCTGCAATATTTAATACTCTTGTAAGTCCAACTGCCGGGTCTATCTCCGCCATATTATCCTTAAAGTCGCATCCGTTTTTTAATGCATCCGCAAGAGCTTTTACATCTACATCAACAGAAGCAGCATCAGTGTTTCCGGCTTCATTTGAATCACTCTTTTTATCTTTACTTCCGCATGCAACAAGTGAAAGAACAACAGCCAACGAAAGTAATACTGCAAAAAATTTTTTCTTCATGATTTTTTCTCCTCTGCTTATTAAATATGTTACTTTACAAACATTGTGCATTATAGCACACCAATTTTTGCTTGTCTATATCGCTTCCTTATTATTTTAGCAATAAAACTATATTTTTAATAATTTTTCATATTATATTTCCGGATATGGCGGCACTAATTTATTTGAAGACGACTGAACTAATTTATTTGAAGACGACCGAACTAATTTATTTGGATATGGCGGCACTAATATATAGACACTTTTTAAACAATGTGTTATTATTGTAAACAATCATTCACTAAAAATGCATTAAAATACGATTTTGTTTAAAATGAATTGATACATGAGGAGGACATGTTTTATGAGTTATTTGGCTAAGATTACTGATTACAAAGGTAAAGATGTAATTGAACTTACTGCCGGAAAGTACAAGGCTGTTATTGCACCTTTTTTGGGCAGCAACGTTTTTCGTATGCAGGATACCGAAGCTGATATAGAATTATTCAGATTTGATGATTCTCTTTCGATAGAAGAACTAAAGAAATCTCCTGAGGTTTACGGCTTACCGACCCTTTATCTTCATAACAGACTTTCAAACGGTGTATTAAAGGTTTCAGATGCCACCTATCATTTTCCTATAAATGATTCTTTAGGCAATCATATACACGGTTTCCTTCACAAGCGTGAACATTCTATTGTAAGCGCCGAGGTTGTTGGGGATAAGGCAATAGCCAAAACTGAATATATATATGACGATAAAGATGAATTTTATGATACATTTCCTGTTAGCTTTAAAGCTGAGTTTACATTCACATTGAGTGACAAAGGTCTTAACTATGCATTTACAATGACCAATACTTCATCAAAGCAGCTTCCTTTCGGTGTATGTAACCACACTACTATAAACGGTCCTTTTAGAAAAACAGGAGATGGTCTTGATATGAGACTTTATGTACCTGTCGGAGATAAGTGGGAGCTTAGCAAATCCTGTATCCCTACAGGCGAGTTTCTTCCGTTTAACAACCACGACAAACAGTATATCACCGGTTCTCAGATTCCTGTTCTTCATGATATCGACAATGATGTATTTTTTGCTGAAGAAGGCTCTCTTGACGGAAAACCGTTTTACGGAGCTGTCGCTTCTGATATAAAAACAGGCAAAAAGATAGTATATGAAGTTTGCAAAGATTTTAAATTCTGGGTTATCTGGAACGACCACGGTGACAAAGGATACTTCTGTCCTGAACCATGTACATGGATTATCGATGCTCCAAACCTTCCTATCCCTGATGATGAGACAGGCTATAGAGAGCTTGCACCGGGCGAATCAAAAACCCTTACGGAAAGAATCTACACTGAATAAACTCCGGTTTGTCGATGTAAGGGTCGATTATGGAGCATAGTGTGTACAAGGCTGGAATTGTTACCGACTTATAGAAAATCAAAGCATCAATAGAAGACAAACCGGTAACAATAGCTGCA
>CADCDW010000124.1 GCA_902800325.1 uncultured Lachnospiraceae bacterium
ACTTGCCTGAATCATACCCAGGTCGTTAAAGCTGTCACCGCTTGCTATAGTCTCATAACCTATAGACTGAAGTGCTTTGACGGTTGTAAGCTTTGATTTCTCACATCTCATCTTATATCCTGTAATCTCTCCACTTGGAGCAACTTCAAGTGAATTACAGAATATTGTAGGCCAGCCAAGCTTTTCCATAAGAGGCTTTGCAAACTCCTCAAAAGTATCACTAAGTATTATAACCTGACACATAGAACGTAATTCATCAAGAAATTCCTTTGCTCCCGGCATCGGATCAATCTTGGCAATCGTATCCTGTATCTCCTTTAATCCAAGCCCGTGTTCCTTAAGAATACCCAATCTCCAGGTCATCAATTTATCATAATCAGGCTCATCCCTTGTAGTTTTTTTAAGCTCTGGAATACCGCTTTCTTCTGCAAAAGCAATCCAGATTTCGGGCACCAAAACACCTTCCATATCCAAACAGGTAATGTACATTTTTTCTTCCTCCATATATTATTTTTTAATCGTGTTTTATTATATACAAAATCAAATTCTAAATCAAGTATATGTGTCGGATTACAAGATAAGGGTAATTGATATAGCTAACCAACAATTTGCTAAATCAAAGCACTCAAATTCTTTATAGGTGCTAAAAATCGAAAACTCGCTTCGCTCAAACAGTTTGATTTTTTTTACGCACCTATTTCGAATTTTCGCTTTTGATTTAACGCAAATCGGGTCAAATGCTATATCAACCACCCTTATCTTGTAATCCGACATTCAAACTTTTTTTATTTTAACAGTTTCTCAATCAGAAACATATCCGTGACGCACCCAGACCTTCTTCCACAAAATAAGATATGCAGATACAACCATAATTCCGGTGAATATCCATGATGCAGGATATACGTTCATTAGTGTTTTGAAAGTATGACTTTGTTTAAATATTGTGCACATCCATATAATTCTAAAACCTACTGTTCCAAGGACAGTTAGCACTGACGGAACTATCTGATATCCTATGCTCCGCAGAGCTGCCGCAGATACTTCATATGTTGCTGTTAAAGCTTCAAGTGACATAACATGATACATCCTGATGAGTGCAATATCTATTACCGCCTCTTTTGTTGTATATATGGCAGAAAGCGGTCTTGCCCAGATTGTAAATATTATGCTTAAAAGTGCGGTAAAAACTATGCCTTCAGTCATTGCTATACGATATATCTTACTGCACCTTTTATAGTTGCCTGCACCAAAATTCTGACTGGTATAAGTAACTGTAGTTTGTGCAAATGCAGAGGATATATCATAGGTAAAGTATTCAAAATTAAGCGCAACTGACGAAGCTGCAACTGTATCTTTACCAAGATTGTTAATTCCTGACTGGATAAATATGTTGGAAAGTGAAAATACCATGCCCTGTAAACCTGCCGGCAATCCTACCTTTATAATCTTTCCAAGATACATTTTATCTATATGGAGTTTTCTAAAATCAAGATGCAGAAAATCATCATCTTTCACAAGAAGTACAATAATCAAAACAGCCGCAAGTATATTGGAAATAAGTGTAGCTAAAGCAACTCCCGCAACATCCATCTTACAGGCGATAACAAATATAAGATTGAGTATAACATTGGTTATTCCTGACGCTATCATTATATATAGCGGATGCTTTGTATCTCCCTTGCTTCTTATAATTGCAGCTCCAAAATTAAAAATCATAATAAACGGTATACCTAAGAGGTATATTCTAAGATAAAGTTCTGCCATATCCATTACTTCTTTTGGAGTATTGGTAAGTACAAGCATAGGTTCGGATATTATCATGCCTAAGCACGAAAGTAACAGTCCACCGATTATAGCGAGCATAATCGTTGTATGTACAGCTTTTTCAGCCTCTTTTTTATTGTCCTGCCCTATCAGATTGGCAACTATAACATTGGGACCGGCCGATGCACCTACTATAAGATTCACAAATATACCAACATTGGCTACATTTGCACCAACTGCCGCAAGAGCATCATCACCAGCAAATCTTCCGACAACCGCCACATCTGCCGAATTAAACAACTGTTGAAGTATACTGCTCAAAGCCAAAGGCAGTGCAAATACAATCATTTTACAAAAAAGTCCTCCATGGAGCATATCCTGACTATTTGATTTTATATTTTTATCTAATGTTTTACCGCTCATAATCCGTCACCTATAATATGTTTTGTTGACATAATTTTTTTACTGTTGTCTTGATATTGTTAATCGCAACATCTTTTCTCATACAGTATTCAATATTATGCTTTTCTTCAAAGCTTAAACTATCATTTATCGAGCTATAACAACTAACGCCATAATCAAGACAAGCCTCCACTCCATCTCCTATTATACCTGCCAGTGCTATCACTTTCTTCCCATAATTTTTAGCTATCTTAGAAACTCCTATGGGAGCCTTGCCCATTATACTCTGTCCATCAAGTTTACCTTCTCCGGTTATAACTATATCTGAAGTTTTGATATATTCTGTTATTCCAAGCTCTTTAATAACAAGTTCTATGCCTGATATAAGTTTTGCATTAAAAAAGCTTAAAAATGCAAAACCAAGTCCTCCCGCTGCTCCGGAACCTTTTGCTTCAGGGTTGGAATATTTATTGTATTTTTTCACAATATCCGCATAGTTTAAAAGCCATTTATCCATACATTCTATTTCTTCTTTACGGGCACCCTTCTGTGGAGCAAACACATAACTGCACCCTTCTAAACCACAAAGCGGATTGTCAACATCACACGCAATTATAAACTCAGAACCACATATATCCTTAAATGCATTTGCATCATTTATATAAGCCAACTCTTTTAACCCCTCTGCTCCGTAAGAAATATCATTGTTATCTTTATCTAAAAAAGAAAAACCGAGCGCGGAAAGCATACCCACGCCACCATCATTTGTAGCACTTCCGCCAAGACCGATTATAAAACGTCTCGCTCCTCTATTGTATGCATCTATAATCAATTCACCAACGCCATATGTAGAAGTATAAAGTGGATTTTTTTCATCTTCAGAAAGTCTGGTTAGACCCGCTGCTTCCGCTATTTCTATAATAGCCGTATTCTTTTCAATCATTCCATAGTTGCATGTTACATATCTTCCCAACGGGTCTTTTGCAAGAGTGCTATAAAGCTCGCCGCCTAAACCATCTGTAAGAGCTTTCATAGTTCCCTCTCCACCATCTGCCAAAGGTTTAACTATCACTTCATTTTCATTATTAAATTCCATTATAGCTTCCTTTACCGCATATCCTGCCTCAAGTGAAGTAAGACTCCCTTTAAAAGAATCCATAGCAACTAAATATTTCATAAAAACAATCCTCGTATTATATGAAACCAATTAAACATTTTTCAGCAACTATATTAGCACTATTAAAGGAAACTGGCAAATTAATATTTTATGATACAGACACACGTTTTGTTCATTTGGAATAGTTCTCGTTTTTAACAAAATGAATATGCAATATCAAGCATGTATATTAATTACTTTTTTTGGAAATACTTCTTATGAAATAAATGAAAAGGAGAAAAAGATATGAATAATAACTTATCAGAACTCGAATTGCAAAATCTTCGTCATCTTATCGGCGGATACGAAACAACTAACTGCAAGATGACTGCCTATGCCAATGAAGCAAACGACCCACAGGTTAAAGCTTTCTTTCAGGAGGCTATTACTTCTTCAAATGAGAACAAACAGACTCTTATGAAGTTTCTTCACTAATTTACATCCCATAACAATTATAAACAATTCATTTAGAAAGGAAATCAATTATGGAAGAAAAAACTATGGTAGCCGACACTTTAGACGGCATCAACTCAGAATTAAAGAAATATGCAGACATGATACCACAGACAGAAAACAAGGAATTAAAGCAGACACTTAAGCAATTCAGAAATGCCTGTGAAATGTCACAGGAACAGATATATCAGATAGCTCGCGAACGCCAGTATTACGTTCCTGCCGCCAAGGCAACCGAAGAAGAAATCTCACATGTAAGAAGTTTGTTTAGCTAAATAAAATATTTCGACCGGAACAATTTTTGATAAACCCCTGTTCTAAATACCCATGGGATAATCGTTTGTTCCGGTCGAAACTTTTTTAAAACATATTTAATATATTACTTTATTTTTTCTTTAGCTTATTTCTTTAACTTA
>CADCDW010000125.1 GCA_902800325.1 uncultured Lachnospiraceae bacterium
TCCGCATCGCTTTCTTCCCACGGTCGGAGGATCAATCTTTTCGTTTCAAGTATCATGGCATACCTCTCTTACCAACGGCATCTCTGCAAACTGGAATTTTACTTCCTGGCAATTACAATCGGTTGATAGAATCCTGATTCCTCCGGGAATTTCCAAATCACCTGACTGCAACCACTAGATAAAAGCAGATTCGTTAATTCTTCTCTGCGGGTAGCCCGGTATTCACAAACAAACTTGCCGATCTGCAGATTCTCCTCGTCATCGATAATATACTGCGTCAATTGATAATTATCCCCGTTCCAAACCCACGTTTGAAAAGAAACGCGCTGTCCTTTTTCCGTCTTATGGATATAAGGCGGGGAATAAGGCGGCTTACTATCCAGAAGGCTGTCATAATCTCGGATACTGGCCACAAAGATACCGCCCTGTTTGATCTGACCGGTGATACTTCTGACAGCCGTTTCCAAGGCTTCGCCTGTCAGCATGTATGGCAGCGCATTGTCCATTGCAATCACAATGTCAAACTGCTCGGAGAAGGTGTCAGTCAAGGCACAGAAATCTGCATGTTCGAAACGGATTGAAACTCCTTGACTCTCTGCCCGTGCTTTGGCTTCGACTAATTCTCCATCGCTGATATCCGAAGCAGTTACCGGATAACCGAGAGCCGCCAGACCGATTGCCTGTGTTCCGATCCCGCAGGCACAATCAAGGATATGGGCACTGGTACTGAAGCCGTTATTATTAAAGATTTTATTCAATATAACGGCCTGTTCTTGAGTAGTAGCATTCCAGTCAAAAAACAGCTTGTCATACTGAGAAGCCATATTATCATAAAAGGTTTGGGTTATATCCATGATCTTACCTCCCATAAATTCCGATTTGTCTTAGTATATTATCCTAAAATATAATTATATACCAATTTTATCATAATTCTTGACGAAATCAATGGGATTAGGTATAGTCAAAACGAGCTGGACAACGGTATTCTTACCGCCATACAGCTCGTCAATTATCTTAGGATATCTTATTTACAGAAAAACTTTCACACACTAAAAAAATACTACTCTCTTGATTTAAAAAATACAGCTCCCCTGATTTAAGATTTTTTTATAGTCAAAAGCTATAACAGGCTATAATTTTTATGTATTTTTCAAATTCATATCAAGATGCTATACTTTCAAACATTCAGAGGGGAAGTGATTAGTATGATTAAGCTTGAACACGTAAGCAAAGAATTTGAAACGCGTGGCAAAAAGAAAATTGACGCTGTTAATGACGTCAATCTTACGATTAATACCGGTGAAATTTTTGGCATAATCGGTTTTTCGGGAGCGGGTAAATCAACTCTCGTTCGATGTATTAACCTGCTTGAGCATCCAACGAAGGGTAAAGTTTATTTAAATGATAAAGAGCTTACAGCTTCCGGTGCCAAAGAACTCAGGCAGGAAAGAAGAAAAATCGGAATGATATTCCAACAATTCAATCTTTTGGCACAAAAAACCTGTATTGATAATATTACATTTCCACTTATCATATCAGGTGTTCCTAAAAAAAGGGCGATTGAAAGAGCAAAGGAGCTTTTGGAACTTGTAGACTTGAGTGATAAAGCAAAGGCTTATCCCGAACAGCTTTCGGGCGGTCAAAAGCAAAGAATAGCCATAGCAAGAGCGCTCGCAACAAAGCCGGAGGTTTTGCTTTGTGATGAGGCAACAAGCGCACTTGATCCGATTACAACGCGTTCGATACTTGCTCTTTTAAAGAAAATAAATGAAGAATTAAAAGTAACTATAGTTGTTATTACTCACGAAATGAGAGTCGTGGAGCAGATATGTGACCGGGTTGCAGTCATGAGCGATGGATTTATTAAAGAGGTAGGAACCGTAAAGGATATCTTCCTCAATCCAAAATCTGATACCGCAAGGAAGCTCATTCTTCCTGAGAGAAATCGTTTTGAAAATGATAAGCATTCAGGTATCTTAAGACTTGCCTTTGACGGACAATCTTCATATGAGCCGATTATCTCGGAACTAACTTTAGCATCAGGTTCATGCGTAAACATACTTGGTGCAAATACTGAAGATATAGGCGGTAAAGCCTACGGGCAGATGCTTATTGAACTTCCGGATAGTGCAGAGGCAATAAGCAAAATTAAAGATTTTCTTGATAAAAAACAGATTCATTATGAGGAAGGAGGCAATGCAGATGTCACTACCGATTGATACATTGATTACCTTACTAAAGGACGGACTTATAGAGAGTCTTTATATGACTGTTATTTCAACATTAATCGCTTATATTATAGGCATACCGCTTGGAATTATTGTATTTGTAACAGATTCCGGAGGAATACTAAAAAACAAACCCGTAAATTTCATATTTGGAATAATTATAAATATGATAAGGTCGATACCATTTCTTATCCTTTTAGTAGCCATGCTGCCTGTCACAAGAGCTATCGTTGGAACAACTATAGGTTCAACAGCAACTATCGTCCCACTTGTGGCAGCCGCTGCACCATTTGTAGCAAGGATGGTTGAGTCTTCTTTAAAAGAAGTAAGTCCGGGAGTTATAGAAGCCGCTAAAGCTATGGGAGCTTCTCCTTTTCAAATTATTGTCAGGGTGCTTCTTCCGGAGGCAAAGCCCTCTCTTACAGTAGGCTTTACAATAGCTATATCCACAATACTTGGCTACTCTGCTATGGCCGGTTTTGTAGGCGGAGGCGGACTTGGAGCAATCGCCATAAACTATGGTTACTACAGATATAAGACTGACATTATGCTTATCACTGTTGCTCTTTTGATAGTTATAGTTCAAATTTTTCAAACTATCGGAATGTTTACAGCCAACAAAATAGATAAGCGCACAAATAACTAAAATAAAAGAATCCAATTATAAAGTTATTACTTTAACTAAGTTGATTATGATGACTGCAAAGGTTATATATACCCAAACCAACGCAGCATTTTCATCATTTAAATATTTTATCAAAGAAAGAAGGAATTATTATGAAGAGAAAGATTTTAGCATTAGTAACAGCACTTACACTTGTAGCAGGTTTAGCAACAGGCTGCGGAAAGAAAGAAGAAAAGGTTATCAAAATTGGGGCAACTCCTACACCGCATGCGGAAATTCTTGAAGTTATCAAGGATGACCTTGAAAAAGATGGTTACAAACTGGAAATAGTCGAGTACAACGACTATGTTCTCCCAAACACTGCAGTTGAAGATGGGGAGCTTTATGCAAACTTCTTCCAGCACACACCTTACCTTAATGACTTCAATGCCGAAAACGGTACTCATCTGGTTGCAGTAGCCAGCATCCACTTTGAACCATTTGCAATTTATGGCGGCAAAACCAAGAGCTTAGATGAGCTCAAAGACGGTGCAACTGTTGCAGTTCCAAATGACACTACCAACGAAGCAAGGGCATTACTTTTACTTGAAGCCCAGGGCTTAATCAAGCTTAAATCAGATGCAGGCCTTACAGCTACAGTTCTTGATATCGAGGAGAATCCTCTGAATCTTGAAATCAAAGAAGTTGAAGCAGCTCAAGTTGCCCGTTCCATAAATGATGTTGATATCATCGCAGTAAACGGTAACTATGCTCTCGAAGCAGGCTTAAACTCAGGCGATGCACTTGCATATGAAGCAGCAGACTCTCTTGCAGCAGACACCTACAAAAATATCCTAGTTGTAAAAGAAGGAAATGAAAGCACCGATGAAACCAAAGCACTCATCAAAGCATTAAATTCTGATGAAGTACGTGACTACATAAACGATACTTATGATGGTCAGGTTGTCCCTGTATTCTAAATTACGGTTTGTCGGGGTAAGATATGGAAGTCTCCGATATAAGGGGATTTGTACTTTAATTATCTAAATGGCAGAAAAGAAAATCAGGTAGGTTGCACAACTA
>CADCDW010000126.1 GCA_902800325.1 uncultured Lachnospiraceae bacterium
CCTAAAAAAGCAAAATGTATATGGTTCATCTGCTTTGGATGCATTATCACTTTTACTGGTTACAGGAAGGATGTCTGATAGCGGGATTCTAAAAGATGATTATATGGAAAATGGTATCAACATCAATAATATCCATATTACACAGGATATAATAAGAGAAATCCTTCTTGCAAAGGCGGCCATTGCTTCATGTATGGAAACCCTGCTAAAATATGCCCATATGTCCTTTGAAGACATAGATAAAGTATATATTGCCGGAGGCTTTGGAAGTTATTTAAATATTGATAATGCTATAAGACTTGGATTGATACCAAAGGCATTTAAAAACAAAACCGGTATTTGCGGAAATACGTCTTTAAATGGAGCATTGCTTATACTAAAGGAAAAGTCGATGCTTGAAAAACTGGATCGCCTGAGTGATGAAATAAACGTTGTATCTCTTACAGAATCAGAAAAATATAATGAATGTTTGATAAATAATATGTTTTTTAAAGAAAAATAAATATAAACAAAAAAATAAAATGGTGAAAATATGAAAATGATGACAATCGCAAGTGGAAGCAGCGGAAACTGCACATTTGTAGGTACTGATAACACATCTCTTCTTGTTGATGTGGGTATTAGTAAAAAGAAAATTGAAGATGGATTAAACAGTATTGACCTTTCTTTAAAGGATATGGACGGAATACTTATAACTCATGAACATATAGACCATGTAAGAGCTATAGGAGTTATTTCAAGAAAGTACGAAATACCTCTGTATGCAACAGCTGATACCTGCTATGAGATATCCCATATGTCGGCTTTGGGTGATTTTAATAAGGAATTACTCAAACCGATAAATGTTGATGAAACATTTGGCATAGGAGACATAAAGGTAGAAGCACATTCGATATGGCATGATGCCGCTGACCCTGTTTGTTATTCTCTTTACGGAGACGGAAAAAAAGTATCCATAGCTACAGACATGGGCGATTACGACGATTATATATATGCTTGAGTGTGGTAGTTATCCATACCAACTTAAGCAAAGGATACTTGGAAAAAGAGGACATCTCTCAAACGAAGCCGGGGGCAGGCTGCTTAATTTACTTTTAAATGATCATGTTAAGGTTTCTTTTTTGGGACATCTGAGTAAAGAAAATAATTATCCGGAGCTTGCATATGAAACTGTCAAGCTTGAAATAATAGATAATCCTTATACCAATGATATAAGAGATTTTAATCTTCGGGTAGCGGAAAGAGACAGAACAAGTGAATTAATTACATTTTAATTATTATACAGACCTTTAAAGGTCTTATCATAGGAGGAAAATAAGATGAAAAAAACAATAATTACCGTACTTGGAAAGGATAAGGTAGGTATTATAGCAAAGGTTTGTGTATACCTTTCACAAAACAATATCAATATACTTGATATAGCGCAAACAATTGTTGATGGTTATTTTA
This sequence comes from uncultured Lachnospiraceae bacterium, assembly GCA_902800325.1. GTDB lineage: Bacteria > Bacillota > Clostridia > Lachnospirales > Lachnospiraceae > Coprococcus_C. Next base: position 1,450 of record CADCDW010000126.1, read on the forward strand.
ATATGATGATGGTAGTTGATATTGCAGATGCATCAAAAGATCAGAGCCGTATCAATGAAGAGCTTGGTGATTTAGGCGAAGAAATCGGTGTTCAGATAAGAGCACAAAGCGAAGAAATATTCAATATGATGCACAGATTATAGTCGGATTTATACATTTTATTACAAATATACAGTAGTATATTCAAAAAATTAAGGAGTTCAAATATGATAGGTATAAATGAAGTAATCGAGACAAATGAAATGATTCATAAGTTAAATCTTGATGTGAGAACTATTACAATGGGTATAAGTTTACTTGATTGTGTGGGAGCTGATGTAAAGGAAACTTGTGATAAAATATATGATAAAATTACAAACTCTGCTAAAGATCTTGTCAGAGTCGGAAATGAGATATCTGACAAGTATGGTATTCCTATTGTAAATAAAAGAATATCTGTAACACCTATAGCTTTAATAGGTGGCTCTGTTTGTAAAACTGAAGATGATTTTATAGAGATTGCCAAGAAGCTTGATGAAGCCGCAACAAACTGCGGTGTTAATTTTATAGGCGGATATTCGGCTCTTGTTTCTAAAGGAATGACAAAGGCAGATGAGCTTTTGATTCGTTCCATACCGAGAGCACTTGCTTGTACTGCAAGAGTATGCAGCTCTGTCAATACCGGTTCAACAAAAACCGGTATCAACATGGATGCGGTAAAGCTTTTAGGTGAGATAATTCTTGAAACAGCAGAATTAACAAAGGATTCCGATTCTATAGGCTGTGCCAAGTTTGTAGTATTTTGTAATGCACCGGATGATAATCCATTTATGGCAGGAGCATTTCATGGCGTAACTGAGGCGGACAGAATAATAAATGTCGGAGTTAGCGGCCCGGGTGTAGTAAAGGCTGCCATCGAGCATGCCAGAGGACAGAATTTTGAAGTTCTATGTGAAACTATCAAAAAGACAGCATTTAAGATTACAAGAGTAGGACAGCTTGTTGCCAAGGAAGCATCAGAAAGACTTGGTGTACCGTTTGGAATTATCGATTTATCTCTTGCGCCTACACCCGCAGTAGGAGACAGTGTAGGTGAAATATTGGAAGAAATAGGACTTGAATATGCAGGAGCTCCGGGAACAACAGCCGCACTTGCCATGTTAAATGACCAGGTTAAAAAAGGTGGTGTTATGGCCTCTTCATATGTCGGAGGACTTAGCGGTGCATTTATCCCTGTCAGTGAGGATCAGCGTATGATAGATGCCGTTTCCGCCGGAGCGCTTTCTCTTGAAAAGCTCGAAGCTATGACTTGTGTGTGTTCAGTAGGTCTTGATATGATAGCAATTCCGGGTGATACCAAAGCAACAACCATATCCGGTATAATAGCAGATGAAATGGCTCTCGGAATGGTTAATCAGAAAACTACAGCCGTAAGACTTATACCTGTTATAGGTAAAACTGTAGGTGATAAAGCTGAATTTGGCGGCTTGCTTGGATATGCACCTATTATGCCTGTAAATCAGTATAGCTGCGATAAGTTTATTAACAGAGGCGGAAGAATTCCTGCACCGATACATAGCTTTAAAAACTGATAAATCCATATAAAGCGTATATTGTATATATTATTTTAAATATATGCTCTTTAAATATATGATAATAAAATAAGAAAAAATATGATTATAAGGAATAAATATATATGGGTAAGCTTGCTTTAAAAGAACGTATATTAATGAATATAGAAAAGCCTGCAAGATACATAGGCAATGAAGTTAATATAGTAAAGAAGAATTTGGATGACATAGATATCAGATTTGCCATCTGTTTTCCTGATGTCTATGAAATAGGCATGTCTTATCTTGGAATACAGATTTTATATGATTTTTTTAACAGGAGAAATGATACATATTGTGAACGTGTATACAGCCCGTGGCCTGATTTGGATGCGATAATGAGAAAAGAGGATATTCCTCTTTTTTCTCTTGAAACCCAATCTCCAATATCTGATTTTGACTGGCTGGGTATAACTATTCAATATGAGATGTGTTATACCAATATTTTACAGGTGCTTGAGCTTTCAAAGATACCTATATGGGCAAAGGACAGAAAAAAAGGCGATACGCTTGTAATCGGTGGTGGTCCTTGTACTGTAAATCCGGAACCTCTTGCCGATTTTTTTGATATGTTTTATATAGGCGAAGGTGAAGCTTCATATAATGAACTTCTTGATTTGTATAAAATTTATAAAGAAAGTGATATGTCCAAGGATGACTTTCTCAAAAAAGCAGCTTGTATTCCAGGTATATACGTTCCTTCATTATATGACGTTTCTTATAATGATGATGGTACAGTTGCATCGATTAAACCTGTTTGTGAAGATGTGCCGGAGGTAATTAAGTGGCAGGCAGTTATGGATTTCAATGATGTACCATATCCTATGAAGCCTGTAGTTCCGTATATCAGAGCGACTCAGGACAGGGTAACACTTGAAATTATGCGCGGATGTATAAGAGGCTGTCGATTCTGTCAGGCAGGTATGATATACAGACCTACAAGACAAAAAGATGTCAATATGCTTAAGGAATACGCCCGCATAATGCTTGATAATACAGGCTATGAAGAAATCTCATTAAGTTCACTCAGTTCAAGCGATTACGAAAAGTTAGATGAGCTTTTAAGCTTTTTAATAGAACTTCGTGATAATGACCATGTAAATGTATCACTCCCTTCTCTTCGTATAGATGCATTTTCACTTGATGTAATGAGTAAGGTTCAGGATATAAAAAAGAGCTCGCTTACATTTGCTGCAGAAGCAGGCACTCAAAGACTTCGTGATGTTATAAATAAGGGTATAACCGAAGAAAATATACTTAACGGAAGCAGAGATGCTTTTTTAGGTGGATGGAATAGGGTTAAGCTTTATTTTATGATGGGACTTCCTACTGAAACGGATGAGGATTTACTCGGTATAGCCGAACTTGCAGAAAAAATATCTGAAGTATATTATGAAACTCTTCCAAAAGAAAAAAGAAACGGAAGAGTAATGATAAATGCTTCTTCATCATACTTTGTGCCT
>CADCDW010000127.1 GCA_902800325.1 uncultured Lachnospiraceae bacterium
TGGACACCCTTGCTGTTCGGCTATACACTTCCTCGTTGCCTAGGCGTGTTCGGGACTTACACCCGTTAGAGCGCGCCCATGGCGCGCAAACAAAAAGGCGTATGCACCATTATAGTACATACGCCATCTATTTTTTTAGGAATAAAAAATGTATTTTAGTAATTAACAATTTTACCAAAGTCTGCCTTGAGTGATGCACCGCCAACAAGACCACCGTCGATATCAGGCTGTGCAAATAACTCAGAAGCTTACAAGAGCAACAGCCTGACTTGGAGTCATGTTCATCTTCCCGTTACCTGCAATAATCTTTTTTACAATAGTTGTCTTTTTGTATTTGTATGACTTATCCGTTAAATTACTAAGTATAAGCTTATTTGGATAAGCAGATAAAATGCTCTTTATTTTCTCTTCCATAAATTATCTCCGGTCAAATTCAACTAATTTTAAAACATATATTTCTTTAATAAAACCACATATGCAATTATATCACAACAATCATCCAATAAAAATACGATAATTCATTTTTAAAATAAATCTTGACAATAAAAATTACATACATTACACTAATATCAGAAAGTGAGATTAGTAAAATGAAAGAAATTATAAAAATACTAACCGACCCAGCTTCTAACCGGCTTATACAATTAATAAGAACAAAAGGCAAAATGACAATTGCCGATATTCTTTCGGAAGCACCGGATGTACCCAGAGCTACGGTCTACAGAAAAATCGAAAAAATGCTAAACGCAGATGTCATTGAAATAATTGACAGCCATAAGGTTCGCGGACAGATTGAAAATGTATATGCAATTAAAAACATATATCTTTCTCCACCAAAAGACAACGCTGACGGTATGGAAATCATGAAGCTTACACTTATGCAGCTTTTTGGTCTTTGCGACAATTATTTCAAAAGCGACGATGCCGATGTTGAAAGAGATAAGCTTTTCGTTCTAAACTATGCTATTTCCCTTTCGGATAATGATTTTGCCGACATGCTTGCAGAAATGTTTTCGATTCTTGAAAAATATCAAAACAAAGAAGTAACGACGGATTCAAAGCTTAGAAATATGTATCTTATGTCAATGCCTAAAGGAGAAAAATAAAAATGAGTAAAAAAAGCGAAATACTTAACTGCTACAAAGAAAATGGAATATGTCTATATGAATATCCTGAAATCAATGGTATTAAACAGTATATCCAGATAAGAGGAGCAGATAAAAAAGCTCCTCTCCTGCTGTTTTTACATGGCGGACCCGGCGGCTCAATGGCAGGTCTCTGTCACGTTATGCAAAACGAATGGGAAAAGAAATTTACGGTTGTCAACTGGGACCAGAGGAATACATGTAAAACACTTCTTGCCAACAAATCAAAGGTTTCTGAAATTGCCAAGACAGGAGCTCTTTCCGATTATATAAATGATATAGATGCAATAATAAAGTATTTACATACTGTTTACACCTTTGAAAAGGTAATACTTGTCGGATTTTCATGGGGAAGTGTAATCGGCTGCGAATATGCAAAAAAGCATCCCGAAAATGTATCGCATTACATCGGTATCGGTCAAAATGTAAATTATATAAAAGGTCTTGAATACTCCTGCGATTGGCTTAAAAAAGAAGCTGAGTCCGGTTCGTCAGATACGCAGATAATTGATACATTACTAAAACAAATATCAAAAAAGCCCGAAATGAATGCAGAGTTAATGAAGTCCATACAAAGCTTATCTTTTATCGGCTCAAAATATATAGCCAAAAATGCACGTCCGTTTCCCGTGAAGGAGCTTTTAAAGTCTCCGTTCCTTAAATTTAAAGAAAAAAAGGCAATGCTTAAATCTGATTTTAATTTATTGGAGGGTACATATAAAACTCTCATAAATTATGATTTTACCGATAATTTAAAATTTGAAGTACCTGTTTTATTTGTAAACGGCGATGAAGATTTTGCATGCCCTGTTGAACTTCTTAAACAATGCTTTGAGGATATAAAAGCACCTGAAAAGAAAATGGTAACTATTCCATCGGCAACTCATCTTTGCTTCTACGACAAACCGGATGAATTTTTCAGGATATTATCTGATTTTGTCAGCTAAACAAATATAATAAACATTTTATATAAAGCATTTAATTATAAAAGGCGTATGGAAAAATCCATACGCCTTATCTATTCTTTAGGAATAAAAAATGTAAATCTTAGTAATTAACAATCTTTCCGAAGTCTGCCTTAAGTGATGCACCACCTACAAGTCCACCATCGATATCAGGCTGTGCAAATAACTCTGAAGCATTACCTGCATTTACAGATCCGCCGTACTGAATATGAACTGCCTCAGCCGTTGCCGCATCATATATCTCTGCGATGCACTCTCTGATACCCTTACATACTTCTTCAGCCTGCTCGGTTGTAGCTGTCTTACCTGTTCCGATTGCCCAGATAGGCTCATAAGCTATAACAAGCTCCTTAACCTGATCAGCAGTAATATCCTTTAAGTCTGACTTAATCTGAAGTCTGATCCAGTCCATAGTAACGCCCATCTCTCTTTGCTCTAAGCTCTCGCCACAGCAAAGGATTGGAGTAAGACCTGCCTCAAACGCCTTCTTAACCTTCTTATTAAGGAGTTCGTCATCCTCTTTAAAATAATCACGTCTCTCTGAATGTCCGATGATAACATACTTAACACCTGCATCAACAAGCATCTCTGCTGAAGTCTCACCGGTATAAGCACCCTTATCCTCAAAGTACATATTCTCTGCTCCAACCTGTACATTTGAGCCCTTAACAGCCTCAACAACAGGTACAATATCTACAGCAGGTACACAGTAAACAACGTCTACTGCATCATTCTTTACAAGTGGCTCAAGCTCTTTTACAAGAGCAACAGCCTGACTTGGAGTCATATTCATCTTCCAGTTTCCTGCGATAATCTTTTTTCTTGCCATTTCTTCTTTATCCTTTCTGAAATATCCTTAATGATAGAGATGTCACCTACAAACTCAACAAAGTCAAAAAACACCTAAAATAAAACCACTCATAGCACACCTCATATAATAATTCAATTACTATGCAGATTTCAGCATTTCATTTGCCTGCTTGTGTATGTTCAAAACAATTTGTCCGATTTGCGTAGAAACAGAAAAGATAAAATGCAGATTTTTGCTCAGAAATCGTAATGTCTGAGCGAAGCGAGTTTTACGATTTCGTGCAAAAATCAAATTTTGATTTTACTGTTTCAGCAAATTGATGACAAGTTTTGAACATACACAAGCACGCAAAGAAATGATGAAATCGTTATAATGAATTGCGTAAATTACTTATCGTTAGCTGCTGCTACACCAGGAAGCTCCTTACCCTCAAGGAACTCAAG
>CADCDW010000128.1 GCA_902800325.1 uncultured Lachnospiraceae bacterium
AATTGCCGGTGTACATATACCTGAGGTTAAGCATGCGGTAGGTTGCAGACAGTGTAACAATACAGGATATAAAGGAAGAATTTCCATACATGAAATTCTTGTAATAGATAAAAATGTCCGCCAAATGATAACCAAGGGCGCAGCAGTTGAAGAAATAAAAGAATATGCTATAAATGAGCAGGGGATGAGTACTCTGAAAAAGAGTGCACTTGAGCTTGTTGAACAGGGTGTAACAACAATTGATGAGCTTATAAAGGTTTCTTATTATGAATAGTACCTAATGAAATTATTTGATTTATTTAGTGCTTTGAAATTGAGTGCTAATTAAATGTTTTTTGAACTGTTAATGGTAAGAGTAGGTGATGCAAATTGGCAATTTCTTTAGTAAGTATATTGATGATGTTATTAAAACTTTTATTTGGCTTTTTATTATAACTATATGATTATGGAGGGCAAAAAATTATGATGATTGATGAAATGATACTAAAGGCAAGAAGTATGGGCTGTTCGGATATACACCTTTCTGTCGGACTTCCGACTATGTTCCGTATAAACGGAAGACTTCAGGAATTTGACGGAGAAAGCAATGCAGAAAAGCTTTCAATGATAGTTGAGATGCTCACGGATGAACAAAGAGCTGACCTTGAGGAAGGACTTGATGCGGATTTTGCTATATGCTCTTCAGACGGCAACAGACAGCGTGTAAATGTATTTAAACAGGACGGAAAGCTTGCTGCTACAATAAGACTTCTTAATTCTACCATACCTTCACTTGAAATGCTTGGACTTCCGCCTGTTTTAAAAGAGCTTGCGGCAAAGCCGAGAGGACTTATCCTTGTAACAGGACCTACAGGTTCAGGCAAGTCAACAACTCTTGCATCTATGATTGACAGTATCAACGAATCAAGACCTGATCATATAATAACAATAGAAGATCCGGTAGAATATAAATATGAAAAAAAGCTTGCACTTATACATCAAAGAGAGGTCGGAAGAGATGTCAGGGATTTTGCATCAGCATTAAGAAGTGCACTTAGAGAAGATCCTGATATCATACTTGTAGGAGAAATGAGAGATTATGAAACTATATCTGCAGCTCTTACGGCGGCAGAGACAGGACACCTCGTTATGTCAACACTTCATACAACGGGCGCACCGCAGACTATAGACAGAATAATAGATGCATGTCCTGCAAATATTCAAAATCAGATAAGAACACAGCTCGCCGGAGTTTTAAATGGCGTAATTACACAGTGCCTTGTACCAAATGCAAGAGGAAACGGGCGTGTAGCCGCTACGGAGATACTTATAGGAACAGATGCTGTCTGCAATCAGATAAGAGAAAATAAATGCCATCAGCTTGGTACACTTATGCAGTCCGGCTCGGCTGTAGGGATGCATACTTTAAACAATGAATTGGCAAGATATGTAAGTATGGGCATAATTACAAAAGAAAATGCATATCGCTATTCAAACGACAGAGCAGAGCTTGATCAATATCTTTAAATTTTCTTATGATATTTAAGTCGTACTTTGTCTGTACTTAGGCTGCCTATAACAGGCACGCTCTCGCTATGTTAAAAACGTATCGGTACTAAGCTCGAAAATACCTCGCTAAGTACCGACGTTTTTAAAGTGCCTTTTTATAGGCAGCCTAAGTACAGACAACTCACTTTATCAAAAAAGATGTGGGGATTATATTTGGATATATATTGTGTGAATATGTTTAAAGATATATAAAGAAAAGTTTAATAATTGTTTTATTATCTTAAGATGTCGATATATATAATGAAATGTGATTTATATTTCAGAAAGGAGGCACATTATGAATAAGAAAAGTAAAAATAATAAGAAGAATAGTGGTTTTACTCTGGTTGAACTTGTTGTTGTAATGGTTATTATAGCTATTATGGCTGCGATTATTGTGCCTGCTTTTATGAGTTATATGGATAAGCAAAAAAGAGAACAGGTAATAATCAATGCCAAGGATTGCCTTATGGTTTCGCAAAGTCTTTCCCAAGAAAGATATATCTATGGAAAAAGCATTTATGCATCTTTGGATGAGCTTAATGGTGAGGTTGGAAAATCTGTTAATATGGATCTTACAAGTGCCAATAAAACAGGAGCTATTACCTATGTAAAGTTCGGTTCAAAAGGAAAGGATTTATATACAATTCATGAATTCAGATATACTGAAAACGGTATAACTGCAGTGTGGAAGCTTGAAGAAGCAAAGTGGATGTATAGTGATGAAGATAATCTTGGAGAACTTACAGGTCTGGTTAAAGGTGGAGACGGAAGCTCATCAGGCATTGTTAATAATGATATAGTTATACCTGAAGTAGATAAGACCAAGAAAAATCCATCACAAGAGGGTGCAACTAACCCGGAGAACCCACCTGCACCTGAGGAAACACCGACATCCGAAGAAACTCCAAAGCAGGAAGAACCTACAACTGAAGAAAAACCAACTTCACAGGAACAACCGACAACTTCTGAGGAACCAACGACAACAGAAGAACCAACAACCGAGGTGGTTGAAAGTGATGATTATAATAAACCTTTAGGTGATTTTGTGTTTGTTTATAAGGATGCAGATATTAATACCGGAATAACAATTGAAGATAGTATGTATTGGCCACAAAAGGATATAGCGAAGGCTGATATTGATAATGGTGTAAAGTCTGATCATGATACTATTCCATTAAAAGCAGGAGATGTATTTATGTATAATGATAGTGTTTATTATGTAGTCCAGGATCGAAATTTAGATTATTTTACGTTGGCATATAATGGTGCTGATGTAATTTGTGATATGGGATGGGAGCTTGTATATAGAATTGACTATAAGCATGTTTTGACAAAAGAAGATTTTCCGCCATATCCTAATTGGGGAGAGAACGCTAAAGTTATTTTTGTAAATAATATGGCAGGAAAGTTATATTACTCGGAAGAAGAGAAGATATTATATATGGCAAAATCCAATCAAAATAATTATTTTTTGCCAACAAAAAATAATCATGTAAATTTTATTATATTAAAAGACTTTAATGAAGAATAATATATGAAACATATTGAGTTAAGGTTAAAAAAATATATGTTTTAAAGTATTATAAAAAATAAAAAAATGCCGATAAATATATCAGAGAGCTTGAAGAAAGTGATTAAATCTGATATAATCTATATATCAAAAAAAGAGAGCATAATATTTAAAAGGAGGAAGATTTTATGAAAAAAATGAGAAAGGATAATAAG
>CADCDW010000129.1 GCA_902800325.1 uncultured Lachnospiraceae bacterium
ATTTTCATATCACGATGCTGATATAACAGTTTTGGAAGGAGTACTGGCAAGAGGAGACAGGAAACTTAGCAAGCTTATATATGATGTATACAAAAAAGGTGCCATATATGATGCGTGGACTGAGTTTTTTGATATGGAAAGATATAAAAAAGCATTTGAGGAAAATAATATAGATATAGATTTTTATATTTCAAGGGAAAGAGCTGATGATGAAATTTTCCCGTGGGAGCATATAGATGTCGGTGTTTCAAAAAAATTTCTTCTTAAAGAATGGCATAATGCTAAGGCCGGCGTCGTTACACCAAACTGTCGTATGAAATGTTCCGGCTGCGGTGCGGCTGTCTATAAAGGAGGTGTCTGCTTTGAAGCTAAGAATCAAGTATGAAAAAACAGGTGTTCTTAGATTTATCGGACATCTGGATATTATGCGTCTTTTTCAAAAAGCCATAAGAAGAGCCAAACTCGATGTGGCGTATTCTAAAGGTTTTTCGCCACATCAGATTATATCCTTTGCTGCACCCATGCCTCTTGGTATGACTTCTGAGGGTGAGTATTTTGACGGAGAGTTTAATTCTGTAACTACAACAAAGGATATGATGAAGAGATTAAACTCAGTTCTTCCCGACGGTGTAAAAGTACATGATATAGTTTTGCTTGACGATAAAGCAAAACCTTCTATGGCTATTGTTACAGCATCGGATTATTACATATATAAGAATGATGAATGTGAAAACGAAACATTGGATTTACTTATTACATCAATCGATTCCATGATTTCAAAAGAAAAAATTGATATTGTTAAAAAAACAAAGTCAAAGGAAGAATTGTCGGATATCAAACCGCTTATATATGATTTAAAACCTTATAAAGAGGGTATATATATGCTGCTTGCATCGGGAAGTAAGGATAATTTAAAACCGGAGCTTGTAATAGAAGCGCTGTGTAACGAATCAGGTAAAATATATAACAGATATGATTATATGATACATCGTATAGAAACCTATATGGGTGAGCGCAAGACATTAAAACCGTTATCTTGTGAAGGAAAGAACTTTTAATACTATATGGAAACAGTCATATGACAAGGCGTCCAACTGTTTTTAAAACGTTCATACAAGAAAGGCAATGATATAATGAATCGTTTTGTTGTTATAAATAAAGAAAATATAAAACTTGGTTATTATTTTGAAGATGATAAGCTTTGGGATATAAGATGCTATGAGGAAGGTTCAATATTAAATAATATCTATGTCGGCAGAGTATCCAATATACTTTCCAATATCAAAGCAGCATTTGTAGATATAAAACCTAATCTTAGCTGTTATCTTTCAATGGAAGATTATAAGAGTGAAAAAAAGCTTAAAATCGGAGATATCATAACAGTTCAGATATCAAAAGACAGTATTAAAACCAAGCAGCCAAGTGTAACGACTGATATATGCCTGACAGGTAAATATGCTATAATTCATGCCGATAAAACCATCGGTGTCTCTGCGAAAATTAAGGATGATAAAAAAAGAGACGGCTTAAAAAACATATTTGAAAACGTACTTAAGGATTTTGATACATCAAAAAGATGTCAGGATATATCTTACGGCGCAATCATAAGGACAAAGGCGGCAGATGAAAATGTATCTGATAAACTTATAGCAGATGAAATGAAAGAGCTCTTATATAAACTTGACAACCTGCTTGATAAGGCAAGATATATGACTGCCTATTCTAAAGTATATGAAAGCGAAGCGGCATATATAAAGGATATGGCTTATTTTTCTGAAAAGGAAGATTGTGAAGTTATAACCGATGATATAGTTATATATAATGAATTTCTTGAAAATCACAAAAGTCAGGTAAGACTTTATACTGACAGCATGATAAGTCTTGCTGATTTATATAATCTAAAATCGCTTACCGAAAAAGCATTAAGCAAAAGGGCTTATCTAAAATCGGGAGCATATCTTGTAATCGAACCGACGGAAGCCATGACTGTTATAGATGTAAATACCGGAAAGGCTATACATGGTAAAAATTCCGAAGAATATATTTTAAAAATAAATTGCGAGGCAGCCAAAGAAATAGCAAGACAGATAAGGTTAAGAAATCTTTCAGGTATAATTATGATAGACTTTATAAGCATGAAAAGCGAAAATTCAAATAATGAACTTTTATCATGCCTAAGAGATTATACAGCAACAGATGATGTACCTGTAAAGGTTGTTGATATAACAAAACTGGGGCTTGTTGAGCTTACCAGGAAGAAAATCAGAAAACCTCTTTATGAATTGACCGGGTTGATATAGTAGAAAAAAGAACACTGCCTTTTTAAATGTTGTCTATATAACGTTTATGCTGCTCGGACAGTTTGTTCATACCGAGATGCATACTGCAAAGGGACGTGTAGATTGTATAGTTGAAGCAGATGACTATATATACATCTTTGAATTTAAACGTGATGCCGATGAGGATACGGCTCTTTCACAGATAGAAGAAAAGGGTTATGCAAAGGCTTATGCGGCAGACAGTAGAAAGATTATAAAGGTCGGAGTTAATTTCGATACGGAAAGCCGGAGCATAAGTGATTGGAAGACAGTGGATTAAATATATATTTATCATAGATAAAAGATAAATAATATTTAACATTTGTTTGAAATAAGTGTCGGTTGTAAGGATGAAGGTATAGGATGGTATTCGGACGATGCACAAAGCTTACCTATCTTCAGACAGTACAATCCAAATGCTGTCGCAGGAGCACATAACTTTACTTCAAGTAAGGGCGAAAACGACTGGCTTGTAAGTGTATGCTGGAAAGGCGAAGGTGTAGGCTGGTACGGAGTGAAGTAAATGATAAGGTAAATTTAATATTAAGATAAATTTAATAATAAGATAAATTTAATATTAAAGTAATAACTAAATGATAAAGTAAAGAAACAATAAAATACATTTAAAACGATTTCGACCGGAACAGGTGAAATGTTTCATGATTATTTAACATGGAGTGTATCAAACCTTGTTCCGGTCGAAATTTTTTATTGGAGTATATCAAATATCGTTCCGACCGAAATTTTTATTGGAGATATCAAAGATTGTTCCGACCGATTTTTTATAATTCAGTTTACATAATCGTCTATAGTTTACATAAAAATGACACTATTTGTGTCATTTGTGTTTTTATATTGATTTTTGCTTTTTTATAGTGTAAGGTCATTTTAAAGC
>CADCDW010000130.1 GCA_902800325.1 uncultured Lachnospiraceae bacterium
TCAGTAAATGTTTGTTTAGGCACTTACATTCTACCAAAAAGAGCAACCCCTGTGGATTTTTTATTTAATTGTCCAACTTCATTTTACAATCGGCGTATATATAATTTTTGATTTTTCTGCTATATATGATTCTTTATTTTTATATATAAGATTCTATAAAGTTTATATTATTTTTAAATTTTATATGAACTATTTTTTTGTATAAAATTTTTTAAATTTTTAATTGACATTATTAATTTAATGATTTATAATTCGACACATATTTAGAACAATTTTGTTTAAGGATGAATAAACTATGAATTCAAAATATACAAATAAAATCTTTTTCTTTTTCTTTATTAATGCGATGGATTTTAAATTATAGATAACAAAGCAAAGCTTTGATATATATAAGATAATTTCCACCGCTGCTTTTGATGAATCAAAAAAACAAAAAGCAGCGGTGGTTTTTTTATGTAAGGAGGATAATCTATGGATTCTGAAAAGACTAAAAACCAAATAGCCTATAGCGGTGTCGAAGGAGCTTTTGCACATATCGTTGCAAAAAAAGCATTTCCGGGTTACTTGCTTATCGCTTATGCAAACTTTGAAGAAGCATATAACGCAGTTTTAGAAAACAGATGCTCTGCTGCCGTACTTCCTATAGAAAACAGTTATGTCGGTGAAGTAGGTCCGGTTCTGGACCTTATGGTAGGCGGTAATCTGGTTGCAGATGATATCATTTCATATCAGATTTCGCAAAATCTTCTGGGCGTCAAGGGTGCTAAAACAGAAGATATCAAAAAAGTTATAAGCCACTCACAGGCACTTGCACAATGCGAGCATTATATAAGAAAACATAGTTTTGAGGAAGTGCTCGCTCCAAACACTGCTATAGCAGCAAAAGAAGTATCCGAGCTGGGAGACATACACCTGGCCGCTATTGCAAGTAAAGAAACTGCCACTCTTTACGGCCTGGATATCTTACAGGCAAATATAAATGAAATGAAAGACAATACAACCAAATTTGCTGTATTAAGAAAAGAATATATTAAACATATAAACAGTGAATCAAGCAATAGTTTCATGCTCATTTTCACAGTTAATAATGTAGCCGGAGCTCTTTCAAAAGCGATATCAGTTATAAGTGAATACGGTTTCAATATGAAGGTTTTAAGAAGTCGTCCATCACATCAAAAAGCATGGGAATATTACTTTTATGTCGAGGCCGAGGGTCATATAGACTCACCTGATGGAGTAAAAATGCTTGAAAAGCTTAAAGAGGTTTGTAATCTGGTTAAAATAGCCGGTAAATTCAATTAATAATAGGAGCGATCAAATTTAAATTTTAAAATATATTAATAATTATTAAACGGAGGAATGATAAAATGAATATGATATTTGAAAGAAAACTTGCATTACCTGCAGAATTAAAGGAAATGTATCCATTAACAGGAGTACTTGGTAAAATAGTTGAAGAAAGAGACATAGAAATCAAGAATATACTTTCCGGAAAATCAGACAAGCTGCTTTTAATTATAGGTCCATGCTCGGCTGATAAAGAAGAAAGTGTTTTAGATTATGTATCAAGGCTTGTACCTGTTCAGGAAAAGGTAAAGGATAAAATCTTCATAGTACCACGGGTATATACCAATAAACCAAGAACAACCGGCGAAGGCTATAAGGGTATGCTCCATCAGCCTGACCCAAACGAAAAGCCTGATATGTTTAAAGGAATCGTAGCCATAAGAGAACTCCATATGAGAGTTATACAGGAAACCGGTTTCTCCTGTGCAGATGAAATGCTTTATCCTGAAAATGCCGAGTACTTAAACGATGTTTTAGGCTATATAGCAGTAGGTGCCCGTTCCGTTGAAGATCAGCAGCACAGACTTACTGCAAGCGGTCTTCCTGTACCTGTAGGCATGAAAAATCCTTCCAGTGGCGATATATCCGTTATGATGAATTCCATAACTGCTGCACAACATGGTCACACCTTTATCTACCGCGGTTGGGAAACCCACTCACAAGGCAATCCTTATGCACACGCCATCCTACGTGGTTACAATAACAAGCATGGTCAGCCTATGCCAAACTACCACTACGAAGATCTCGTCAGACTTTGCGACGTCTACGCCAAAAAAGAGCTTAAGAACCCTGCAGTAATCATAGACGCAAATCATGCCAACTCCGGCAAAGATCCGTTCCAGCAAAAACGTATCATAAACGAAGTTATAAGCAACTGCAACTACAACAGTGACATCAAAAAAATCGTCAAAGGATTCATGGTTGAAAGCTATATAGAAGACGGTAACCAAAGTGTTGACGGTGGTGTATACGGCAAATCCATAACCGACGCATGCCTCGGCTGGCCTAAAACCGAACAACTCATCTACGAAATCGCCGACAGGCTGTAGCCCCTGTTCCTACAGCTTAAAATCGCGCTATCTATCGCGGTTTTAAGCTGTAACATGCATACTACACAAAACAAATTATACACTAAATCTCCTATTGTTTTGTGTGTAAATTGAGAATTTTCATATCATGCATAGCTAGTAAATACATTTACTACGCTATTATTCTTGTTGCATTTTCCTTTATTTTATTAATAGAATTAATAATGTCCGTTCTTTGTTCTTTATCAAAAATCTTTACAAAGCTTATCGGTTTATCAAATGGTGGTTTCAATAGTTCAGAAACATCTTCCATATATCCATTCTGTTCAACATGATTGATTATCTTATTTAAAAAAGCAATCTGTTTTTGATTAAGCGATTCGTCATTTATGTATTTGGAAAAAGCCATCATAGCAGCTTCATGATCAAGTTTTGCAATTTTTCTTATCAAAAGTCCAAATGGTGTATCTCCATACTCTCTTTCATAATCTTCTTTACTTCCAAGTTCAAATGTAAGTACTCGTTCAAGTTCTTTGTAATCACCTTCTGAAAGTGGTATATTATTTTTCAACTTATAAATTGCTATAAAATTTCCATTTTCTTCTACATATCTATTTACCTTTTTACGATAGTCCTCAAAATCATATGCCGGTCCTATCTCCTTACCCTCTGTTGATTCAACTATAGGATCTGTCAAATCCGTTATAACTATTTTCTTTTCCGCCGATTGTAAAATGAAGTTGGACAATTAAATAAAAAATCCACAGGGGTTGCTCTTTTTGGTAGAATGTAAGTGCCTAAACAAACATTTACTGAAAGGTCAACTTCGTATTAAAGATAATTTTTCTATCCGAGCTATAGCAAGAGAAATCGGCTGTTCTCCAACTACAGTATCGAATGAGATAAAACGAGGTACAGTATCTTTATATCATGATAAAGTACATCGCTATAAAGCTTCTGCCGGACAAAGTGCATATGAAGTTAATAGAAACAATTCGTGCCGGCATTATGCAGTTTTAGAAAAATTCAGTTTTATAGAGTATGTCACAAGACACTTCTTTGATGATGGTTGGTCATTAGATGCCTGTTATGGAAGAGCTCTTGAGGATGGTACATTTTCAAAAGATGAGATGGTTTGTACCAAAACTCTATATAACTATGTTGCATTAGGTCTTATCAGTATTAAAGGTATCGATCTTCCAGAGAAGCTGAAACGTAACACCAAAACACATCGTAACAATGTTAATAAGAAGGTGTTAGGACGAAACATAGAGGAACGTCCTGATTCAGTGGAAACTCGCAAAGAGTTTGGTCACTGGGAATGTGATCTGGTTCTTGGCTCAAAGAAGAAAGATGATGATGTCTTATTCACTCTTCTCGAACGAAAGAGCCGGGAATTACTGGTAATACCAATAGCTGATAAAACAGCCGAATGTGTAATGAATGCCATCAACGGACTCAGAGAAATATATAACGAACACTTCAATGAAGTATTCAAAACTATCACAACCGATAATGGTTCAGAGTTTGCTACACTCTCTACCATTGAGGATACCGTCAATACACTTGTTTATTACGCTCATCCATATACATCATGTGAGAAAGGATCTATAGAGCGTCATAATGGTCTTATTCGTAGATTTATTCCAAAAGGAAAACGAATAGATCAATATAGTAATCAACAGATAGCGGACATTGAAACCTGGTGCAACAGTCTTCCTCGTAAGATACTGGGATATCGAACCCCTGATGAGATATTTGAGGAAGAACTGGATATCATCTACCAACAAGACGCAGCCTAGATAGAAGTGTCCAACTTGTTATTGCAATTTACG
>CADCDW010000131.1 GCA_902800325.1 uncultured Lachnospiraceae bacterium
AAATACAACCCTGATATGATTCTTTTGGATATAATGATGCCTTTATTAAACGGTATGGATGCAGCGAGAGAAATACGTGAGCACAATTTGACCTCCAAAAATATTT
Source organism: uncultured Lachnospiraceae bacterium (assembly GCA_902800325.1). GTDB lineage: Bacteria > Bacillota > Clostridia > Lachnospirales > Lachnospiraceae > Coprococcus_C. Next base: position 107 of record CADCDW010000131.1, read on the forward strand.
TCCTGACGTCATCCCCTGAATTTGCCATCGAATCCTATGATGTAGATGCCAGCGGTTACCTGCTTAAGCCTGTAGACAGAGACAAGCTATATAAGCTTTTAAACAAATGTCTTTCTGAGATTTCACGGCCTGCGGATTCAATAACAATCCACTCAGCCTTTGGATATCAGAATATATATTTACACAACATCGAATATCTTGAAGCCCAGAATAAAAAAGTCATCATTTCTTTATCCAATGGTGATAAAACTGAAGCTATTGGCGCACTTTCTTATTATGAGAAGAGTCTTACATTGGAAAAAGGATTTTTTAAATGCCATCGCAGCTATATTGTCTATATACCTGCTGTGGATCATTTCTCCGGTACAGAGCTCGTAACCAAATCAGGTACACGGATTCCTATTGCAAGAGGTCTTGGCAGGACTTTTCAGGATACATATTTTTCATATATGTTTCGCGAATAGTTAGTCCGCCATCTTTCAGCCATTGTTTCGAATTATTGATTTTATTTTACTGCTAACCGGAATGATTTTTATAAGGGGTTTATATGATTAATTATATTACAGAAATAATTAGACACATTCTTACTCTATACTTTGGAGTTTTTGTCACAACTGCCATTATAGGAATTAAAAATAACAAAAAGAATTTTCGGATAGTTAACTGCTTTTGCATACTGGATCTGCTTCTACACATGATTTGCTCTATGTTAAAGAGTTCTTCCCATGTTTTAAACGCCTATCCGCTGCTGACACATCTGCCATTACTTCTTTTGCTGATATTCATATTCAAAAGGAGTCTTTTAAAATCGCTGCTTGCAGTCACAACAGCATATCTGTGCTGTCAGATTAACAACTGGATTTCAATCATCCCTGAATCACTCGGCTGTGCTCAGTGGATTATAGACCTGACATATATTGCAGGCATTTTCGTTACTTACCATGTTGTTTACCGATATATTGCATCTGCCCTGTCAGATGTTTTCTCAAAACCGGATATAGAGCTTATACCATTTTGTATAATGCCGTTTTTCTATTATATTTTTGACTATGCTACTACTGTTTATACAAGTCTTCTTTATGACGGAAACCGTCTTGTATCAGAGTTTTTTCCTTTTGTAATGAGCATATGTTATCTCGTGTTCTGTATCGTCTACTGCAGACAGTTTGAGCGTCAACAGCAGATTTCAACGCAGAATTATTTCATGCAGATTAAACAGGCACAGTTTCAAAAGGAAATAGAAAGCATGCAGCGAAACGAAAAAAATGTATCCCTGCTCAGGCATGATATGCGTCATTTCTTGAATAATATAGCTGCATTTATAGAAAACGGTGAAAATGATAAGGCCTTGGACTATATCAGAAGTGTTGTAAAAACCTCTGAAAAAACTGTCAATAAACGCTACTGTTCAAATGACATTATCAATATTATTCTTCTGTCGAATGCTGATAGCTTTGCTGCAAATAACATTGACTTTAAATACTCCATATCAGCTCCTGCAAAGCTTGATATATCAGATATTGACATGACATCAATACTACAGAATGCTTTAGAAAATGCCCAGCATGCTGTTATGGCACTTGAACCTGACAAGAGGTTCATCAGTCTTTCAATTTCAAAAAAGAATGATAAGCTTTTAATATCGGTAGAAAATCCATATGCATTCAGGCCAAAAATGATTAATGGTATGCCTGTTGCCACTGAAACAGGTCATGGTCTTGGAACCAAAAGTATACAAAAAACTGTTGAGCAGCTTCACGGCAACTGCCAGTTTTCTGTTACTGATAATCTGTTTTTATTGAGGATTATTTTATAATTTTTTATAAGATAATCCTCTTGTTTTTAAAAATTATCTTTTTGTTAATTTGCTTATTCTATTCGATTTATTCTATGAAAATTTTTTCTTTTGTTTTCTATGGTTATGATTTCCAGCTTGAGTATCATTGTTAATTATGATACTCTATGGACAGAAAAATACTAACTGTTACTATTTTGACATTAAAGAACAGTTAAAAACTTTTTATTCAGAGGTATTCCCATGGCAGGCTCTTATAAAGGCAAAATAAATCAAACAGATAGTTCTTTAACCTATGAAGCACTTAAAGGCTACCGACACTTAAACCTTAAGTTAGCTTCCTCAGATAACAACGCTGAGGATTTAAAACAAAATCCAGATTTCCTTTTCTTTCAGGACATATTCTCAAGTCTGGGAATTGATATGCAGGTTTCATCTGATAACTGTCTTTCACTTAACATGAACCCTGATGTATTTAACGTTAAGGCCAAAAGAAATGCCGGAGCAAAACGAAAGCTGGTTTATCAGGAAAATAATGATTCTCCTTATTCCTTCAATCAATATAGATTCTCGGATATAGTGTATATGCTTCAGGAAAGCTCCGATACTGACATAATGGAAGCTCTTAATATGAAACGCGCTACATATTATCGTCATAAGAACCGCCTCATGAACAGTACCTATTACAATAAACTCGATAAAGCCAGATTATCAGATATGAGTTACCTGAAGTCTGTTCCGGGAGATTTTTCATTTTAATATATCAGTTTTTGTATAATAATACCTTTTACATTTTATATAACTTTTCGTATTCACTTTTATATTTTATTATTTATTATTTAATATAAATTCTATTATATGTTTTATTATAATATTTTTTATTATATTTATTATCATATTTTATTGTATATATTTATTCAAAGGTTTTATTGTATGTTACATTTTACCTTTTGTTTTACTTTTATTTTTGTATTTTATGTTATAAATTCTTACACTTTCTATTTTACTTAATCTTTTATTTTCTACAATACAAATCATCATACTATTTATTAGATTATTTTTTATATTAAATATAACATGTATTATCATATGTAATATTATATATATTATTACAGTTATATTTTTATATTATATACTATCTTTTTTTATCTATTTTATTATATATAATATATATTGTTTTATATAACGTTATATTT
>CADCDW010000132.1 GCA_902800325.1 uncultured Lachnospiraceae bacterium
TGGCGTAAGCCCATCACAACATAAAATATCTACAATTTTCAAGGTTCAAAAGTGCCTTTTTTATTTGTCTCGTTTTTTCATACGTCACTTGACACTATCCGATATATAAACTTGTGTTATATTAATAAATATTTTAATATTATAACATAACTTTTACACAAATTTATTATACAGATAAAACACTACAATTCAAATCTTTTTTTGTTATATAGGACAATTTGTCTTAAAAGAGAAAAAAACACTTTTATATACGGAGGATTTAAAAATTATTATGATTACGCCAGACACATTAGATTTTCCTTTCATTTTTACAGGTAATAAATGCATAATCACATCATAAAACCAAAAAAACCGCCATTTCTCAGGCGATTTTTAGTAGCGGGAGGGGGATTTGAACCCTCGACACCATGGGTATGAACCATGTGCTCTAGCCAACTGAGCTATCCCGCCATATTTATTTATAATTGAGCAGGCATCCTGCTCGCAGCACCATCCACATTCATCTTTAACCGAAAACTTCTATATGCGGATGTGTACATTAAAATGGGACCTACAGGGCTCGAACCTGTGACCCTCTGCTTGTAAGGCAGATGCTCTCCCAGCTGAGCTAAGATCCCATGTGCTTTCAAATACCTTAATTATTATAATGGTCTTTGGCATAAATGTCAAGTAAAATTTTAAAAAATATCCTATGGATTTTTTAGCTGTTTTTTTCAAACATTCTATGTGATTTTAAAAACATCCTGTGTGATTTCAAAAACGTCCTGTGTGATTTCAAAAAACGTTCTGTGCGATTTACTCTCTCAAAGGTTTAAAACACTCCCGAAAATCACTCTTTCATCTTCTTTAATTCTGATACGGCAAGCGGTATGGATAATGCAAGTGACAAAATATCGGCACAGGCCTGAGTCATCTCCACTCCAAGCAAACCAAACAATCTTGGAAGTATAAGAATCATCGGCAAAAAGAATATTCCATTTCTGGCAGATGCGGTTAATGATGCCTTAAACCCTTTTCCCATAGATTGAAGCATCATATTGGTTATAACTATTACCGCTATAAGCGGAAGTACCGCCGACTGAAATCTAAGCGCAACCGTTCCTACTGCTATTACGTCCGGATCATCTCTGAACCAGCTTATGATATATGGTGCAAATGCAAAACACAAAGCACCTACTGCGCACAAAAAAATAGTACCATATTTTACACAGAAGAAAAAGCCTTCACGCACACGTTTTTTTAAATTGGCACCATAATTAAACGAACAAACCGGTTGGTATCCCTGTCCAAAGCCTATAACTGCCGATGAAACAAGCATCATAACACGTGTAACAACAGACATACCTGCTATGGCAGCATCACCGCCCAATTCACCCGCTGCATGGTTTAAAAGCATCGTTGCTACTGCCGCAAGCCCTTGTCTGAAAAGCGACGGTATCCCACCATTTATTATTTCAAATAAATAATGCCTGTTTATATGAATATTCTTAAACTTAAGCCTTATGTTCCCGCCTCTTCTGCTACCGTTCATAAGAACTATAAAGCTTGTAATCTGACCTGCCACAGTAGCTATCGCCGCACCCTTTACTTCCATATCAAAAACAAGTATAAGCAGCGGATCAAGTGCTATATTGATAATTGCACCGCACATAAGTCCAATCATCGCAAACATAGCGCTTCCCTGAAATCTAAGCTGATTATTTATTACAAACTGACCCATCATAAAAGGTGCGCCGAGCATGATAATCCTCATATAACTTAAAGTATCTTCCATTGTAGATTCGGTAGCGCCTATGACAGCTGCTATATAAGGTGAAAGAATTATACCTGTAACTGCAGTTACAATTCCGATTATAAGTGAAAGCGCAAAGCCGGTTGAAGCCATATTGTCAGCCTCATCCTTTTTACCGGCTCCAAGCATACGTGACAGATAATTACCTGAACCATGTCCGCAGAAAAAGCCCAATGCCTGTATAAGAGCCATAACCGGAAATACAAGTCCTACTGCTGCAGTAGCCTGCGTAGATATCTTTCCTACAAAAAAAGTATCGGCCGTATTATATATGCCTGTTACCAGCATACTTATAATGGTCGGAATCGCAAGCGTGGTTATAAGCTTTGGCACCGGTGTTGTCGTCATATATTCAAATCTATCCTGAGTTTTCTTCATAGTAATCCTTTACTCCATATCCAAAATCTTATTATCATCATATAGTAACCTATACAACCTTCACATTCTTTAATTGTTTTTTTCGATTATACATTTTAATGTCTGCTCTTTCAAAAATCTCATCAAAACAATTGTCTTTATCCGGAGCGTAGATATCCATTCCTCCGGCGATAACCGCACCACCATTTCTTAAATTATATTCTATCTGCTTATTGAATAAATCAAAGACAATAACGCCAAGCTCCTTAAGTGTCCTTTCATTAATTTGTTTTTCATACCCTGCTTTTATCTCGGTATATGCATTTTTGTTTTTCACATCCGTAAGTGCGTCCGTATAGGCAATAGAGCCAAGCTCCCATCGTATTATAAAGCAAGCAAAATCGGATATGCTTTTGTTTTCCCCAAAATATCAAAATGTAAAACCGACTTTTCTGAATATTATACTAAAAAAAAATGCAAAAATAAATAATTTTTATAAATTACTTCTACATAAGAAAGCAACTTAATTTATATAAACTTTTCACGCAAAAAAAGGCTATCCGTAAAACGAATAACCTTCTTAATATCCAGATATTATCTTCAAAATTAATTCAAAAGAAAAAATCCAAGATTAAGATATCCCGCAAATGTAACCCATATAATATACGGAATCATCATATAAAAGGCAGGCTTGCTGATAGATTTATATTGTATAAGCATTCTGATAATCAGTGCCCACATTGCCACAAGCCACGCAAATGCAAAAAGCCGCCATCCGAAATTGAAAAATATAATCGACCATCCAAAATTGAAAAAAAGCTGAAGCAGATATGTATCCAATGCTTTTTGAACTATTTCCTTTTCATCACCTGATATCAAAACCAGATAAGACGAAACTCCCATAAGTATGTACAATATCGTCCATACTACAGGAAATAGCCAGGCAGGCGGCGCAAGCGGCGGTTTTTGGAGTGTATTAAACTCCTCCATCGCATTCATGGAAAGAAGCGCAGACACAATCCCAACCCCCAAAGGAATCAGCAGACAAATAATAAATTCTTTAATATTTTGCTTGATTTTCATATATAAAAACCGTCATTTTTTACTTAATATAAAATATGACGGCTGATAGGTTTTTATTCTTTTTTTACGCTTTCTCCAACTTTTTATATAATTCTTCATCATTTTTGCTGATTTTTCCATCTCATAGAAAGCAGAGAAATCAATTGCAGGTGAAACATTACCTAATTTGAAAAAGAAAGCATCCATCCATGCTTCCTTTTCCTGTTCTCTCAAAGTCGGATTGGCAAATTCACTTAACATTCCCGCTGCCACTAACTCTTTTTCATCATCTGTATTTTTCAAATCATCACTTGGCATCATAAATCTACTGATAATCTCCAATAAAATTTCAAGATTATCGTCTGACAGATTATCAAGTTGTTTTATCACTCTTTCTTGTAATATTGACATAAAATCACATACTTCAAAATCATCTTATAATTACATTACCACACTGCTATCATTAACTGGTGACAAGCATTTTTCATCAACAATAATTACGCCCAATATGGAATATATTTTCTTAGTCTTTGACCAGATATTTCATCATACAAATTTATAAGTCCTGACTTCAATGTTTCATTAAAACTATAATATTTTACTGATTAACTTATCTATATTTTTCATAATACTATCATATGACATTTCATTAGCATACGAATATTTATTTTGATATAATTTCCATAATTTTTTCAAATTTTCATCTTTGCTGATAGTAAATAATATAGATTGACCTTTTCTTATTAAATTTTCCGTACCTCTTTTTTTACAAGTTACACTAAATGCCAGTTTTAAAATATGTATATCCATTTTAGACTCATATGTCATATACAATATATTTAGATCATAAAAATCTCTCATACGTGTATTGAGAACTCCTCTTGCAAGAACTGTTTGTAATTTTTCTGCAAGAATGGTTTCCAAATTATAAGACCAAAGACTTATTGCCCTGTCTTCAAGCATAAGCTTATATTCATATTCAACCGCATGCGGTGTTATGATATCGCCTGTAGAAATATCTATTTTAATTGGTGTTATCATATTACCCATAACAGCATTTATGGAAAGTCTAATCCCCGGATATTCCATTTCATCCATAATATCAGAAACTTCTTTTATTTCAAATATTACTCCATCTTCAATAGCAATATCAATAATCTTGCTCACTATATCTCTTGCCGATTCTTTAGACAGCTCTTGATTTATAACACTTGTGTCAATATCCATAGTAGAACGAAGAGATACTCCGACCATTGACGTAACCAATATACCACCCTTTATAATAAAATTATCCTTATATTCTGATATCGATACACGCTCTAAAAATCTTTCCATCATATATATTCGCATCAGTATTCTGGCATCTGCATTATTTTGTCTCGCAAAATTCTTAATTCTTCCTTTTACCTGTTCGGGTGTAAGTTGCATATTACAATAAAACCTCCATATATTTACGAACAATATTCTGCACCTTAAAATATTCCGCATATTTCATAAGCCTATTTAAATTTTTATCCTTTCGTAAGACAAACGTTTTTAGTACAGAATTAAATTCCTGTATTTCAATCAAATTTCTACTGCGAATCAAATCACATACCGATCTTTCTAAATCATACATAGGTATTTCATTTCCATAATTATCTTTTACTAATATTTTTCCAATATCTAACAATTCTTTTTTTACAGTATATACTTTGCATTTTCCGTCTTCAATCAACCTATGTGAATTATAACCACTATATATAGTCAATGTATGAATTATCGGCTCTCTATCAGTCAAGCCATGATAATAAAATGCCTCATCATGAGAAAACACAGCATTTGGACATCTTTTATGAAGTATATAAAGATCATCTATCCAAGTATCTTCTGTTATATATATCCCATGATTAACCTGCTCTAAATTGTTTTCACGCACATATTTATAAAATAAATATTTTGAAATACCATATTTTTTCGCTATCTCAGGAGTAATATAATTATATTTTTTTAATAGTTCATTTATATCTTTCATGTCATCACCAACCTTTTGTGCTAATATCATAGTTTAAATAAGCACAAAAGTCAATAAAGTAATATAAAAAAAGCCAAACATTTATATTATTATAATTGTTTAGCTTTTAATCTTTTGATATTAAATTATAACTATTTTATCTGCTTTCTTTTAAGCGTAAGATAAAGTGCTGCTAAGCTTGAATCTATCATAAGCATAACAATTATACCTATTTAATCTTATCTCCTATATATATCTTGTTGT
>CADCDW010000133.1 GCA_902800325.1 uncultured Lachnospiraceae bacterium
TCGCCTCAGAGGTCTTTCGCCTCAGAGGTCTTTCGCCTCAGAGGTCTTTCGCCTCAGAGGTCTTTCGCCTCAGAGGTCTTTCTTTTAAAAAGTTTCGTATAAATTTGCTTATTTGTCAACAGTTTTTCATTTAAAAATATTGCTAAAATTTAATAGCTTATTTTTAAAATAATTAAGCAATTTTCTTACAGAAAGTATTATAACATACAATGTGTAACAAATCTGCCACAAATACAGTTCTTCACCTTTTATCTGCTTAATTCAACAGGCACATTATACATCCTTATATTTTCCTCTACATATTCATCAACTTCCTGCCTTTCGTATTCGTCAAGTTCCTTATCTTTATTCTCCAGCAATTTATTAATGATATAAAGAGCCGATGCAAGAGTTCTGTCCTTGATTATGTATCTATAATACTTAACTCCCCCCTGCACAAATGCATATCCCTCTGTCTTTATGCCAAGCTTTGCAAATTCATCATAATAATATAAGAACTTAGCATAGCAATCTTCTGCATACTGTGACATTTTTTCTAAATCGAGTGTACTTGCATCAAAGGTAAATATTGCCTTTGCGTCCCATACTCTCTCATATACACCTACACATTCAAGCTTAATGCTTGACCTTGCTATATCTGTCAATACATTTAGCATATCTGAATACTTATTTAATTTAGGTGTATCTTTTTTAATCTTATTGGACGGATAATTCTTCGGTAACTCTTCTTCAAAATATATGCTCTTTGAAATTCTATCCATAACCAAAGTGTTTTCAAGTTCGGAAGATAAATCATTTATTCTTTGTTCCATCATCTTCTTGGTTGCCTCATCTTTAATTAATGATGATGCTGTCTTTACGCTTTCAAGTTCTTCCTTTTTATCTGCCCAGTCTTTTATAAAGTCCATTAAATCAGGATTATCAAATTTTATGGATATTGTATCCTTTATATATTTACCCTCGCTATCCTTTTCTCCGGTAAACCTGATATTGCCCCATTCTCCGATACTATAAAGCCACGGATAGACATCAACGGAATTATCAATACTGTGATCCATAAGTGCAGCAGGACTTATATGCAGTGCCAAAGCTACACTTTCAACCTGCTCTTTTTTTGGTTTTCTTTCATCCGACTCATACTTTCTTATAGTGCTAACTGATATATGAGATAATTCCGCAAGGCTTTCCTGTCCCATTTTCTGTTTTTCTCTGTAATACTTCAACTTCTGTCCAAAAGTCATAATCTATTTCCCTCTTTTTTAAAAGTCTGTCAAATGTTTACAGCACAATTATAACACACATTAAGTGATAATAGTACACTTTAATTTATATTTTTTCAAAATGTTAAAATTTCGATTGACATTAACACAATTTGTGTTAAAATAAGATTAACACATTTTGTATTATTCTTATTTTGATATAAGTTTAAAATGTGTAAAGCACATCAGAAAGGAGGAACTGATTATGGATAAAATACTTGAAACCTACGACGATATTTTACTTCCTGAGGATTTGCAGGAAATTCTTCATACCGGAAGAAATACCGTCTACACTTACTTATCAAAAGGAATTATTAAGTCAATCCGCATAGGCGGTAAGTACAGAATCCCTAAGCTCTATCTTATTGAGTTTCTTTATCCCAATAAGCCTGAGCTTCTGGAAAAAGAGGCAGGTGATTAATTATGGCAAGACCTAAAAAAGATGGTAATCGTGCTACGGGTGTATATGGTAAGCATGGTTCATTGTACGTAGTATTAAGCCATACTATCATCAGTGACGGACAAAAGAAATATAAAAACGAATGGATTAATACCAATCTTGCCGATACAACTGCCAACATTAAGAAAGCATCAGAGATAAGAGAGATTATTTTAGGACAAAAGTCCAATAAAGTATCTGTAGATAAAAATATCACTATGTCAGATTACATAGATATATTTCTCTCTGAAAAGCAAAGAGAAGTCGCTGATACAACCTATTCCGGTTATTACAACAGGTCAAGGCACATATCAGACTTCTTCAAAAAAATAAAGGTTAAGGATATTCACAAACGCGATATAGAGGTCTTTTTGGATACACTTCTTATAGAAAAGAACCTTGAAGCCCGTACAGTAAAAGATATAAGGAGATTATTTCATCTCATTATGAATAAAGCTGTCGAGGATGGAATAATTGTGATCAATCCTGTAAAAGACCTTAAGCTTAATAAAAATTTATTAGCAGAACATTCAAAAGCACAAATTGATGATGATTTTTTCTCATACGATGAAGCTATACTATTTTTAGATAAAGCAAAAGAACATCCTTTATATAACCTATTTTACTTTACATTATTCTTTGGACTGCGAAGAAGTGAAGTTTTAGGGTTAAAATGGAGCTGTATTGATTTTAGAAATAAGACAATGAACATAACCCATACGGTTACCAAAGGTACAACCATTAACCGTCTAAACACAACCAAGACTGAAACAAGTCAGCGTTTTTACCCTCTTAGCGATACACAAATCGAATTATTAGAGAATTTGAAAAAAATTGAAAATGAAAATAAAAGGCTTTGTGGCAACTGTTATAAAGATAACGACTACATATTCAAGCACATAGACGGAAGTCTTTTTTATCCGGATTATCCGTCAAAAGCCTTTTTAAAAATTATAAAAGCCAACCCTGACCTACCACAACACATTACATTTCACGGATTACGTAAATCCTGCGTATCAATCTTAGTACACGAGGGATACGATATAAAAAGCATACAGAACTGGGTAGGACATGCGGACATTGATACAACCTTAAAGATATATACTAAGATAAAAAATATAGATGCTAAGAAAGAGATACTTGATGGCATGTCTAAGAAACTTCATTCATAAGAATTTTATTAAAAAAGGCTTAAAATAGTCTTTCTCAAAAGTTA
>CADCDW010000134.1 GCA_902800325.1 uncultured Lachnospiraceae bacterium
ATGAACGATGAACGCATGCTGTCATGGGCCGAAACTATCGGGCCTAACACCAAAGAAGTGATAGCCAGAGTATTCAGAAGCGTTCAGATAAAAGAACAGAGCTATAATGCAGCACTATCCATTCTGAACCTCAGCAAAAACTATCCGAATGACCGATTCGAAGATGCATGCCAGATTGCATTGGGAAATACTACATCGCCCCGTTATAAATATCTTAAAGCAATACTTAGTCGCAATCAAGACATTATAGCGAAGGAACGAGCTACAAAGGAAGCCACTAAAGAAAATCATTCCATAGCGGAAGAAAGTGGTGCCTTTGTCCGTGGCGCAAGCTATTACGGAGGAGGTGAGTCTAATGATCAGTGAGGAATCAAGACGTAAACTCCGTGAGCTAAATCTGGATGCTTTTGTTGTAGCCCTAGATAATCAGGAAACAAATATATTAAACTACTCCAATATGTCCTTTGATAAAAGGCTGGATCTAGCTATTGACGAATGTTACAACATCAAGAATGCTGATAAAGCACGTAGACTACTTCGTTGTGCTAAACTTCGTTACCCAAACGCAGATATCAATACACTGTATTATGAAAACAGAAAGATTGATAAAGAGCATATCCTCGTTCTATCTTCCTGCAACTACATTGATACTGCAAGAAACATTATCATAAATGGTTTCACTGGATCAGGAAAAACATTTCTAGCCTGTGCTCTAGGTAAAGAAGCCTGTAGGCATCTTCACAGGAGCAGATACATCCGTATGCCGGATATGTTAGAATTGTTCAATCTAGCAATAGAAACCGGTAAAGGTATAACAAGTGTTGTTACAAAGCTATCCAACTACCATGTATTAATCATAGATGAATGGTTGCTGGATATCCCTTCAGAGAAGGGAGTTAAATATCTACTTGAGATATTTGAAAAACGTTACGATACATGGCCAACAATCTTCTGCACACAGTATAAGCAGGCAGAATGGCATCTGCGCTTAGGCGGAGGTGTAATAGCCGACGCTATCATGGATCGTATAGTACATAACTCAGAAACTATAAACTCTGGTACTACCAACATGAGAGAGCTATTAGTAAAGCACTCCATATAGTACCGGTACGCTGTTTCGGATTAGCGGTATCATTGTCATTGACTCGCGGTACCGCTCGTCCGGATAGGCGGTCTTACGACCGCGGAATATTCATCGCATTTGCTTGGCTCACTTTATTGTGGTATAATCTTTCATATATCACATCACTTAAGGCGGAATAACTACTATGAAGCAAAAAACAGCCTCAGTAAAATTAAACATGATTATGAATATGTTATTAACGATGTCAAATTTTATCTTTCCGTTAATAACATTTCCTTATGTCTCACGAATATTGCTTCCTGTCGGTACCGGTAAAGTAACATTTGCAACATCAGTTGTATCTTACTTTGCCATGTTCGTTCAGCTTGGTATACCGATGTATGGAATACGAGCTTGTGCGAAGGTTCGCGATGATAAAGAAGAATTATCCAGAATTGTCCACGAATTACTTTTTATAAATTTAATTATGGCGATTATAGTTTATATAGTATTTGGATTTTCTATTATGTTAATTCCCAAATTCAGAGCCGAACTTAATCTATTTTTAGTAATCGGCTCCACTATACTCCTTAATTCACTTGGTGTCGAATGGCTTTATAAAGCCATGGAAAAATACACCTATATAACCATAAGGTCAATTATATTTAAAATAATCTCTTTTATTGCTATGTTTTTGCTTATACATGAGCAAAAGGACTATGTTTTATACGGCGGCATTACTATATTTGCAGCATCCGCATCCAATATACTCAATTTCATAAATTTAAGAAAAATAATATATACAAAATCAGTGGGAAAATACAATTACAAGAGACATATCAAAATGGTTCTTGTTTTCTTTTCCATGTCAATTGCTACAACTATATACACGAATCTTGATAATGTAATGCTTGGCTTTATAAAAACAGATACAGATGTTGGATATTATGGTGCAGCCGTAAAAATAAAAAACATATTACTTAGTATTGTTACCGCAGCAAGCACCGTTCTTCTTCCAAGGGCATCATATTATGTTGATAAAGGTGAAATGGATGAATTTTACAGAATTCTAAGAAAAACTATGCATTTTGTTGTTGTGATGGCAATATCATTTACAATATATTTTATTTTCTTTGCCAAAGAAGGAATATTATTCTTATCGGGTAAAGACTACGAAGGTGCGATTTTACCAATGCAAGTAATAATGCCTACATTATTACTAATCGGTATTACAAATGTTATCGGAATTCAAACATTAGTACCGTTAGGTCGTGAAAAGCAGGTACTTCTTTCCGAAATTGCAGGTGCCATAACAGACCTCATACTTAATGCAATCCTCATACCCAAATACGCTGCGACAGGTGCTGCTATCGGTACACTTATAGCAGAAATTGTAGTACTTATATGGCAACTTATGTCAATAAGAGATATACCTTCTTATATATTTAAAGAAGTTCCTTGGATAAAGCTTATTATAGCAATACTGATTGCTTCACCGTTGTCTGTTTTAATAAAATTTTTAGATTTCAATTCATTTATAACACTTTTAATCTCTGCAATCTGCTACTTTGGAATCTACGGAATATTTTTATTAATAACAAAAGACAGCATCGCTATGGATATATATAATTCTGTATTGCGAAAGTTGATGAATATTCTTGTGCGATGAAATCGCACTTCCGGAAATCTGGAAATCAGATGTCCGGGAAGTGGAAATCATCATGTGCGAGTTTACTCGCGCAATGTT
>CADCDW010000135.1 GCA_902800325.1 uncultured Lachnospiraceae bacterium
AAGCGATTTCCTTTTTAGCGGAAACACGATTTCCAATAAAGCAGATTTGCGATTTCCATACGCCGGACAAGTGATGTATTTCACCCCGGATTATTCATGAACTCATTTCTGTCATTCCATAACCTTTTATTAATTTTATATAACTATTATGAGATTTGAGAAACGAATTAAATGATCTTTCATCAGCAATGCTAATTTTATCCCCACCCACAATTACTGTTTTTAGAAATGATAAATCAAATTTTATTAATTTTTTATTTTTCTTCAAATCAGTCATCATAGATGGAACACCCATAATATGATTAGGTTTATACTTAATAATTAAATCCGCAAATTTTTTTTGATTAAATTTGGGTATTACTATCACTTGCATACCAATACAAAAAGGGATTACTATTCCACATAGAAGTCCATAAGCAATAAAAGGTGGCATAATTTCTAAAAAACGATCATATTTATCCCACCCAAAATCAGAAATCTTATTTTGAATTGTAAGTGCAATAATATTTTTATTTGTCAATAACGCACCTTTAGGTATTTCAGTAGTACCACTGGTATATACTATAGCTGCAATATCATCTGATAAATTTTTTTCGGCTTTATAATCTTCTTTATTAAATTCAGCACTTTGATAAATCCAATTTTTATGTCCAAAGCGATTCAATTTATTATACACTTTTAGATTTTTAAAATTATATATTGTTTTCATATATTTTGGAAATGAACTTGATACAGGCAAATAAAATATATTCTTTAATTTTTTATTAGTTCTTATTTTCCCTAGCTTTTCATAAGCCGCATCTATATATATAAGTATACATGAATTTGTATCATTTAAGCTCTTTTCAATGAACTCAATATTGGTCCTCGGATCAATCAAATTTACTATTGCACCTATATGGTTTAATGCAAAGAAAATATAATATATTTCAGGAACAGTAGGAACACAAAGAGTAACAACATCTCCTTTTTTTAATCCAAGTGCCAAAAAACGATTTTGTGTTTCACCTATTTTTTCTATTACTTTTTTATAAAGAATTTTATTCCCATAATAATCAATTGCAACAGAATCTAAAGGAACATCTTGATTTATAAAGTATTCATATACTGATATATTTTCAATTTGTATTTCTTTTGGATTATTATAGTATTTCAGCCACGGCTTATCAATAGACGGATATCCTGTAAGTTCTTTATTTTGTTCTTTCATTTCACATATGCTCTCCTTAAACGTAAAAAATGCGCAGCCGAAGCTGCGCATGAAAACCGCCGCTCCGATTTGCTGCGACACAAACTTATGACATACCCGAAGGAAATGCATAAAAGAGCAAGCGCTTTTACCAAAATAAAAAACACTTCCTCAGATACATCATATTAAGTTTGTGTCGCAATTTCATTTTAGCATAATGAATATTTTTATACAACAGAAAATATCATACAACCATCATGCGCAGCATGGCGGTCAGATGGTGGTATGGCTGTCTGAATTTCAAAAGTCTAAATTAGTGCTAAGGTATATATAGGTCTTTAAATGGACCGTTTAAAAACGCGAGCACTTTAAGGTAATGAAAAAAAAGAAAGATAAACATTTGCGTTTACGCAAAAATGTCTATCTTTCTTTTTTTGAATTAGCTTATTAGTACTCCTGCGTTTTTAACCGAGTGAGAACGTGTCCTTTAAAGACCTTATATATACCGTGCACTATCCAAGAACCCAACAAATTCAGACAGCCATACCTTTCAATCTGACCGCCCCATACTCGCTTATTTAGCTATAATTGACACCCAGTCGTTCATATGTACAATGTCCACTATGTTAAATCCGTTTTCTATAAGTGCACTCTTAACCCGCTCTTCTTTCATATCGATAATTCCCGAAGTGATAAACAATCCATCTTCTTTAATGAGAGGTCTTACTACACCTGATAAAGGAATAATTACATCAGCCAATATATTGGCAACAACGATATCATACTTATTGCCACCATTAATCTCTATAGCTTTTTCAATATCCAACTTACCGGTTGCTTCATCAAGCAAATTACCACAGGTAAATTTAAGTTTATCATCACTTATTTTATTAACTTCCCTGTTTTCTATACTTGCTTTTACGGCAATCTCATCTATATCCATACCATGTACAAAGCCTGCACCAAGAAACACACTGATTATAGATAAAATACCGCTTCCTGAACCCACATCAAAAACAGAATCACCGTCTTTAAGATACTTTTTAAGCTGTCCTATGCAAAGCTTTGTTGTCTCATGTGAGCCGGTGCCGAAGGCTATACCGGGATCAATTTCAACCACGATATCATCCTCATTTACAGCTTCAAGTTCTTCCCATGTAGGCTTGATAACTATATTGTCATAAATTCTAAACGGTTTAAAAAACTGCTTCCAGTTATTTATCCAGTCCTTATCTTCGGTATTTGATAATGTAATGTTCATAGTACCTACAGGCATAAATGCACTAAGGCGGGTAAGTTCAGCAACTATATCCGCCTTAAGTGTATCGATGTCAAAGCTTGTATCGATAAAACAGGAAACCTTTGCAGTTCCGTCATCCTCGCCTGTAACAAGCGGAATATCGACAAACATAGCTTTTTTATCAGCCTCTGTAAGTGGAACATTATCTTCAATCATAATACCTTCAACGCCCTTTTCATCAAGAAAAACGCTCAAGATATCAACTGCATCAACAGTTGTTTCGATTGTTAATTTTGTCCACATCATAATATTTTAAAATCCTTTTTTAAAGCCTTTCTTCTTCTTGTGATCACCAAAGCTGAATCCACCCGCTGAA
>CADCDW010000136.1 GCA_902800325.1 uncultured Lachnospiraceae bacterium
AAAAAAGAAATATTATAGCGGTGATCTTATGCCTTATAACACTTGCTGTTGCCGTAGGCATATTTTTCACAACAAACAAGGATTCACCACCAAAAGATAATGAAAGTGAAATAGTTTCCTCTGATGTGTCCTCAAATATAAATATCGAGGATATAGAGAGTGAAATGGATAATACAGAGAGCGAGACGAATGCAACTCAAAGTGAAATTGAATTTCTTGAGCCCGACGAAAGCAAGGCAGATAAGATATTAGAGGAAAGTAAAAACAATAAAAATACTTCCTCCGAAACAAAGCCTCAAAAACAAGAATCTTCAAATAAAAACTCGTCTGTAGAAAAAACTGAAGAATCAAGCAAACCTGCCACGAGCAATGATAATCCGCAAACATTTGAAGACGGTCAAAAGGAAAATGAAAACAAGACTGATAAGTATCTAAAGGAACATAATATTGACCCAAAGACTGCTGGTGAAACCGGAGAATTATGTCCGCACTGCGGTAAAAAGATATGGAATCCTGATAAGTACGGAGACTTTATCCCAGGTATGCCTGAAGATTATGAGAATAGCGGATATTGTCTCGGCACTTGCGCTATTACCTTTGGATAAGGGAGGCTATTACCATGAAAAACAGAATAAGAAAAATAGTTGTAATGCTGTTCATAGTAATAACTATGACAGCATTTTTTAGTTTTAAAACTAGTGCTTTAAGTCTTAGTTATAGCGGTAGTTCTTCATCAAATGGAACAGGTGCATCGGCGTCAACGTCTGGTTTTTCTATTTCGTATGATAATGCGAATAGTAATATCTGCGGGTATAGATTTAGCATTGTATCGTCTAACGGACTGCCGAAAAGCGGTACTAAAGTTTTAAATGTATATAAAACAGATTTAGGAATAGGCAGTACTGCTTATTCTTCTGGGCAGCGTTTTATAGTTTCTGCCAATGTTGCGGCCAATAAAAAGCAATTAGCAAACGGTACTTCTGTTACGAGCAGTACAGCAACTCAGGGCTGTGATTGTTATTCGACAGCTGCAGGATTTTATTCAACAATACCGCAAGACCCCGGTTCTATAGGTAATTGGATAAAGAATTCAAGTAACAGTTATCAGAATTTGCAGAGAATATATTATTACTGCGGTTCTAATCTTGCCAACGCTACCGAAAGTGATTATATACTTATTGAACCTATTATATGGATTAAGTTAGCAAATGTAAGAACTGCGGCCACTCCTACTGAACTTGCCATTTACGGTTCTAATGTTTCGGGCGGTTCTCAGTATAACGGTGCCAACGGTAATTTGTATAACGCAGGCTCAGGTACACTATGGAATTTATGTAATTACATAAACAGAGAGTTGCCAAATACACTTTATGTATCGTCAAATACGGATGTGTATTCTGCTGTGTCTATAATTTCAAGCGGAAGATATACATATAGCTCTATAATAAGCTATGGTTATGGTTGTTCTGTTCTTACAGTTAAAAATGTTATTCCTATAAAAAAGGTATATATTGCATATCACCCTAACGGAGGAACTACCAACACCTCTCTTAATGAATGGGGATGGGTTATGCTTGACGGAACGGTATATTTCCATTCTATAAATCACGGAAATTCCGATGATCCATATAATGCTTCAACTTTTGGTATGACAAGAGCTGGCTACACTTTTAAAGGATGGCAGGTTTATTCTACAGGCGTTATATTAAATCAGGATACATCCTACGCAAGTACAGTATATGCGGATTATCGAGGCGCAAATATGACTACTGCTAATACAAGTGAAGTTTACTGCTATTTGTATGCGCAGTGGGAAGCAACGACATATACGAATAATATTGATCATTGGGCCTGGGGTTTTAACGGTAACGGTCATAATTCAGGTAAAGATGCTTTTAAGTTAACATCTACTTCTTTTTCAAAAAAATATGGCGAGACTTTTATACTCGATAAGACTTATGCATGTAAAATACCTAATGGTTTTAGTCTGAATAATAAATGGGGTACGGGTTCCTTGAGTAATTCATGGACTGCATATACTATGGGTACATCTGTTACTCAAAAAGCAGGAAATATTTATGTTGAATACGATTACTCTCCAATCACTTATAATATTTCTTATGATTTGAACGGTGGAACAAATAACAGTAGTAATCCAAGTACATATAATGTTCTTTACGGAGTAACACTTAGCAATCCAACAAAAAACAATGCTGAATTTCTTGGTTGGGATATACAATACAATAAAGATGTTACTTTGCCTGTTACATCAAATAATTGGAATTATAATATAATAATGAATAATATCAAACCCAATGTGACATATAATGTGACTATTGATTCTGCAAAATTGTTAAATGGTACATCTGAAAATTTCACATGCCTATTATATGACTTCACATCATTAACGCAATTAGCAAGAGTAGATGCATCGTTTGGCAATAATGTTAGTTTTTCTATTACATGTCCTTCATATTCAAATCCAAATAACTATGTTGGATTATTGCTTTATGCCGGAACTGTAGGTAATACAAGCGGAAAGTCTGCAGAATATGATAACATTTCCATACAGTTTACATCGGAAGGAGTAAACAAAGGTTGTGGCTCATATTTTGCAAATTCAGATGCATTATATACCGAATTAGAGAAGAGAGTAACTGGAGATATTAAATTTATTGCCAAGTGGAAAGAAGATGAAGTAATAGAGCTCGATATTGTTCCAATTGAACCTAATGCTCCATATCGTTTAGGTACAGAGGTGGTAACAAGTTATTGGATACTCAACTGTGCTGATTTTGATATT
>CADCDW010000137.1 GCA_902800325.1 uncultured Lachnospiraceae bacterium
TACTCAGCACAATCCCACTATCCCCACAGTTAACTTTCGTTATACTACTAATCACTAATCTGGCAATATTAAATATCATACAAAAAGCCTGTATCGCTAAAAATACCCTATTATCTTCTGCTCTTTTTGATTCAATATAGTATATGGCAGTTATCGTACAGACCACAGTCAATGAACTCGCCAACCCCATCATAAAATAGCACGATAAGGCATTAATTACTAATGATATTACATATACTAAATATCTCAATGTTAAGGTTTCCTTCCTTCTACTAATCGTTTAGTAAATTGTTTTAGTGCAATGTTACATATATGAACCTTCCAAGGTTTTCGCCATTGCAAAAAACAAGCCATTTTAGTTCCAACTCATTCATGCCGCAATTTTCTTTCAGAATGTCTGATAAATGATATGGTCCGCTGTATCGATATCTTTCTTATCTTGATACTCTCTTTTCCAGCTCATGTATGTATGATAACAAATGCTCTTTTCTCTGTGAAACCGTGTCTAGACCAAACAACTCTGATAACCTTACTGCCACGCTCAAGTCCGAATTAATAAAAATATTCCATCCTATTTTCAGCCCGCAAAGAATAAACACCACACCTATAACTTTTATTTCCCAATAATAAAAATTTATGCAGAACCATACTCCTGTCAGTTCAAACAAAACTATCCAAAATATCTTCTTTCTGTTCTGAATCTGTATTTTCTCCAGTTCCTTATACTTTCGAAGATTATACTCTAAAGTATACGCCAAATCATAATCAGGCAGATTTGTATGTGCAATCCTTCCCTCTTCCGTAATAATAGTGGTCCGATTCACTCTATAGTCATGTAACATGACAGCCACACTTACACACAACATAATTCCACCAAGCCAAAGCATGTTTTGATACTTTTTGCAATCTACTTCCTGTATACATATGCCCTTTTTCAAGCTGCTAAGTGAAAAATCCAGCACCTGTTCATACCATTCCATAGAAACATCTTTTTCTGGCAACACTTTACCAATTAAATCAACCTTTCCCTCTAACTGTTCTTCCAGATTCTTATCGTATACCTTTACTCTCACATAAGTATTATCCATGTATGGAATATTGTATACATAGTAATCTCCGAAAAATGTCACCTCTACCTCACACTGTCCTGAAGAAACGTCTGAATTGTATTCATCAAGCGGTTTGGACAGATAATCCTTTAATTGGAACTTGACATACTCGCCCGGACGCAAAGCTGACTTTTCATAATCCGTGGCATTATCATATTTGAATAATGAAATTCCATTTATCGCAAGTATTATAATACTTATGATTACAAAAATCCCTGCACACATTGTCCGATAAGATATTGATATGTTTCTTTTCATTGAACATTCCCATAGAATCCTTACTATAAATTTCCATAATGTGAATTAATTATATGATTATGTAATTTTCCCTCACATGCCACCTTAGCACTGGCTTTACTTATTAAAAATGGCCAGTACATTGCTTTAAATATTTTACCACAATAATTACATTTTGCATAATATGTCGCTCCTGCATTTATTTCTTGAGTATCTTTTAAACTTAATCTTTTCATAGTATAAAAAAATCCATCTTCTCTTTCTTCAAGCCATTTGTTCTCAAAATTATTTTCTGCTTTTCCCATATTAATCGCCTTTCTCTGCTAATCACTATGTTTACCGCTACCCCATAACCGTAACATTATAAACTGTAATTTTCAATAAACATATGCTATTTGTAGAAACGAAATATATTGCTATAGCCAAATATGCTGCAAATTCAAATATATAAAAAATACACCAGTTTTATTGTTCATGTATATTCCTCATAATTATCCTTTGATTGTAATGACATCAAACATAAAATTTGATGCCATTACTTTTGTGCATCACCACACAATTACTAATCAACCAAAAATTCTATAAATAGCTGTACCTACTCCATATCCTATATTGTATAGCATAAGTCCAATTATCCCTATAATTAATATATTTCCATAAGTTTTATGTTCCATATACCAACTAATAATTTTTTGCATGTAATACACCTCTTAGATTTTTTATTTTTTCTGATCCTTAGTATCTTTATAACCGTTATATGCTCCGAGTGCAAAACATCCAAGACACACAAGTACACCACCAACAACAAGCCAAACAGCACCACCGTCAACATCTAAAAGTTCTTCTTCATCCATAACCATAAATTCATTATTCATTTCTATACTCCTTCCTATTTTACCTTGATGTGGCATGTACAAATGCCTTTCCCGCAGCATAACCAATTTCATAGCAAACCCATACAGCTGCTACACCTGGTAATATTACCCCTGGATTAAAGCCTCCATCAATACACATCATTTCTTCATTTGAAATTTTCTCAAAAGCATTCATTTTTCTTTTTCCTTCCTACTACTTATAAAATACTGTTTTTCCTACGCGCGCTCATAGGATTTATTTATATAAACCGGTAATCCCGGAATATACCTTATTTATCTTACTAATCTACTAAATTTATCTTACTCAGGACGAAATGCAGCACACTGTCATCATCAACAACAATTTTTGCCTGTGCAGCCATTCCACTTTTCAGATTTCCCTTTTCTCCATCCTTATTCTTTATCTCCATATTTTTACATTCTACTTTTACAACGTAATAGGCATTACCGGTATTCTGGTCTACAGTCACATCTT
Organism: uncultured Lachnospiraceae bacterium; assembly: GCA_902800325.1. Lineage (GTDB taxonomy): Bacteria > Bacillota > Clostridia > Lachnospirales > Lachnospiraceae > Coprococcus_C. The sequence continues at coordinate 2,697 of CADCDW010000137.1, forward strand.
TTGCAGTAAAATATCCATATTCACTTGACGGATATGAAGCCATCTCAAATTTTACTTCCTGATCCGGTTTTATTTTTGCTATGTCAGAATTTTCCACATACACCTGTGCATAATAACCTGACTGCTCCTTTGGATATATCTGTCCTATGGAATCTCCTTCCTGTATATATGTTCCATTTGAGATTTCCTGATTTGTGTAAAAATACCCGGATGTTCCTGCCTTTATGGTACAGTTATTATTTTTTATATCATAATCTTTTAAATAAGCCTCATACTCCTGCTTCTTATCCTCATAAGTAAGAATTTCAGCCGACACATTTCCTTTTTCCGTAAGAATCTTTATATCTGACTCATCTGTATTATTAGAATTTTCTGTCTGCTTCTTTTGAAGTTCTACAGAGGATATATTAGATTTAAGGCTTTCTATCTGTTCATTTGCAGTTTCTATCTGCTGTTCTATTGTTGAAATCTCATTAGACTCAAGATTAGACAATGCCTGATTTTTTTCTGTATCCACCTCTGTCAGTTGTGATGAATCCATTGTGGTTTCATCCTTTTTATTGTCATATTGAAGTGCTGTATAATCATATGATGAAATATAACTTTTTACTATTGAATAGTAATATGTATCGTTTTGATCGAATGTGTTATTACGCGATATGATACATTGCTTTACATTGTTAAGTTTATTAATTTTTTCATTATACTTATCAATAGAATCATTGATAACTGTAATATTTTCATCGTATACCTCCCCAGTTTTATTCTTTTCCTTTCCTGCATCAATTGAAGTATTTAATAATTCTTTCCTGTCTTTAAATTCTGAATAATACTGGTTATCAGACATTGCATCAAATTCAGAATTATCTCCGTCAAGACTCTTCTGATATGCATTTAGTATGTCAAGACGCTGCTGTACACTATCAAGTTTACTCTTATAATCTTCGATAGTACTTCCAAGGTTTTCAATATCTACCTCATACAGTTCGTCTCCCTCATTCACATACTGTCCGTCCTTTACCGACATTTTAGTTATCTTTCCTGTAACTGCACAGCTTACTGCTGTGCTGTCATCGTCACCTCTAAACACACTGTCGGCTTTTACAACTATATCCATTCTGAAAAGATACATCCAGATCAGGGCTATTGCCAGAATTGCACATATTATATATATGGTGTACGGCACAAATCTGTTTGGCTTAGAATCATATACTTCCGTACTGTCACTTATATCCTTTAAATCCACAATTATAGGTTTCATAATTTTCCTCTTTTCATAATCGAAGTTATGCGGTTGCTTTAACATCCACAGTATCAAGCGACTGCTGTTTTACAAGCTG
>CADCDW010000138.1 GCA_902800325.1 uncultured Lachnospiraceae bacterium
GTTCCGGCACATCCATAGAACCGTAATCAACATCCCTCTCAACATAAATATCACTTAAGTTTGAAGAGCTGTCTGATTTGTCGTTTTTATTTGAATCATCCCATTTTGCTGCACCGTCACCTTCATAAGGTTTACCGTGAGGCTCATTTTTTAAATCATAAGCTATGATTGTGTCATCATTTTTATATCTGTCTGCCATCCATGAAAGTGCACTGTAATAATCTTCAACCGACACACTGTCCGTATACCAAAGATTTACCACATGTCCGCTTGCATTGGTTTCGGCACTGTGTATGTCTATGATAAATTTAAGTCCGTTGGCACGACACTGACCGATTACATAGTCAAATATCTGTAAGCTGTCCATTCCGACAAGATAATCATTTGTAGCCTGATTGAAATTGGCATCGGGATACTCTCCATGTGACCACTGATTTATAAGCTGTGCGGATATCGGAACTCTTATAACATTAAAACCATGATTTGCTATTTCCTGAATTGATTGGTTCAAATCACTTGCCCATAAACCGTCAAATGTATTGGTTCCGGTATTATATCCAAACCAGTTTATACCTGTAAGCCAGACCTCGTTTCCGTCCTTATCAAGAATTTTGCTGCCTTCCGTATAAAGCCAGTCATCCGTTGTAGGTTCCGGCACATCCATAGAACCGTAATCAACATCCCTCTCAACATAAATATCACTTAAGTTTGAAGAGCTGTCTGATTTGTCGTTTTTATTTGAATCATATCTCTTCTTTTTCTTCATTCAAAGTCGTCTCACTTTGGTTTTTGTTATTATCCCCCTTATTATCCTGCTTCTTTTGGATTTTCATACCAAGAATTACACCAAGTAAAAACGTTACTATAAATGCCTGTATTACTATTACAATTACAAGTTTTTTATTCATATATTATTCCTCTTTAAATTCTAAAAATAATGGGGCACAATGCCCCAAAAAATTACTCACCTCCAAAATAATCTAAAACCATTTTAATAGTATTCTACTATTTTATCAATAATAATATTAAATATTATATATTTTCTCATAGAGTGTCTGCTTTATATTAAATTCCTTGATAAGCCTGTCAATTTCCGCTTTTATCTCCTGCTTTCTTTCTTCCGGTATATCCTTTTTTCTCTTTACTGCCCGTATAAGCAGATTTTTCGGAGAGCTGTCATAGTCTACAAATTCAAGTATCTGTGTTTTATAACCGCAATATTCAAGTATATCTGCACGAATCGTATCGGTAATAAGCGCGGAAATACGCTCCTTAACTATTCCATGCTTTGTAAGAGCCGTTAATTTATCAGTTTTTATAACGGCATTAACTTCCTTTTGACAACATGGTACGGACATTATTATTCCTACGTTCCAGTTAATCGCATTATATAAGGCATAATCTGTTGCCGTATCACAGGCATGAAGCGTAACAATCATATCAACTTTATCATCGGGAGAATATCCATTTATATCTCCAAGCTTAAAACGAAGATTTTCATAGTTATATTTATTTGCCGTTTCATTGCATTTTTCTATAACATCCTCTTTCAAGTCAAGTCCGGTCATGTGTACATTATAGCCCTTTATCTCCACAAGATAATAATATAATATAAATGTAAGATAGGATTTACCACATCCAAAATCAACTATATGCATATCCTTATTTGGATAATCCCTAACCACATCTTCTACTAACTCAAGAAAACGATTTATCTGACGATATTTACCATACATGGATTTTACAATCTTACCTTCCTTTGTAAATATCCCAAGATCAACAAGCGGTGGAATTACTGTTTCCTCAGGTAAAAGATAATTCTTTTTTCTGTTGTGTGAATTTTTTTCTCTATGTGTAATCATCTTAAAATCATCCAAATCATTATTATGTTTTAAATTTTTCGATAGCTTAATCTTATGCTCATTTAATAAAAGCTTTCCTTTTTTAGAATACTTAAAATCATATTGGACATCTTCGCAAAATATATTAAGCTGCTTGTAATTATCAGGAAATTCGGAAAAGACAACAGACTCTAAAGTTACGGCATCCATATTTTCATGAAAAGTCTGCTTTTCGGTAAAACGCTCAGCCTGATAAACTTCTCTGCCTTTAATAATGATTTTTTTTATAACAATTTTCTTATATTTATATGAGTTATCAACAAGTCCGCTAAATATAATCTTATCGGGTTTTTTTGATAAAACTTCACATATTCTTTCAGTATCCATAAAAGCTCCTTATGTTTAATATAGTAAATTAAAATATACTCAATAATTATACAACTCTTACATTGAGATTACTCTATTTAAAAGCATAATGCAATATATATTATAAAAAATGAAGCACTTTTGAACCTATATCAAAAGTGCTTCACAACAATGAAATATATAGATCTAATAAACTCTCTTTGAACCAAGTTATTTCTGTAACCATTTACTTACTCTCATAAATAATTCCGTAAAAAAACAGATTTTTTTTATATCTTTTTCACCGCATTATTACTTGCTTTGTAAGTCCTGATGTAAACTTTCGGATACAAATGTGCAAAACTTATACTTGCCCGTTAATTATAATCGTTTTATAATTCATCCCGAACATATTATTCCTATTTTTCAATCTTTTTTTACAAATGCAAAGGCAACTATTCCCATCCTGAACAAACACATGAAATAAAAGAATGAGAGGGATAACCAAAATGACAAAAAACAAAATAGATTTAACTTCTTTACCAACCGGTAAGATTTTATACAATTTAACTAATGATTATATGTTTAGAGCTGTATTTCAGGAAAATACCAAGGCTCTGACCGGACTACTATATGCACTACTCGATTTACCTGAAGATAGTATAAGTTCTGTAAAAATTGAGAACCCTATCGAACTCGGCAAAATAATAGATGATAAAACTTGTATATTAGACTTAAAAATCCTGTTAAACGATAATCAGATTTTAAATATTGAAATGCAGGTTATAGATTATGGTATTTGTCCGGAGCGCTCACTTACATATCTTTGCAGAGCATTTGACCATCTGAAAAGCGGTGAGGATTATATTATGGTTCACCCAACGATGCATATAGGAATAATTGATTTTAATATCAAACATCTGACACCTGAATTTTATTCTGAATTTATGATGTTAAATACAAAAAATCATGAAGTTTATAGTGACAAA
>CADCDW010000139.1 GCA_902800325.1 uncultured Lachnospiraceae bacterium
TGGCGTAAGCCCATCACAACATAAAATATCTACAATTTTCAAGGTTCAAAAGTGCCTTTTTTATTTGTCTCGTTTTTTCATACGTCACTTGACACTATCTATATATAATCAGTCCTATATTTGATACATTATACAATTTATTATCCTGATTATTGTATCATAAGTGTCTTTTCAAATAAACCCTTAAGACTTTGCATATATGATAATTTTTTTATATCTTCTGCCGCATAGATATATTCTTCATGTATAACATTACCATCATATGAATATTGTACAACTCCCAATATGTCTCCCTCATGTACCGGTGCTTCTATATTGTTATATATAACTATTTCTTTTATGACCATTTCAGGCTTTTGATCCACAAGCACAAATTGATTATTGTTAATCGGCGCATAAGCAATATATTTTTTTGTTCCATTTAATACAGGAATCTTTAAGTCTGTCGGCAAGGTTTCCGTATCGTTATACAAACTGCATTTTGCAAATCCATAATCCAAAAGTTTTCCGGCTTCACTGTTTCTTATTTCTTTGGTATCAGCTCCCATTATAACTGCTATAAGCTCTATATTATTTCTTTCTGCAGTTGCCGACATACAGTACTTTGCCTGTGATGTGTATCCTGTTTTAAGACCTGTTGCACCTGTATATTGATTAAGAAACTTATTGGTATTGGCCAGGTCAAACTGACTTTCTCCACGTTTTGTTTTATGTACGATAGAATCCATCCATATAGTTGAATAATTTCTTATATCCGGATGCCTGGTAATAAGTTCTCTTGACATGAGTGCTATATCTCTTGCTGTTGTAAGATGTGCTTCATTTTCCAGTCCGCAGGCATTGGCAAAATTGGTGTTGTTCATGCCAAGTTCTTTAGCACGTTCATTCATCATAACTACGAAGGCTTCTTCGCTGCCTGCTATATGTTCTGCCATTGCAACTGCTGCGTCATTTCCGGAAGCAACCTCTATACACTTAATCATATCATTTACCGTCTGTTCTTCACCTGCTTCAAAAAAACACTGTGAACCTCCCATAGATGCTGCATGCTCAGAAACAGTAACGGTATCATCCAAGGTCAGGCTTCCATCTTCTATCGCTTCAAAGATGAGTAATAACGTCATTATCTTGGTTACCGATGCCGGTCTTAACATTTCATCTGCATTTTTTTCATATAATATACGACCTGTACCAGCTTCCATAAGAATGGCTGATTTTGACTGGAGTGATAAAACATCGTTGTTATCCTGTGGAATATCTGTTTGGGCATTAGTTTCTACAACGCCGTCCTCAATATATTCTTCGACTTCCGTTGATTCATCAATATATGCATCTGTTTGCGATGCATCCTCATACACCCGCGCATATGTTATGATGCTATTAAATATGATTATAAATATAGCCATCAATATCAATATTTGTTTTTTTATAAGCTTCATAAGTTTTTAATCCCTTTATTTTTTTCTATAATTAGTATATTATATTATGGTTTAAAAAAAATATGATAAAAGGCTTGACTTTTACACTTTAATCCGTTAAACTGTCAAAGTGACTTAAGTCTGATATTTATAAATCAATAATTATTATATTGTCAGATACGATTATGATTTTACTAAATTATATTATATAAGGAGATGTTATTATGAGTATTAAGCTTGTAAAGAAATTACCAACAGAGGAAGAATTAAAAGCAATGCTCCCACTCGATGAGGGACTCGCAAAAATCAAAAAAGAACGGGACGAAGAAATCAAGAAAATATTTGACGGTCGCTCGGATAGGTTTTTATTTATAATCGGACCTTGTTCTGCCGACAGCGAGGAGCCTGTAATGGAATATCTCAACAGACTTGCAGAGCTGCAAAAGGAAGTATATGACAAGATACTTGTAATACCAAGAATATACACGGGAAAGCCTAGAACTACCGGAGCCGGATATAAAGGTATGGTGCATCAGCCAAATCCTGAAAAAGAAACCGATATGGCAGAAGGACTTATAGCTATAAGGAAGCTTCATCTACGTTGTATCAAGGAAACCGGTATGGCCGGTGCTGATGAGATGCTCTATGCAGAAAATACGCATTATGTAGATGACCTTATCGCATATCATGCTATAGGTGCAAGAAGTGTTGAAGATCAGATTCACAGACTTACCGCAAGTGGAATAGATGTACCGGTGGGTATGAAAAATCCAACAAGCGGAGACCTTACAGTTATGATGAACTCCTGCCTCGCCGGACAGACAAGTCATATATATATGTATAAGGGATATCAGGCTGAAACTTCAGGAAATCCATATACACACTGTATCTTAAGAGGCGGCCTTGATAAGTACGGAACCACTGTACCAAACTATCATTATGATGATTTACTAAGACTTGTAGATGCATACGGCAAATTTGAACTTCAAAATCCTGCCTGCATAGTTGATGCAAATCACAACAATTCAGGCAAAAAGTGGGCTGAACAGCCTCGTATAGTTAAAGAGGTGCTTCACTCCTGCCGCCATAATGAAGATATCA
>CADCDW010000140.1 GCA_902800325.1 uncultured Lachnospiraceae bacterium
CCCCAATCCCCAATCCCCAATCCCCAATCCCCAATATTATTGATAATAAAAATCTATATAGATTGTAATTTTTAAATATTAAAATTTTACCTTTAATTAAACATAAATAATAAAATATATCAATATATAAATTTCTTCTATTTTTTCATAGCAGTAAAGAAGACAGTTCCATAAGAATCTGAAACCATAGAGCCAACTTTGACTCCATAAGGAACAAAATCAGTAACTTCATTTTTTATTTCGAAATCATAATTTTTAATAACTTGTCTCAATTCATCCCAAGTTAAATCAATACTATTATGATATCTCGAATGAAAATAATCTAGACATCCAAGGTTAACCCAAACTCCTCCTTTTTTTAATAAATCATGCATGATTTCCACATATTCAATAATATTTTTCGAAACATCAATAAAAAACAAAGTCACAATTAAATCAAATTTGTCTTTTATTCCTTTATATTTAAGTAAAAAATCCCCTTTAATAAAAGTAATTGGCTTCGCCTCATTTTTTTCTAATTCTTGTCTTATATCAATATCAGGGAATGAATATTTTTTAACCACTGCCGATTCGGTATAACTATGCGCAAATGAATGGATCGAGGGACAAAATTGAAATTCATTTTTATGCGAATAATTAAATAAATAATCCACTGTTAAAATATAAATAAAACAAAAATCGTTAGCTTCGACTTCAAACCCCCTATTGGCTAATTCGAATGTCATTCGGCTGCATCCAGTACCGGGTACTAAGGCTTTAAAATTTTTATTTTTCATTAAATTTTTATCATCGTAATTAAAATACTTTTTTACTTCTTTTAATACATTACCGTAATTATTATCTCTTTCTGGCTTCGATTCTAAAGTCCAATCACGCATTAAACAACTCATATAAAAATGCCTTATTAAATATTCCTCGAATACCCTATGCTGATCAAGGTCTTCTTTTGTGTATTTAATATGGTCAAATTCGTCCTTATATAACGACGCTACCTTGTTATAAAATTCCTGATTTAATTCGATACCTTTTTTCACCTTTTCGATTTTATCCTTATAATTAAAAGGTAATTTGCTTAAATGGGCTTGTGATAAGGAAGAATAATTTCTTTCCAAGGATGAAATCATCAGAATAAACCACAACATCAACGGCATACTTAAAAGCATTGTCATATCTACAGAGTTCTGTATAATCTACTGTTTTCTTCATATTGTGTCCTTTCTGCCACTATAGGCTTTGTTGTTGACTGACAGGACTGACAGACAACCCCGCATTTCCACCAGAGTTCCCGTTTCCGGAACGGAAGAAGAAGGATTGATGGATAGGATGGGATAGGATAAGAGTAAAATAATAGGGGTATATCTTTCTTTTATCTTTTCTTTGCTTCTTTCTTTTCGCTTTTCTTTCTAAGGGGGAAGAAGAAAGGGAAAAGGAAAGGGCAGGGAAGGAAGAAAGGAAACCGGCCCCGCTAACTGCCGAAAAATATGCAAAAGAAAAAGTGTTAATGAAATCTTCTTCACTAACACTTTTCTGCGTTCCGTTATCCCGATAACTATCGTATGAACTTGTTAAAAATCGGGTACTACAGAGTCTGCAAGCACAACACTTGCCTTTGAATAATGTTCCTGATCATATTCCTCGGCAGGAATTCCATATGTATTCGGATTCTCTGCCTTAAGCTGTGCGATCCTTGCCTTTCTTCTCGGCTCGTAGGCTTTCTCCCATCTCTGCTGCGATCCCCTTTGCTTGCGAAGGATATACTGCTGATGGCGTTTATCCTTGATAGCCTCCATACGCTCAATTTCAGCCTTTTCAGCTTCAGTAAGCTCCTTCTCCGGCATACTGTAATTGCCGATGAAATTGAAGTATATATCAATCTTCTGCGTGGTCTGCACGGATCCCTTTCTGTCTCTCTCATGAACTTCGATATGATCAATGAACTCGCTCACCATAAAAGGTGTGATTTCATCAAAGTTGTTATACCTCGACATAAGATCGACAAACCGCTTCCCGCTCTTGCGGTTTTCCTCTACCTCTGACAGGAATGCTTCAATGCTGTCAATTTCATTGTTAAGCTCGCCCTGCTCTTTGGAATACTGTCTTATAAGGGTTTCATACCTGCTCTCAGGCATCTTGCCCAGAGCATTATCCTCATAAATCTTACAGATAAGCCTCTCAAGCTCATCCACACGCTTCCTGCATACTTTAAGGCGTTCCTGTTTCTTTTTTGCTTCTACACTGCGGTTATCAGCTTCCGTCTGAGTGATATGCTCAATGAACTCCTCCGGATTGTCTTCAATAGTGGTTTTGAGGTATCTGAGCGTATCTCTCACGATTTCCATAACCGCATCAGCATTTATCCTATGACCGGAACTGCAATACGTTCCTACGGGCTGTTTACCGTACTTGGCACATACATACTGGGCTACCTTCTTACCATTGCTCGTTCTGTGACAGTACATGAGACTCCCGCAATCGT
>CADCDW010000141.1 GCA_902800325.1 uncultured Lachnospiraceae bacterium
CAGAAGGAATAGAAACTGAGGCTGAGTTTAACACTATGAAAGAGCTTGGTGCAGATTTCTTCCAGGGTTATTACTTAGGAATGCCAGAATAGGGAGTCTTTAGTAGTGCTAGAGGCTCTGTTTGGTTAAAGTACATATTATGGGACATATAAGGGAATAGAATCATAAGAAAAAGGAAGATTCGCACCTTTACAAAAAAACTATTGATAGTTAATATAATTGAAGTGCCCCAAATTGGCACTACGCATAATCATAGTTAATGATAAAAGCTACTTTTATACGTATATAATCTTATAAAAAAACGGGGAGCTCTTTTAGGGCTGAGAAGGAATCGCCGGATTCTTGACCCATAACCTGATTTGGATAATGCCAACGTAGGGAAATACTTCTGTGACTAATGTATGTTGATTACTATAACAGTCACTTTAATCATGACGCGAACGCTATCCTTCTGGGATAGCGTTTTTTTTATTTAATGGAAGCACATCATACATTGAGAATTTGAAGCTCGTCTATGATAAATGCTTTAAGGCTTTGAAGAAAAACGGCAGGCTGATTCTTTTTGATGTACCAAAGGAAAGTGCCTTTGGATTTATGTATTTACTTGGCAAGAGCCTTAATACATATGATCATGAATACCTTAAGGGAGCAATGCCATCACTTCCTTATCCTATAGAACTGGCATCATCAGGTATCTGGCATACAAGTGAAGAAAAAATCAATATCCTTAAAAGTCTTGGAGCAAATAAATTCACTTTCTATCAGACCTTGTTAAGAAATCCCATATATACTAATGAAGAAGAAGAGGATGTTTCGGAAGGATATAAGAGCGGCGGATATGTTGCTATAATTGCAGAGAAATAAAAGGAAATAATCTATGAAATTATCAGAAGAGCTATATAAAAAAGCAGAGAGTATCTGGATTGATGCAATAAGACAGCCTTTTCTTGTTGAGATGGCAAAAGGAACCTTGCCGGAAGAGCTGTTTAGAAATTATATGATTCAGGATTATCTTTACCTTACTGATTATATTGATATTTTGAATGAGGCAGCGGGACTTTCGGATGATAAAGAGACTGCAGATTTTTTAAGCGGAATAATAGAAGCTACCCGGAATGAAACATTTAGGGTTCATTTGTCCCAGATGAAAAAAATGGGAATAGGAGATGATGAGGTAAAAAACAGCCTGAGATCCGATGTTATTAAAGAATATATAAAATATCTTCACAAGCAGATGTCAGAAGGCGGTATTCTCGAAGGACTTACCGCTTTACTTCAATGCTCATGGAATTACGCATATATAGGACAGACTATGTATGAGCAATATAAGAAGGATATTGAAAATTCGCCCTATAAGGGGTGGTTCTATGCATATTCAGACGGTGACTATCTTTTCAGTAACAAACTCTGGATTGATATGATAGACAAAAAAACACAGGATATTGACAGTGAAAGAGCAGATAAGCTTTGCAAAATATTTGTAAGATGCGCAGAATTTGAAAATTCATTCTGGAATGCCTTATTATGAACTATTTCGCACAGTCAGATCTTTAATAATTGTTTGGGCCGGTATTTCATTTTTTTTTAAATATTTTGTTATAATAATCTCATATATCGAGGGGCGGGCGTTAAAATTACAGGGGGAGATCTTTATGAAACTAAAAATTGGTCAGACTGTTCGTGTTGGTTTTGCTTTCTTGTCTATTTCTGCTTTTTGGCAGATGTACAATACGATTATTCCACTTATACTTACCAATACTTTTCATATGAATGAGACGATATCTGGTGTCATTATGGCCCTAGATAATGTATTGGCGCTTTTTCTTCTTCCTATGTTCGGTACTATATCCGACAATTGTAAAAGTTCTATGGGAAAAAGAAAGCCATTTATTCTGTTTGGAACAATAGCTGCCGTGATTCTTTCGCTTCTTTTGCCGCTTATAGACAACAGCTATTCATACGCACCTTCAATGGGTAAAATTTATCTTTTTATAATAGTGCTTTGTATGCTGCTTGTTGTTATGGGAACTTACAGAAGCCCGGCGGTTGCATTAATGCCGGATATTACACCGAAACCGCTAAGATCTCAGGCTAATGCCATAATAAATCTAATGGGGGCTCTGGGCGGGATCGCATATCTTTTGATATCTGCTTTTCTTTATTCAAAATCCAGGACAAAGGGATTAAAACATGTTGATTATCTTCCGATTTTTATGATCGTAAGTCTCATAATGATAGCTGCACTTCTCATTGTTATGTTTACTGTCAATGAAAGAAAGCTTTCGGAAGCAGCTAATGTAGCTGATACAGAGAGGGGATCGTCCGGAGCAGTCTCCCATGATGGACATAAGCAAAAGACAGAAGAGATCATGATAGATTCCGCGACATCCAAAGTTGTTTCAAAAAATGATTTTCCTTCAGATGTAAAAAAGTCTCTTGCATTTCTT
>CADCDW010000142.1 GCA_902800325.1 uncultured Lachnospiraceae bacterium
TTTGCAAAAAAAATGTTGCCAAGGACTTAAAAATCCTTGGCAACAGGCGTAAAATATAGATATGCAACATCAAATTTTACAAGGAGATTATACATCCCTGGTAGTGTCAACTCTTATGTGTAAACTTTATAGTGTAGGACGAAAAATTAATCCGTGAACATTTCCAACAACTCCGGATATGCTTCTTGAAATCCGCGATGTGCTTTTCCAGAGAATCGTCGGTTATAATCACAGTAGACCGTGCAGGCGAATCGTTCCAGCGAATCCTCATTGGGGAATTGCTCTTTGAGCTTTGCCTTGTGCCGAAATCCTTTGTTGTTGTTCTCAATGAGGTTTGACGTGTAGATTGTCTGCTGGATGCTCTTCGGAAACTCGTAAAACGAGAAGAGACTGGACTCATTCTGAAAGAGCTTATGAAGTCGCTTGTACTTTGTTCCATACGAGCCGAGAAAGGCTGACAGTTCTTGTTTTGCGAGTGCGGCATTCTCCTGCCGGTACACACGCTTAAGCGTATCCAGGACGATCTTCCGATCAGAAGGTCGCACCAGGCGGCTTACAGCACGCATGAGATGAACCCAGCAACTCTGGTGCTTGGCACGCGGGAACTCATTCTGTACTGCGTCTGGGAGGCCAACAAGGCCGTCCGAGACGAAGAGCAGTACCTGTTCCAGTCCCCGCATTTTCAAGCTCTTTAGCATATCGGCGTAGTTCAGCGCTGACTCTGAAGGCAGAATGGCATAGTCAAGAATTTCCTTGTGTCCTTCCGGCGTAATGCCGAGCAGGACATGGATAGATTCCTTGGCTACGCTGTCGCGACGGAGATTGACATACATTGCATCACAAAAGATGACGGCATATCGCTTGGCGACTGGTCGTTTATGAAACTGTTCAACCTGATCCGACACATTAGCTACAATCGTGGATATGGTAGCTGGCGTGTAGCAATGGCCATACATCTGCTCGATAAGCTCTGCGATTTGACGCGTCGTAACACCGCGTTGGTACAGTTGAATGATTGTAGTCTCCAACGAATCGACACGTTGTTTTCGCGTCGGCAATAATGGCGATTGAAACTCGCCGTTGCGGTCGCGCGGCACATCCACCGTGATTTTACCATACGACGTCACGATGGTGCGCTGATATGAACCATTGCGGCTGTTGCCTGTATGCCATCCGGCGGAACTGTGCTTCTCGTAGCCGAGAAATCCTGCCAGTTCAGCTTTGAGGACGGCATTGACGCCTTCTTCGATTTTGCTGCGAAGAAATTCATTGGCGGCAGTACCACCCCGGAGTAGAGATGTAAGAAGTTCTGTGGTAAGATAAGACATAAAGGAACCTTCTTTCTTTGTGTTTGGTTTGGTCACTTAACACTATAAAGAAAAGTGGTTCCTTTTTCTATATCCACTTTGAGTTTACACAAATGATTTTACACTATCGATTATATTTCTATGTTGCAGGATTTCAAGCAAGAAATGAGTGCAAATCGCTTATATCAAGATGAAATTTGATATTATAGTTGGAAATCCTCCATATGTAGAATATGGAAAGTATCAAAAAGAAAATAAATGTAAATTAGAAAACAACTTTGGAAATATTTATGCAGATGTTTTAAAAAACAGTATAGATATGAGTAACGAAAATACAGTTTTAGGATATATTATTCCATTATCATATGTTGCAACTCCAAGAATGAATAAAATTAGAGAATTTATTTATGAAAAATCTGAAAAACAATTTTTACTTAATTTTGCCGATAGACCTGACTGCCTGTTTACCGGTGTACATCAAAAATTAACAATTTTAATTTTTAGACTAGGTAATGCAGATAAAGAAATATATTCATCAAATTATAAACATTGGTATAAAGAAGAAAGAAAAGAATTATTAAATGGAAGAGAAATTAATAAAATAGAAAAATATGATATAATGAATTATATTCCAAAGATAGGAAACAAGATTGAAGAAGATATATACAAAAAAGTTTATACTGAAGGAAAAAATAATCTATATGATTTTCAAAATCAAAATGGAAATGAAATATATATAAATATGAGAGCAACATTTTGGATTAAAGCTTTTACTTTTAATCCGGGAAGTAATGAATATAAAGAATTTAAATACGAAAATGAAAATTATTATTTTATATTATGCTTATTAAATTCTAGTTTGTTTTGGGTATACTGGACTATAATATCAGATTGTTGGCATATTACTACGAAGGAATTAAAACATTTTATATTGCCAAAAGAATTAAAAGATAGTAAAATGTATGAAAAATTATACAAAAAGTTAGAGAATAAACTTGAAAAAACAAAAAAATATATAGGATCAAAACAAACAAATTATGAATACAAACATA
>CADCDW010000143.1 GCA_902800325.1 uncultured Lachnospiraceae bacterium
TAGGAAAGAGGAACATATGAATACAGAAAACATACAGCTATATTTTGCACCAATGGAGGGCGTTGCAGGATATTTATATAGAAATACATATAACGAGATTTTCGTAAATGCTTCATAGCCGGTACCTAGATTTATACTACTGCTATATGAGAAAATATCAATATTAAATTTGTGCGAATTGTACAATTCGTCCAACACAAGGAGGGACTCGATATGAACTCATTAACAGCAGAAAAACAATACCAGCTTGCTAAATGGGCAGATATTATTAAATCATGTAAGTCCAGTGGAATGATGGTATCCGAATGGCTTAAGCAGAATAACGTTTCAAAGGATCAGTATTACTATTGGCAACGTAAATTGAAAGATGCATGTTTAGAATCATTGCAAGAAGATCAAGTATCATTTGTTGAATTACCGGTAGAGGCTTCGAGGGGTTGCACCAATAAGCCGGTTACAAAAAAAGCGACTATTAAATCTACCACGTTAACACCAGAAAATAATGTAGTTGCTGCGACACTTAAAATAGCCGGTGCAAACATAGACATTTACGATAATGCGTCACCACAGTTTATAAGAAATTTTGTGGAGGCATTTATGTATGTTAAATAATGCCACAGGTTTTAAGAAGATATATTTAGCGACAGGTTTTACTGATTTACGGAGGGGTATCGAAGGTTTAGCAAGTATAGTTAAGTTTCAATTTAATCTTGATCCATACGATAAAGATACACTTTTTTTGTTTTGTGGTCGAAGAAGCGATAGAATTAAAGCGTTATTATGGGAAGGAGATGGATTCCTGCTTATGTATAAGCGACTAAATATAGGAGCATTCGAATGGCCAAGAAGTAACGATGAAGCAATCGAAATTGATGAATACCAATATCGTCAGCTTATGCAGGGATTTTCAATCGTAGCACGCAGACCGATAATCGAGATTGAAGATCCACCAAGGCTGATGTAATATTTGTGCAATATGTAGAAAATTAAAAAATTTCTATGTGGATAATGTTGTACGAATCGTGCCATTCGTACAACGTTATTCACAAAATGGATAAATGCCATAACCGACTATCTAAAAAAGAACCAAAAATAACGAATTTAACTGTAAATAGTGGATAATAGTTTTTAAAAATCATATAAAATCTGATTCTTAAGAAGTGTTATCCACAGTCAAAATGACGAGACACGAATGTCTGCAAAGTGGCAAATTTACTTTAAATATGCTATACTTATGTAAGTTTTAAAAGGAGCCATAATTATGCAGATGAAGTTCACAGAAGAACAACTTAATAAAATGGATAAGTCGTTATTGGTCCAGATGTTTCTAAATATGCAAGAGCAGTTAGATATACTTACAAAGGAAACACATGCACTAAATGAAAAGATACAGCTTATGATGGAACAAATGATACTATCAAAGAATCATCGTTTTGGTCGTTCTTCAGAGAAGATGCATGATGCAAATCAGATAAGCTTTATGGAAGTAGACGGAGTTATAGTATTCTTTAACGAAGCAGAAGCAGAATGCAACCTGGATATGGAAGAGCCGGATGATTTGGAGATAAAGCATACCAGAAAACCAAAGACAAAAGGAAAACGAGAACAGGATATCAAAGGCTTAGATACTATCAGAATAGATCATTATATGACAGAAGAAGAATTGGTATCTGAATTTGGTGTTAACGGATGGAAACAATTACCGGATACCATATCTAAGAAATATCATTTCGTGCCGGCAAAGGTTGAAATCGAAGAACATCATATCGGAGTATATGCAAGTAAAAAAGATGAACGTATCGTAAAAGCAAAACATCCAAAGAGCTTATTACACGGAAGTTTGGTATCTGCATCTATCGCTGCAGCTATAATAAACGGTAAGTATGTAAATGCATGCCCACTAAATCGTATGGAACAGGAATTTGAAAGATACGGTTTAAATATTAATAGAAAAAATATGGCAAACTGGATGATAAGAATAGGTGAAAGTCACTTAGCATTACTATATGATTACCTGCACGAGAAACTATACGACTATCATGTAATACAAGCAGATGAAACTCCTGTAATTGTAAACAGAGATGGTCGTGAGGCAGGTGCAAAAAGTTATATGTGGGTATATCGTTCAGGTCATATGTACCCGGATAGACAGATAATCTTATACGAATATCAACGTACAAGAAATGCATCACACCCAAGAAGCTTTCTTAAGGACTATTCAGGAGTATGTGTGACGGATGGCTATCAGGTTTATCATACAGTGGAAAAAGAGCTTGAAGACCTAACTATAGCGGGATGCTGGGTTCATGCCAGACGCAGATTTGACGAAGCATTAAAAACTATACCAGCATCAACAC
>CADCDW010000144.1 GCA_902800325.1 uncultured Lachnospiraceae bacterium
GAAAATTGTGTATCTTTGCATCGGTTAAGAGAAAGGTCGCAATTCTGCGAAACAGGACATCCCCGGGTGACATACTCGGGTTTTTTTATACCTATTTTTTTAAATCTCACTGTTATCATATATGTATTCTTAAAAATAATCTTGTTGTCTCTCTTGAAGTCGTTTCAGATCGAATATCCGGTACTCGATCTTACCTGGACGTTTGCTAACCGGAACCAGCTTTTCTTCACGCACCCAACGACGGACATTCCCCTCACCGAACAGCTTAAAAGCTTTGTTCTGACTGATGATATCGTTCGGCTGACGAAGGGCTTCCGTCTGTTGCGCAACAATCTCCCTGGCGAGGTCTCTTATAAAAACCTCGTACGGGACAAGCTTGTCTGCGAACTGTATCATCGGGGTATCCATACTTATTATAAATTTACTGATTTACAACATTGACTCTCTTAGAGCGAATCCAACTGTCAAGTTCGGCTCTCTCGAAATAGAGACCAACAGACTTGTAATGAGGAATCTTCTTAGCTGCAGTCAACTTGTACATCGTACTGTGACTGATGCCTATATAAAGGCACGCCTCTGAAAAGGTGAGTATCTCCTTCTGATGAAGGAATATCGCCTCCAGTGCAGCAAGACGCTCTTCGATAGTTGAATTGGTATTCATATTATCCCTCATTCTTTTCCATTAAAGCAACATCTTCTGCTCTATAATAATATTTCTTGCCTACTTTAACAGGAATAAGGGTTCCATCTTTTTTCCAGTTATAAAGGGTGGCATGAGAAATATCTAGACGGAGCATTACCTCTTTCTTGGGGATAAGACCATCAATGGCTGGTATTGATCGTCTTACCTTCCCCTCCTCAATAAGGCTCTGTATGCCTCGAATCAACGAAGCAGCACCTTTAGAAGTAAAAGTTAGCGTAATATGATCGCCTGCTTTGTTTATCTGCGAAACTAAACGCTTTTCCAAAAGCTCATGATCAAGATTGGCGTCCCATGATGCAAGAGCTGACTGATTTTTCTGATCTACTGCTTCCATTTTTCTTTTATTACATTTTGTTTTTTAAATTATATTATGTAATTTTGCAGCGGATAAAAAGCAAAATTGTGAAACCAAAATGCTTTCCGCTTAAGTTTTCTGCGAGCAAAGGTAATCAATAATGTTATAATATCCAAATATGATAATAAAAATTATTGCAATATTAGTATATTTTAACTTATTTATGGATAAAGCGGGATTTGTAATACCTGATGTTCATGTAGGAGAGCTGATTTTAAAGTATCTCAACGATAATAATATCTCTCAGGGATATTTGGCTAAGCGTATAGATATGCCTGCATCAAATTTAAGCAGACTCCTTAAAAAAAAGTCCATGAATACAAGAAAATTATATCTCATCTCCTATGAACTGGATCATAATTTCTTTGAGGCATTCATGAGACCCGAAGATATATATGAAAATGATGATAGACCAATGGGATGCCCCATAATAGGGGAATTGATAGAAAAAAGAATGAAGGAGATTAATATGAATCAGACAGAGTTTGCCGCTAAACTCGAAACGACACAGTCTGACATAAGTCGAATCCTTAAGAGAAAAGATATGGAAACTGAAAAACTTTCCAGAATCTCTACCATTCTTGATTATAACTTCTTCCGTGATTACTATAAGGACAGTAACGTTGTAGATTTCGAAACAGGTGCTCCCATTGATTTTCTTAAACGATACGAAGAATTGGTTATCGAAAATGAAAGATTGAAGCGATTATTAAGAGATGCTGGAATTGATTATTAAAATATTTCTGTACGTACCTTGTATATATAACGTTAAAAATAATCAATTATAGTGTGGTTTCATTTTATTTATATATCTTTGCACCCATAAAACAGAAAAAAGAAGAAAATATATGCAAATTACAAACTTACAGATAGTTTACATTGACCTTTCGAAATCCCTTATAAATAGGGAAAACTTTGCCGCCGCGCAGGCTGCTGTAGAGGAGTAACAGCTAACAAGCTGATAATCAATAAGTTGGGTGTAACTCTCTGAAAAATAGCGGGTTACACCCATATTATTTCCTCAATGATGTCAGAGGTAAATGTGGATAATTCTGAGGTTTGTTTACAATATGTTTACAGTGAAATGATACACTGTTTACAATGAGTTTACA
>CADCDW010000145.1 GCA_902800325.1 uncultured Lachnospiraceae bacterium
ACGGTGCTTTTTCTTAAAGAGCCTACTCCTGTAAGCTTAGGATATTTCTTTACTTCAAATCTCCAACCCTGATCGTCACTCAGATGCCAATGAAATACATTCATATTGTGCAAAGCCAACATGTCAATAAACGCCTTTATAAACGACACGGGAAAGAAATGCCGTCCGCAATCAAGCATCATGCCCCGATAAGCAAACTGAGGATTGTCAACAATCATGACTGCCGGTAATTCGACCGTTCTGGCTTTATCCTGCACTGGCAAGGACTTTCTTAAAGTTTGGATACCATAGAAAACTCCTGCCGCCGATGCTCCTGTTATAGTAACTCGTTTAGCCGTCACATGTAACTCATAGCCTTCCTTATTTTTAATCCGAGGACTCGTTCTTATTATAATAAAAGGATTCTTTACTACATGATCCTTTACTGGAAGGTGAAAACGCGTCGTTTGATAAACAAAAGTTTGCAAGAAGAAAGCATTGTGCTTCATATCTTCTTCATTACCCTCATAGACAATAACCGTTGATGAATCAATTACAAATGGCTTGTCATTGAAAGCTTTTATATGATCCGGCAAAGGTGTTACACGATAGTCAACATTTAATCCAGATACTATTTGAACAGAAATCCAAAATAAAAATAAAAGTAACGTACATCTTTTTATCATAATCTTTACAAGAAAAGTTTAGCAATTTCAAATTTCACGACTACCTCATTTCATTAACGATACTATCTGCAACCTGGTTTTCCGTCCGCCTAACTATCATCTTACTAAAGAGAGACGGACAAGCTATAGGATATTTTTTAGCCAGCATTTCGACCTCTTTCCATGCCTCATCGTATTCTCGTATATACAAAGCTTTATCGAATGGCAAACTCAATTGACGAATTCCAGCAAGATGATATAGACTACGAAAAATACGAAACATCTGAAAACCATATAAACATGAGACCCTAACTACCAACTGTCTTATCGTATCTGGCATCTGTATCTTACCTGATAAACTAACGATCTGCTTAAAATCTTCTACAGCTTCATCCTGTTCTTGAATAAGCTTATCAGCTAAATCAACATTTGTAGGTAATACGGGGAAAGGGATATACATATCACGTATACCCATTGGCTCGTTATTAGGATTCCATCTCTTATCAAAAGCCTTCAAGCAAGCATCTTCACTCAGCAAAGCAATCTTCCTCATCATTTTGGTACTATTATGATCTAAATGCAAATACATACCACAATAATCTCTGAACAATTTTTCTTCACTATAACTTGGGTTTACTGCCCATGCTGATAAAACCCAAGCATTCATCTCGCTCCATAGCTCATCCTTCGGATAAGGTCCTTCCCAACCACCACCACGAGACCATGTCCACAAACCAGCAAGTTTTCCCATTTTATAAATATCTCGAATGCAACATGGTTTGCCTTCATGCCGTAAACTATCGTCTTCCGGGAACCCATCAATTACACCACGTGCTATATAATTGGGAAAAGCTCCTTTGCCTTCATATTCACGAGAACATTGCACTTCAACAAGCTGTTGATGACGCCCTTTCCCCAAAATTTTACTGAAGGAATGTCCTCGATGGAAATCACCTTCACAGTGTTTGACTGAAATAATGAGATTTGGATGGGGTTTAACTATGTTTGTAATGTACAAATATTTATCAAGATCTAAATCGAAGCTCCACCATGTGCGAAAAAAGAGTTTTTTATTCAACTTTTCACAGATCTCTTCGCGAAGAAGGTTGAGAAGTGGGATAATGCAGTTGTCTGCATCTTTCTTTCCAACAATACTGCCCTGATGGTAAGGAGCATCCTGTAAATAAGTCTCCCCAATACGCACAATAAGACCATCCATCTGTGGAAACTGTTGGAATATAGCTTTTATTTGATAGCGTAAGATACGTTGAGTAAGCGTATCTTTGGGATTTCCAAACGTATTTTCTATATGATAAAGTTTAACTAAATTTTTGGGCAATAATATTAAATCACTCATAGC